>JARGFW010000038.1 GCA_029211085.1 Deferrisomatales bacterium | reverse complement strand
CATGAAGCACAACGCCATCGTCTGCAACATCGGCCACTTCGACAACGAGATCGACATGGCCGGGCTGGAGGTCCTGCGCGCCCGGGGCGAGGTGGAGAAGATCGAGATCAAGCCCCAGGTGCACGAGTGGAAGTTCACCAACACCACCCACGGCCCCAACGGCGGCGGGCACTCCATCCTCATCCTCGCCGAGGGGCGCCTGGTCAACCTGGGCTGCGCCACCGGCCACCCCAGCTTCGTCATGAGCGCCTCGTTCACCAACCAGGTGATGGCCCAGATCGAGCTGCACAAGAACGCCGAGGCGTACGGCAAGACGGTGACCGTGCTGCCCAAGGCCCTGGACGAGAAGGTGGCGCGGCTGCACCTGGCCAAGTTCGGGGTACACCTCACCGAACTCACCCCGGACCAGGCAGCCTACATCGGCGTGCCGGTGGAGGGGCCCTACAAGGCGGAGCAGTACCGGTACTGAGCCGGGTGGCGCGGACACGGAAGGTCCCCTGGGGCCCCGCATCGCGGGGCCCCAGTTGTTTCCTTCGGATGGGGCGGAGGGAAGAGGCGGGCGCGGAACCAGGACACGGGTCGAGGGGGAAGTGGACACCCCGCCCCTTCCTCGGTCCGGTGGTCAGCGGCGAGTTGCTGGAAAGACGACGGCGACCCCGTTGCCGAGGCCGCCGCCGGTGTTCCGGAAAACTCCCATACACTGTAGATCCTCGCCGAACCTCAGCCCCCGGGACCACCCACCCCCGCAGGCCCCGCCGCAGCCCCACGGGAATCGGGTTGTCTCCCCCGTCTACAGGGTCTGCGTAGCAGAGAGGACGGTCACGGCCAACGTGGCCCGCGCCCACGCGAACCTCTTCTGCATCGCCTCGAGATCAGGCCCGGAGGTTATGAACTCCGCAGTCCCCTTGATCAGAAAGCCGGTGCCGGGACCGTTCTTGCCCGCCACTTTGCTGCTCCCGAAGGTAAGCAAGACGTTCTTGTTGCGCTTGAGGTTCTCCTCCGTGCGGTTCATATACCCCGCCGGAATCAACATGCGTCCATCGTCGGAAATTCGCACGTAGCTGTTCCAGGTATTGACGACGTGCGGCTCATCGGCACCCATCGTGACGATGGAACCCACTCCATCCTTCTTGAGCACTTCCAGCAGTTTCTCGGGGATCATGGTGGTCTCTCCTCTGCGCGTTTGGTTGTCCAACCCGTGAGACCCACTCTACAGCACTTCGCCAAACGATTCGGTAGCGGGCGCTACCAGATCTTCCGTTTTCTGCCGCCGGCGAAATTTCGTCAGAACACATGAGAGAAGAGAAGGGTGTGCTGACCCCGACAGGGGAGTCCAAGGCCGTGCCGTTCCGGGGGAGGGAAACAGCCCGTCGCCCGGGGCGACCCGTTCAGGCCGTACCCTGAACGAAGAGGAACTTGCCGGTTGTGCGCACCCGCCCCGTGTCTCGAAGCTTGCCGAGGGCGCGGGTAACGCTCACCCGGTGGGCGCCGACGAGAAAACCGATCTCCTCGTGGGTCAGCGGGAAGGCGATCTTCCACCCCCCCGGGGCGGGCGTACCCAAGTCCCGCGCGACGTTGGCCAGCACTTCGTAGAGCCGGTCATCCAGGTTTGGTTCCGAGAGCGCTCCCAGTTTTCCCGAGAGCTGGTCGATCCTGCGGGACAGGTTCCGGATCACCACGAGCCCCACCGCTGGGTGCCGAGTCACCAGGGACTCGAAGGTCCGCCGGTCGATCCCGCACGTGACGGTTGGCCCGAGGCAGGTGGCCGCGACCGGGTAGGTACCCCCGTCTTCCATGAGCACATTCTCCCCCAGGAGGTCCCCCGCCTTGCGGATGTCGAGGGTCAGGGTTCGTCCGTCTTCGGTGGTCTTCCACAGCTTCACCGAGCCAGCCTTGATGAGCCACATGCTTTCGGCCGGGTCTCCCTGCCGGAACAGGTCTTCACCCGCGGCGAGGTGCCTGCGTATGAGATCCCCGGCAACGCTCTCCCACGCGTCCAGTGGAGCGCCGTCGAAGAGCCAGACCTGCCCCATACAGCGCGGATGCAGTTCGACGTCCGGTCCTGCAAGGTTCTGGCATCGGCACAACGTGCTGCCCATCGGTCGACCTCTCTCCCGCGCGGGGGTCGTGGGCACGGGTGGCACGGCAACGTCAACTCCGAGGGAATTGGCGCCGGGAAGAAGATACCAGGTTTCCCGGGTGTGGGTTGTAGCGGGCGCTACGATGGAAGCCGCAAACACCGGCGGAAGAGAACGAACGGGATGCAGAAGGAGCAGCAGGAGTTCCGCTGGCGCCCGGGCGGCTGGGGAGACCCTATCCCGGAGGAGGTTCCCGCCCCTTCGACCATTCTTCGTACTGGAGGCGTTTCATCTCGAAGCGGCCCCGGTCCCCCAGACCGAAATAGTCGTCGTTCCCTGCGCGGCCGAGGAGCTTGAGGTCCCGGCTCTTCGGGGTCCCCTCGCTAAAGAGCTCGTCCCGCACGTGAAAGAGGACCACCTCGGCGACGAGAAAGCTGTGGGACCCGTGCTTCCCGCCGAGATCCATGACCTGGGCCACGCGGCATTCCATGTGCGCCGGGGATTCCGCAATACGCGGGGGACGCACCCTCCGGGCGGGAACCGGTGTGAACCCGCAGGCAGCCAGCTCGCTGTGGTCCGGGGGAAAGTCCATGGCGGCGAGGTTGATCCTTTCCGCCATCGACTCGGTGGTGAGGTTGACCACCAGCTCCCCGGTGGCGCGGGCATTTGCCAGGGTGTCCTTCTCCCGGCCGTTTCGCTTGCCGAGGGAAATGCCTAGCATGGGGGGCTTCGCGCACACCACACCGAAAAAGCTGAAGGGGGCCACGTTCACCAGCCCGCCGGCGTTGACCGTGGTCACCAGCGCGATGGGTCGCGGGAACACCAGGTTGCTCAACATCCGGTGATTCTCGGGAAGGCTCATGTGGGAAGGATCGGCCTGCATACGCCCTGCCTCCTTTTCGGTTGAACACAGCGGAGCTCGAAAGACCCTATCTCTACCACATCCGGGTGATTCCATGGCAGCCTCGGCCACCGTCGCGGCGGCGCCACCCCGTCCCCCGGGCGCCGCCGGGTGTTCCGTATGCTGCGCTCGCCTCAGTCAGTGAAACGCGGGTGCGGGTGCGTTCAGCCCTTTTGGTGGGCACGGGCACCTTGTAGGCGCCGCTTGGGTGGTGGAAAGCCCGGAGTGCAGAGCCCCATGGGCCCCCCATCACTCTTCGCTCAGTAGCGCGCCTATCTTGGACGCGAGTTCGTCAAGCCGGTAGGGTTTTCCGATGTAGCCAGCGACCCCCGCGTCCAGGATGCCTTGGCCCTGCCGGGTCATCGAGTAGCCCGTAGCGATCAACACACGCACGCCAGGGTCTATCCCCTGCAGCGCCTGAAGACACTTGCGGCCCCCCATTCCTGGCATGCCGAGGTCGAGAACCACCAAGTCGATGCGGTCCGCGGCTTCGTGCTCCCAATGACCCCGGTAGCGTGCGAGCGCCTCCTCGCCGTTTGCCGCCGTCAGGACCCGGTATCCCTTGTCTTCCAGGAACCCCTGCCCCAGGTCCCGAATCGCGGGTTCGTCGTCCACCAGCAGGATGGTTCCCTTGCCAGTCGGACTGGCGCCGGGCTCAACCGGTGCAGGCCCGTCCATCCGCACGACGTCCTCGATCGCAGGGAAGAAGATGCGGAACCGGGTGCCCTGCCCGAGGGTGCTGGTGCAGGCGATGGAACCCCGGTGGTTCTGGACGATGCCGTACACGGCAGACAGCCCCAACCCCGAGCCTTTGCCCACTTCCTTGGTGGTGAAGAAGGGCTCGAAGATCCTGGCCTGGTGTGAAGGTTCGATCCCCACCCCGGTATCGGCGACCTCCAGCAACACGTGCTCCCCTGGCTCTGCGTCCAGCAGCGTGGCGCAATCCCTCTCGCTGAGTTCTACGTTGCGGGTGGTGATCTGCAGAACCCCGCCTTCCGGCATGGCATCGCGCGCGTTGATACCGAGATTCAAGAGGAGCTGGCTGAGTTGATTGGCGTCTCCGAGAATCGGGCGAAGATCGGCGGCCAGATGCGTCCGGATGGAGACCATCTTCGGCAGCGTGCGTTCGAGCAGCGCCACGGACTGCTCCACCTCCCGGTTGAGGCTGACAGGTCCGAGTTCGAGAGGTTCCTTCCGGTTGAAGGCCAGGAGTCCCTGCACCAACACCCGGCCTCGTTCCGCAGCACTCTTGACCTTCTCCGCGTGTTCATGGGGCGGCGAGCCCGGTTTCAGTGCAAAGCTGAGCAGTTCCGCGTAGCCGAGAATCGCCTGGAGCAGGTTGTTGAAATCGTGGGCGATCCCGCTGGAAAGGGTCCCAATGGCCTCGAGCCTCTGGGACTGGGCGGCCTGTTGTTCCAGGCTGCGCAACTCCCGCGCGGCGATGTGCCGTTCGGTGATATCCCGGCACAGGGCCAACGTCTGCCCCTGCTGGTAGGGGACGGTGCGGGCTTCGAAGAACATGTCCCGATCACCGATCGGCAGGGTGTATTCCAGGGTTTGGAGAGTGCCCTCTGCCCGTGTCCGTTCCAGGAGGTCCGTGAAAGCCACCGCGCTCTCCGGTGGCAGCACCTCGGCAACGGTCTTGCCGATAATCTCTCCCGGAGGCAGGTACAGGTGGTCTGGGTTCGGCGACTGGCAGTCGACGAACCGGCCGTCCTCCCCCATCACGAACAAGATGTCGGGCATCGCACGGACCATCGCGCGGGTGCGTTGCTCGCTCTCCTCGAGGTCATGGGCTTGGCGGGTGCGCAGGGCGACTTCCTGGGACAGGGCGTCCAACGACATCTTGAGGCGTTGGGCCATCCCGTTGAACGCTGCAGCGAGTTCTCCGACCTCATCGCGGCGATGGAGCAGGAGGGGTTCGGACCATTCCCCCGCCCCTATGGCCTTTGCCGCCTTCGCGATCTGCGCCAAGGGGTTCGCCACCCAGTGGGCGATCCATACCCCGCCGAGCACCGTGAGCAGGAAAGCGAGTACCCCGAGTGCCAGGGTGCTTTGCGCGCTCGCCTGAATGGGCCCTGTCACGGCAGCCTCCGGGATCGCCGAAACGATCACCCAGTCGAGGCCGTTGCCGTGTCGATAGGCGGCCGCAGAGATGAAGTGAAGCCCCGCGGCCAACTCTGCCGTGCCATGCACGGCCCCTTGCAGGTTGGAAAAGCCTCCCCACTGCTCCTGGACATACAGGGCTGCGTGGGCGACCACCGGATCAGCGGATTGCGTTGCTGTGGCCCGCTCGAGACCGGCCCCGTTCCCATTGCGCTGGACCACGCTGCCCGTGCTGGAGCCCACCAGGGCGCCTTTGCGGTCCACAATGAACACCACGGCGCGCTCGTCGGGAAGGTGTTTCTGCAGGAACCGGGTGATCTGGGGAAGTGCCACATCGACGAGGAAGACACCTCGGAAGGCTCCGGTTGGTTCGTAGTAGGGGGTGACGGCGGACAGGTCGAGGCGGGCGGTCGTCACGGACAGGTTGATGTCGGTCCATGTTGGATGCCCTGCAGCAACGGCATCCTGATACCAACTCCGCTGGCGGGCATCGTACCCGGGCTTTTCCGAGAGGATCGTCGAGGTGATTTCCCCCTGTGGTCCAGGTTCGAGTTTGCGGATGGCCCCGCCCGTCTGGGCCTGAAGGGCCAGTACGACATAATTCTCCGGCCGGTTGGCACCGACGAACTCGCCGCGGTCGTTGGCGAAGGCAATGGTTCCGAGGTCGGGGAAAAGGGTGCCCTGGCTCCATAGGACGGACACCAACCCTGCCGTGTTCTCGAGGTCGAGAAATCCACCCCGGGCCAGAGTCGAGTTGGTCTGGTTTACCTGCATCGGGGCGGAGAGGTAGCCGTCCAACTCGCCCTGGATGCTCTGCAGACTGCTCACCTGGATGCTCTCCACCAGGCGCTCCGCGGCCACGTAGCCACCTCGATAGACGATCATGCCGGTCGCGAGCATGGCGGCCGCGAGCAGCAGGGAGAAGTAGACGATCAGCAGGGTCCGGAGCCGGGGGCTGCGGAGCGCGAGCACCGCCCGTGGTCTAGGGGATTGGCTGGAGGGTGTCACAGGAACCCTCGGGTGCCGCGAGGCCGGCATCCTGCTGCGCGCGCTGGCACCCTGAGGGGAGGGGGAAACCCGTGATTGCGTGAAAAGGCACCGATCCGTCGCAGGGTGTCGGTTCCCATCGGGGGCGCTGCAATGGCTGCTGATCGATACCGCATGACAGGGGAGCGTTTCGGCCTTCTTGTCCGATTTCATTAGTAGTGTGGGAAGGGCGGTTCCAGGAGGTCACCGCGGTGCTACGCGCCCAGCTCGCCCAGACGGTGGGATGACGTTCGGCTCGGCTCGCGGCAGGCGGACCACCGGGGCCCCGCAGGGCGGAGTCCCGCCGATGTGGGGATATGGAATGCCCGGTTGAGCGCAGCCGGCGCTCCGGCTACCATGGGCAGCACCCCCCAGCGCGGAGGAATCGCCATGGCCGACCAGACCCGGGAAAACCTGTACGCAACCTACGAGGGAGAGTCCAAGGCGTACTTCCGCCTGCTGGCCTACGCCGAGAAAGCCGAGGAGGAGGAACTGGGGCGCATCGCCCTGCTGTTCCGGGCGGTGGCCGAGGCGGAGCGGGTGCACGCCAGCAAGAGCCTGCGCCTGCTCCGGGAGTTCTACGTGAAGGACACCCAGGAGAACCTGCAGGCGTCGTTCGAGCGCGAGCAGGACGCGGCCCAGAAGCGCTACCCGGAGTTCATCCGGGTGGCCGAGGCCGAGGGGAACCGGCCCGCGGCCGTGGCGTTCAGCCACATGCGCGACGCCGAAGAGCGCCACGCCACCCTGTACAAACACGCCCTGCAGTTCATGTTGGCCGCAGACGACCCCCAGTACCACGTGTGCCCGGTGTGCGGATACATCGCCGAGGGCGCCGCTCCGGAAACCTGTCCGGTGTGCGGCGTGAGCGGCGAGCAATTCCGCTCGATTTCTTGAGCGGGTGCGGGCGGTGTGGTCGAGCGACCCCGCCGTGCCTTGCCGTTCGACCACTCCCGAGCGTTCCCCCCAGGGGGACAGAGACACACCCTGCCCGGTGGGCGATCCGCGGTCAGGCGCGCTGAGGAGCGGCAGGAGGCAGGCCCGACATTGTCAACCACTCCCCCTCACGTTGCCCGGGAACAGACGATGACACGCATGCCGGCACTGTTCGTGGGCCACGGCTCGCCCCTCAACACCGTCCTGGACAATCCCTACACCCGCAGCCTGCGGACCCTGTCTCGCCACCTGCCCCGCCCCGCAGCGGTGTGCGTGGTGTCCGCCCACTGGCAGACCGACGGCACGCGGGTGAGCTGCCAGAGTCGGCTGCGGCAGATCCACGACTTCTACGGCTTCCCCCCGGAACTCTACGAGATCCGGTACGCGCCCCCCGGGCACCCGGCCTTGGCCCGGCGGGCGGTGGAGGTGTTGGGAGGCAAAGCGGAGGCGGTCGCCTGCGACGACTCCTGGGGCCACGACCACGCCGGGTGGGCCGTGCTGATGCACCTGTTCCCCCAGGCCGACGTGCCTGCGTTCTTCGTCAGCGTGGACATGGCGGCTCCCCCGGCCCGCCACGCGGAACTGGGCGCCCGGCTGGCGCCCCTGCGGGAAGAAGGGGTGCTGGTGCTGGGCAGCGGCAACGGCGTGCACAACCTGGCCGCCGCGGATTTCGGGAACATGGACGCGGAACCCGACCCCCGGGGCGTGCGCTTCGACGGCCACCTGCGGGACGCCCTGCTGGCCGGGGACCTCGATGCCCTGGTGGATTTCCACCGCTGGGGAGCGGACGCCGCCTACGCCGTGCCCACCCTGGACCACTACCTGCCCCTGCTCTGGGTAGCGGCCCTGCGCGGGTTCGGGGAATCGGTGAGCTTTCCCTGTGAAGTGTTCCAGAACCGCTCGGTGTCCATGCGCTCGGTACTGTTGGGCGCGCCCGGATGACGCCGACACCCGGCAGGTCTCCGCGCGTCCCCAACAGCCAGCGCACCCTCCACATCACCAACGGCGACTCCACCGTCTCCCTGATGCTGCAGGCGGACATCCGGGGCCCGATCCTGCCCTGGCGAGACTGCCTGCACGAGGGCCCCGTGCCGGCGGGGCTGGGCCTCCGGGATCTCTCCGCGGTGCGGGCCCGGTACCTGGCGGAAGGCTGGTACAGGACCCTGGAGGAGATCCGGCGGGAGTTCGCCGAACGGGACCGGACCCTCCAGGGGTTTCGGGACCACACTTCGGTGGTGCTGTGGTTCGAGCACGACCTGTACGACCAACTGCAGCTCCTCCAACTGCTCGACTGGTTCTCCGACCAGCCCCTGGACGGTACCGCGTTGGGGTTGATCTGTATCGGCGCGTACCCCGGGGTCGCGCCGTTCCACGGCCTGGGTATGTTGACGCCGGGCCAACTGGCCGGGTTGAGGGAACAGCAGGTCCCGGTGAGCGACCGGCAACTGCTCCTGGGACGCGCCGGCTGGGCGGCGTTCCGCTCGCCGGATCCCCGTGCTCTTCTACCGTTCCTGGAGGAGGACATTTCCTCCCTGCCGTTCCTGGAGCCGGCCCTCCGGCGCCACCTGGAGGAGTTTCCCTCCACCGGCGACGGCCTGTCCCGCAGCGAGCGGCAGGCCCTCGCCGCGGTTGCGGGCGGGGCCAGAACGCCCGGTGAGGTGTTCCGCGCGGCGCAGGACATGGAGGAGGCCCGGTTTATGGGCGACTGGTCGTTCTGGAAGGTCCTCGAAGGACTCCTGGACGGACCCCACCCTCTGCTGGCAACCGGGTCCGGGCATCCCTTCCGATATCCTCCCCGGGCAGAGGGGGACGACGGCTTTCGCCGCCAGTCCTTGGCCCTCACTCCGGACGGTGGGAGTGTTCTGGAGGGCCGGGCGAACCGCCTGGCCCGACAGCCTGTGGATCGCTGGTTGGGGGGTGTTCATCTGGCCCCGGGGCTCCCCAGGTGGCGGTGGGACGGGGAAGGCAGCACGGTCGTTGCCCACTCCCCCTCCCGGGTGCCGCCCGGCGGTTGACCCGCAGCGGTTGCAGCGGGTAGAAAGGGGCGCAGGAAAGGGGGGAACCGATGCCCTCGCGCCACAGCCTGTACCCGCGAACACCACCCGGCCGCGCCGCCAGATCCTGGCGACCGCGGCCGTCTTGTGTCTGGGGCAGCTGGAACTCCGGGTGGGGCCAGGGTAGTGGAAATCCGCCCGACGGCTGACCGGCCACGCGAGACAGCAGGTGCAATACATCGCGCATTATACGGACGTCAAATCAACCGCGTTATACAGCTCTGTATATCGCCCTGTTGGGCCAATGAATACCCGAACTCGGATTGACCATGTCGAGCGTCGCTGAGCTGGAGCAGGAGATACGCGACTTCATCAACGCCCCGCGGCGGCAGCATGCCCTTTTGCAGGACACTGCTTCCTGGAATTGCCTGTGCAGCTCGCTAGATACCATAGGCGATACGGGGCTGGCGATTGCCGCCTATGGACCCTCGGCCAAGGCGAATTCGGAGGGTGCCGCCTACCTTCTGGTCTACGGAATTTTGCAGGCACTGTTCATTCAGCAAGACGCCGTGGAGAACATGTGCAAGGCCCTTCAAATTGATTACGTGCTTGATTCATCCTTGAAGGAAGTCCGGGAGATCCGGAATGACAGCATTGGACATCCGACTAAGCGCGGGGCTGGCAAAGGGAACGCATACAACTTCATATCGCGATCGATCCTAACGACAGCAGGCTTTAACCTTATGACGACATACCCCGACAGCAGGCCGCCGCTGTTCCGCTACATCGGCATTCCGACTCTGATCAAGACACAATCGGGAATATTGAAAAGAGTGCTTACGGAGGGAATAGAGAAATTGAAGAGAGAAGAGGCGGAACACAGGGCCAAGTTCAGGGATGAACGTCTCCAGGACGTCTTCCCCGCCGCGCTGGGGTACTTCTTCCAGAAGATCGCGGAAGCCATTCATCGGGATAAGCCGAGGGAGTTCGGAACGGCTCATATCAACCTAGTCGCGGAGACCGTCGAGTGCTTCAAGGGCAAGCTCCAGGAACGGGGCATCCTGGACGCCTACGACTCAGTCCTTTACCTGCTGCAGCTCATCGACTACCCCATTGCGGAGCTTTCGGCGTACTTCGGCACCACTCGGGATAGCTCTCTAAACGAGAAGGGAGCGTACATTTTCGCGTACTTTCTCGAAAAGCAGATCGAAGAGCTAAGAGGCATCGCCGAGGAGATCGACAGGGACTACGCCGCAGAACCTTGACGGCAGGCCACAACAACGCCCTGCAGTCGGATTGCCTCCACGCTTCGCGTTCCGGCAACCGCTGAGGGCGGGCGTTCACTCAAAGAGGAGGACACCGCTATGCCGGCACGTCGACCTGAGGAGTGTGACCTTCTCTTGTTCGAGATCATCGACACGGGCGACCTCGACGCGGCACTGGAACTCTACGAACCGGATGCTGTCTTCGTCGTGTCCCCCGGCCACGTCGTCACGGGCCACGCCGCAATTCGCGAGGTTCTGCAGGGCATGATCGCGGCGGGTGCGACGGGTAGGCTCGAGGGGGTCACCGCGGTTCGCAGTGCTGACGGCGCGGTCGCGTTCACCCGCGCAAAGGGTAGCAGCACCGGCCCAGGCCCTGACGGGAAGCCCGTCACGACCCATTTTCATAGTATCGAGGTGGTACGGAAGCAGCCGGATGGAACATGGCGCATCGCCATTGACGATCCCAGTGGCAACGGTTTGCCGTGATCCGCTGGACCAAGGAGAACAGCAACCCATCCATCGACGGAAGCGAACTGGCAACCCGCTACGCGCGTTGCGAGCGCGCAAAGTCACCGTGAGGCCCAAGCATGCTGATGAAGAGGCTTCTTATCATGGTGATGGTCTGCCTTGCACAGACGGCCACAGCCGACGATGCGAAGAACCATGAGTTCCTGTACGAATATCTAACCGGCAGCTATCGTGTTGTCGGCAAGGAACTCGACAGTGACGAGACCTATAACGGCAAGGTCGTTTTCGCGGGTCGGGGGGATCACCTGAATGTGACGCGCAGCATCCTCGGCGAGACTATCCAGGGGATCGGCACGATCGAGCACGCCCTGGGTCCCGACCAGGCGCATGTGCTCAGGGTCCGGTTCACGCGCAACGGGCAGAAATTCGAGATCACCTACCTCTGGCACCACGATCTGGACAACTACCCGCGCCTGTCGGGGTACCTGTATCGACCGGGCGAGAAGACGGCGGCGCCGGGGTTGGAAGCGTTGTTCATCGACCACACGGCCAAGGAGTAGGACCCCGTGGAAGCTGTGACCCACTACGTCGCCTACCTCTCCCCCACCGGCAGGACCCGCCAGGTGGCCCGTGTCGTCGCCGCTGCGCTGCGCGCCCGCGGCGGCGCGGTCGAGACCCTGGACCTGGGGGGGGAGGGCCGCGGAACGGACCCGGCGGAGTGGATGGCCGGGGCCCGCGATCGGGTCTGCGTGTGGGTCGGCTCGCCGGTCTACGCCCACCACCCCATTCCCCAGGTCCAGCGCTTCGTCGGGGGGCTCCCCGTGTTCCCGAACGGACGCGCCGTTCCCTTCGTGACCTGGGGCTCGGTGACGAGCGGGATGGCCCTGTGGGACCTGGGCGCTGGTCTGGCAGCCCGGGGCTACGGCCTGCTCGGTGCCGCCGCGGTGCCGGCCGTGCACTGCACCTTCTGGCGATCGGCCGCTCCGCTCGGTGCCGGGCGGCCCCACCGGGAAGACCTGGCCCAGGTCGAGTCCCTGGTGGCGGGAGTCCTGGAGAAGTTGCGCACCGGCGGCGGGTTCCTCGACCCGGCGGTGTTGGACTACCAGCCCCCCGCGGTGCGCGTGGTCTCGGAGGGTGCGAGCCTGGAGAAGGCGAAGGCCCGCATGCCGCCCCGCGCCGTGCTCGAGGCGCGATGCACCCGGTGTGGCGCGTGCGAGGCCGCGTGCCCGGTCGGGGCGGTTGCCCTGGACCCGTACCCGGTGTTCGACGCCACCTGCACGCTCTGCAACGAGTGCGTGCGCGCCTGCCCCGAGGAGGCGATCCCCTTCGACGCGGAGGCGGCGATGACCCGCATCCGCGGGTTGCAGGCGCAGTTCCAGGAAACGCCCGCCCCGCGGGTCTTCCGGTAGCCCGGCGAAACCTCCGCCCCCGGCCATACCCGACTGCCCAGGGTTTGACACCCGCGGTGCCGGGGGTAGGGTGCGGGCGTCGATACCGCAAACCTTCCAAGGAGGCACGGCGATGAAGAAGTTCCTGGTGGTGTACGTGAGCCGCACGGGCAAGACGAAGAAGATGGCGGAGTGGATCGCGGAGGGGCTGCGCTTCGCCGGGCAGGAGGCCGTACTCAAGACCCTGCCCCAGGTGCGCGAGGTGGCCGACATCCAAGGCTACGACGGTTATGTGCTGGGCTCCCCCACCTACCACAAGGCCATGATCGAGGGCTTCAATAGCTGGCTGTTCAAGGCCCAGAGGGCGGGCGTCGAGGGCAAGGTGGGCGGCGCCTTCGGCTCCCACACCCACTCCGGCGAGGCCCCCGGCATCCTGCACGACACCATGCGGCACGTGTTCAAGATGAACATGGTCGACCTGGGCGCGCTGACCATGGAAGAGCGCGTGGTGGACAGCCCCGAGGGCATGCCCGCCTGCCAGCAGTTCGGCCGTGCCCTCGGGGAGCGCGCCGGCTAGCGACCGCCGGTCGGGCCTGCACACAAGGGGCGCCGCAGGATGATGCTGCGGCGCCCCTTGTGTCTGTGAGTCAGCGTCGGCCGTCTTCGTCACGAGGCCCGGCATCCTCCGGCACGGCCTCAGGGCGTGCCGATCATCCCCGCTGTCGAGCGGCGGCTTCGAGTTCGCTGGCGAACTCGCGGTAGGCCTGCCAGCGCTCTCCGGAGATCTCCCCCCCCTCGG
The DNA here is from genome assembly GCA_029211085.1 of Deferrisomatales bacterium. GTDB lineage: Bacteria > Desulfobacterota > Deferrisomatia > Deferrisomatales > JARGFW01 > JARGFW01. Next base: position 18,840 of record JARGFW010000038.1, on the reverse strand, counting down.
CCAGCGCGAGCAACGCGCACCCCGGCTCGACGCTGTGCGTGCAGTCGCGAAACCGGCAGGTCGCTCCCGCGGCTGCCTCGAAACCGGGAAAGCGGCCGGCGAGGTCGGCGGCGGCGAGGTCGACCACGCCGAAATCCCGGAACCCGGGGGTGTCGACCAGGACTCCGCCTCCGGGCAGGTGGTGGAGGGTCGCGACGGTGGTGGTGTGGAGGCCGAGTCCGGTGCGCTCGTTCAGTTCCCCGACCCGGACGTGGTCTGCGGCGCAAAGGGCGTTGAGCAGGGTGCTCTTGCCGACCCCAGAGGTCCCGACGAAGGCGCCACAGTGACCCTGGGCGAAGAACGCAGCCAGGGCGTCGAGCCCCTCCCCGCGCGCGGCACTCGCCAGAAACACGGGTACACCCGCGGGAGCGTAGGTGCTGTGCAGTTCGCCGGCCAGGCGGGAGGCTCCGTCGAGATCCCCCTTGTTGACGATCACGAACGGCCTCAGTTCGGCGGCGCGGGCCGCAACGATTGCCCGATCGATGAAGCCGGGAGTCGGGGCGGGTTGGGGCGCGACCACCACGGCGACGACGTCGAGATTCGCGCCGACCAGGTGCACCCGCCCCCTGCCGTCGCGCCGCCGCAGCTCCGTGGTGCGCGGCAGACGCTCCAGCGTGTCGTCCCGCACCACGATGCGGTCGCCGACCACGTGGCCCGAGCGTCTCTTCACCCGCACGCTGCGCCGCACCCCATCGCCGAAGAGCACTTCGACGGCTACGCCGTGGTGGGCCACGACGAGGCCATCGGTAGGGGATGTCAGGCCGAACGATCGGGGGAGGGAACCAGCGAAGGAGTCTTCGCTGTCGTCGCTTTGCAAAAGGCAGGCACCTGAGGGGGCAAGACCCGCGCTGGGCTCTCCGGGGGTCGAAGTGGCGGGGAGGGGCGTGACGTCCCACCCGGTTACGGGGGGCATCTTACCCGATTTGGGGGGCACAGGGCGCACAAATGCACCGGCGGCACGGAGGGGCAGACCTTTCGGGGGTGGGTCCCATCGGGTACCGGGGTGTTGCGGAGGGGACTACTCCGCTTTGGGGTGTCTTGCGTCAACCACGGGCACGGCTCCAGTGGGCTCCGGGCGTGGCCCCCCATTGGCCAGCCCCGCCGCGACCAATACCGTGCGCCCCCGCAGCAGGGCTTCGGGGGAGGCCCCCGGGTGGACCTCCAGGACCACGGGGACGCCGGGGAGGACGAACGGCGCCAGCACCGAGAAGTCCAACTCTCCCTCCCCCGGCGCCAGGTGGTCGTCCAGGCCTCGGGCGTCGTGGAGGTGGAAACCCACGACTCTCTCGGGGCAGGCCTCCAGCACCTCTGTCTGGCGGGCCAGGAAGCCCAGGGTGACCAGACTCGCAGCGTGGCCGGTGTCGTGCCAGTACCCCAGAGGCGCGCCGTCGAGGGCGCCGAAGATCGCCAGGAGCTCCTCCCGGTCGGGTGTCTCGTCCGCGTGGTAGCGGTTCTCCAGCCCCAACCGCACCCCCCGGCGCTGGGCCTCGCCGGCTAGCCGGTCCAGACTCGACAGGGCCGCGTCCAGATGGGCCCCGGCGCGGGACCGTCGGGCCGCGGTGACGGCCGCCAGCAGGGTCGCGTACGCCGGCGTCTCCCTTTCCCCTGCCCGGACCCGCTCCTCCAACTCCCGGGCGTCGATCTCGGGCGGGAGCCTTGCTGTCCCCAGGTGCAGCACCACCACCCCCGCTCCCAGGTCGGCGGCCCGGGCCAGGGTCTCCACACCGGCGGCCACCGCGGCGCTCCGCTCCCTGCGGTCCAGGCTCGCGAAGGTGGGGCCCCGGGTGTGGGCGTGTGCGGGTGGCACGCCGGGGGGGCGGGGGAAGGGATGGTGCACGGAGACCACCTCCACCTCCCCCCGGCCCACCAGCGGCTCCAGGGTGCGCAGCTGGTCCCTGCTCACCCGGTAGTCGAACTCCAGCGTGCGAAACCCCAGCCCCAGGGCCTCCCGGGCGATGGTCTCGCCGGAGAGTTCCGGTTCCCGGAGGGTGAAGTAGGCGGTCGACAGTGAGAACATGTTGCCTCCAGGGACCTGGCGCAGGGGTGGGTCCTACCATTTCACACACCCGCGGCCGCCTACAAGGGCGAACCCGTCTGCGTCGCCCGGACTCTGCACGGAGAGGGCCGGGGTGCCCGCGGCAGGCCTGAAGATGGGGCCGCACCAACCGTCATCCGCTCGACCCGGGTGTCCCCATGGATTACCCTGTCTACTCCGTGTCCCGCATACCGATCGGAGTCGGTGGCTGGTGGCCCGCCTCTGTTTGCCGTACCGGAGGAGAACCCCGTGGTTCGAACCCAGCCCAGAAAGACCGCAGAGTGCGCCGGGTGCAAGAAACCCCTCAAGATTGCAGACCACCCGCGGAAATCATCAGAGAAGGATACCCCGGAACGGAATATTCCGATCAACAGCGACAACGTGACGTACTCCATGCGTTGCGAGACCTGTGGCCACGACGCCATTTCCAACTTCGCAGCGGGCAGGGGGCTTGTCCGCTGGACGTTGGGGGGGGCCTGACACACGGCTTTCCCCGCATGGAGGACCCTCTGTCCTGCTCGATCTGCCCTGCAGCGCCCTTACCCCGCCGCTAGCGTTCACGGCGGGCTCCACGGCCAATCCCCAGACCCAGGATGAGATCATGACCACCCACGCGATCGCGGTGATCCCCGGCGACGGCATCGGCAAGGAAGTGGTGCCGGAGGGCATGCGGGTGCTGGAGGCGGCGGGCCGCCGCTTCGGCATCGGCTTTCGTTGGGACGAGTTCCCCTGGAGTTGCGAGCACTACACCCGCACCGGGCGCATGATGCCCGAGGACGGGTTGGAGCAGATCCGCGACCACGACGCGATCTTCCTGGGGGCGGTGGGTTTTCCCGGGGTGCCCGACCACATCTCCCTGTGGGGGCTGCTGATCCCCATCCGACGGGGTTTCGAGCAGTACGCCAACGTGCGGCCGGTGCGGCTGATGCCGGGGATCGAGTCGCCCCTGCGCGGGCGCGAACCCGGGGACATCGACTTCGTGGTGGTGCGGGAGAACACCGAGGGGGAGTACTCGGCCCTGGGGGGACGGCTCTTCGAGGGCACCGACCGGGAGCTCGTGGTGCAGGAGAGCGTGTTCACCCGCCACGGGGTGGACCGCATCCTGCGCTACGCCTTCGAGTTGGCCCGCGGGCGGCCGAAGAAGCACCTCACCTGGGCCACCAAGTCGAACGGGATCTTCGTCTCCATGCCGTTCTGGGACGAGCGGGCCCGGGCGATGGCGGCCCAGTATCCCGATGTGCACACCGACCAGTACCACATCGACATTCTCACCGCCCACTTCGTGCGCAACCCCGACTGGTTCGACGTGGTGGTGGCGTCCAACCTGTTCGGCGACATCCTCTCGGATCTGGGGCCGGCCTGCACCGGCACCATCGCCATCGCGCCGTCGGCCAATCTCAACCCGGAGCGGGCGTTCCCGTCGATGTTCGAGCCCGTGCACGGCTCGGCACCGGACATCTACGGGCGCAACATCGCCAACCCCATCGGCCAGATCTGGTCCGGGGCGATGCTGCTGGAGCACCTGGGCCACCCGGAGGCGGCGGCCGCCGTGGTGCGGGCCATCGAAACGGTGCTGGCCGAGGGGCCCCACACCCCCGACATCGGCGGGCGGGCCAGCACCCAGGAGTTGGGGCGGGCCATCGCCGAGGCTCTGTAGGATCCCCGCACCGGCGCCGCCGCGCACGGGGGCGGGGCGCGCAGCATCTTGTGGACATCTCCGCGCAGGGAGTCGGCGAACCCCAAGGCTCCCGGACCTGTCCGTGACGGTGGCGCCTCAGAACGTGCGTATTCCCGTTCATCGGCCACGGCAGGCTTTCCAACCGATGGTCCTCCTTGGTACCCTCTGGCGCCGCCTGACCGGGCAACCAGCCTGCGGGGACATTGCCTCGACCGAGGACGGACCGGACCCGGGCTGTCCCCTGGCCTCCCGCAACGCGGCCCCTCAGTGGTACCGGTTTCCCGGTCACTGCCCACTCGGGAACCTCACGGTTCCGCGACAACGATCGGACCTTCCATGCACTCAGCGTCCCCCCGCAGCCCGGCCCCGGACAGCTCCCAGGCCTGGCTCATGCTCGGGCTTTCGTGCCTCGTCCTGTTCACGGGTTTGGGGATCCGCATGTCCTTCGGGGCCTACGTCACCGCGTGGGAAGCCGCGTTCGGGGCGAGTCGCTCGGAGATCAGCCTGATCTCCTCGGTGAGCCTGATCGTGTACGGGATCGGGATGCCGATCGCGGGCCGGATGGCGGATCGCTACGGGGCCCGTGCGGTCTTGTCGTGGAGTCTGGTGTTGATCGGCACGGGGCTGGCCAGCTGTGCGGCGGCCCGGTCGGTCATGGACCTGGTCTGGTTGTACGGGGGCGTCGCCTCGATCGGGTTCTGCGGCGCTTCGTCGGTCACGGTTTCGGTGGCGGTGACGCGGTGGTTCCGGGGGCGCCGCGGTCTGGCGCTTGGGGTCACGAGTTGCGGCATCGCGGCCGGGCAGATGGTTGTCGCGCCGTTGGCCATGTTTCTGGTCCGGTTCATGGGATGGCGCCTCACGGTGCTCGCGATGGGGATCACCTCTGCAACCGTGCTCGCCGCCATCATCTGGTGGTTCTTCCGGGATGCTCCGGCCCTGGCGGGGAGAGAAACCGGCTCTGCCCCCAACAGCGCACCGATAGACATCGGTGCTCCGCGTCCCGTGCCCCACTGGCGCCGCCGGACCGCTCGCTCCCTGTTCCTTTGGCTCCCTTGGATGATCGCCGTCCCCTATGGCGTCTGCGGGTTTACCGACCTCGGGCTGGTCTCGACGCACTTCATTCCCCTGGCCGAGGGCCGGGGGTTTTCGCCCGAGCTCGTCGCCTGGGTCGTCGGGCTGGACGCCCTCGCCAACGTGTGGGGGAACCTGCTCGCAGGATACCTGGCCGACAAGGTGCGCCTGACGGCACTTCTCGCCGCGATGTACGCGATACGGGCGTTCGGGGTGCTCCTGCTGTTCTTCGCCCAGGACCCGGTGCTGCTCGTCGCGTTCGCCCTCATCAACGGCTCCGTAGAGGCCGCTACGATCGCGCCTACCGCGGCCCTGTGTGCTCAACTGTACGGTCCGGGGAGGATGGGAACCATCTTCGGGTTGGTGTCCTCGGCCCACCAGTTTGGCGCGGCCGGCGGCGCCTTCGTCCTCGGAGCCCTGTACGCCCGGAGCGGAAGTTACGCAAGCGGGCTCCTCCTGTCCGTCGCGCTGCTGCTGATCGGGGTCACCCTGACGTGGTTCGTCCAGGCAGTGGTGTCGCGCAAGGACCGCTCGCGGGGGGCGCCCCTCCCGGTCTAGTCGACGACACGGGGTGACTGCCGGTTCCCCCGCCTGCCTCGTACCCCATGGCTGGGCTCGCCGTCGCGTGCAGCCCGCAGCTACGTGCGTGCGGTCACCCCGACGCCGGTGGTCCGGCGAGATCGCGGATGGCGTGGATCAGCTCCCGTACCTCGACCAGGCTGGTGTGCGGGTTCATGAACACCATGCGCAGATGCCAGCAGCCGTTCAGGGCTGCGCTGGACAGGTGGAAGGTGCCCCGGGCGATCAGTTGGTCGCGCAGGCGCAGGTGCTCGACGTTCCAATCCCGGTAACGGAAGCAGAGGATGTTGCTTTCGGGTGCGACCGGGCAGTGGAAATCAGGCTGGGCCTGGATCAGGTCGTAGGCCTTCCGCGCCAGCGCCACCTGCGCCTCCAGGTAATCGACCAGGCCGGCTTCCCCCAAAGAGCCCAGCACACAGAACACCTTCAGCCCAAGCCCCGCCTTGGTGCACTCCACGGTGCGGTGGATGAGATCCACCCCGGGTTGTTCCTTGGCGTGGAACAGGTAGCTCGCCTCCTCGTGGAAGGCGCCGTCCAGGTCGCGGTGGTCCCGCACCAGCACCGCCGCGCACAGGGGCGGGGCGCGCAACATCTTGTGGGCATCCCATATCACGGAGTCGGCGAGCTCCACCCCGGCGAGCCGGTGGCGGTGGCGGGCCGACAGCAACGCGCTGGCGCCGTGGGCGCCGTCCACATGGAACCACACCCCCTGTTCGCGGCAGAACTCCCCGATCTCCCGCAACGGGTCGTAGAGCCCCACCGCGGTGCTGCAGGCATTGGCCACCAGCGCGATGGGTTTCCGTCCGTCGTCCATGGCTCGTTGCCACGCCTGGGGCAGCCGGTCCGGCAGCACCACCCCGCGGGCGTCCACTGCCAGTTCGTACGCCCCCTGGGCGCCGATGCCGAGGATGCCGGCGGCCCGGGCCACGGAGTAGTGGGACTGGGCCGGCGCCAACAGGGCGAGGTCCCCGGGGTTGCCCTCGTTCCAAACCTCGGGGGCCGCTCGGCTGCGGGCCGCGGTGAGGGCGGTGAGGTTGGCCAGGGAGCCCCCGTGGGTGAGCACCCCGGCGCCGTGACTGCCGGCGGGCGCGGTGGCAGGGGGCAACGGCCGCTCCTGCGCGTCCTGCGCCTGCGGCACTCGCCCATCCATGGGCAGCGGCGCCGGCGGCCAGCCGATCTTTTCCAGCATCCAGTTGATGACGAAACACTCGATCGCCGCTGCCGCGGGGCCCATCTCGTAGATCGCCATGGGGTTGTTGGTGAAACCGTCGATCAGGGCGCCCAGGGCACCTGCGTAGTGGGGCACCGAGACCTGGTGGGCCAGGTGGGAGGGGTGGTGCAGTCGGGTGGTGGCGTCGAGGTAGCGGTCGAGAAACTCGCCCAGCGCGTCCCCGGTGAGCCCACCCTCGCGGGCGAAGCGTTCGAGTTCCAGGCGCTCGACCAGCTCGGCCAGAGGCTCCAGCCGCACCACCGGTTGCTTCTTGGCCACCGATGCCGCCGCGTACTGGACCAGGCGGTCCACCACCGTTCCGGCGTCGTGGGCAAAGGCCATGGGTTGCTCCTTGGCAAGGGACTGCTGCCCTCGGGTGAAGTGCCAGTTGCTGGCTGTGTCCGGATCGCTTCCCCCGGGAAGGGGGCCAGGCGGGTTCCGGCAGACTGGGCTTGTACCAGAGATGCCCCGGACACGTTTCGGCCGATTCTGACCCGGCCCTGGCCAAGATGCGGTATGCCGGCCTGCCTGTCCAGCCAGCCAGCCTGCCTGCCTGCTCAGCCCGGGCGGGCCGCCCCGAAACGAAGCAGGGGAGGGACCTCGGAGTCCCTCCCCTGCTTGTTCTCCGTGTTCCGTTCGGTGCCGTCACGTTTTGATCCCCTTTTCGTGGCGGTTTCCGGAGCTGGTCCCATGGTCCGGGGGAACTGCTGGAGGCCGACAAACAAGGAGTCGTGGGGGAGCGCCTTCACCGCGGGCACGCCGGTGAGAGTTGGTGCCGCGCGGTCTGCGGGCTCCGCCTACCGCTCCCGGTATTTCTCCACGGCCTGCTCCTGGCAGGGGAACGCCAGCGGCGGGGTCTGGCCGATAGGGAAGAACCGCACGGCGTCCGTGTCGTCGCCCGGAACCGGGATGCCCTGCACGTCGGTGATCTCGAAGCTGATCATCACCAGATTCCCGTAGAAGTAGTTGCGCGCGGTGACGGCGTCCAGCAACCGCTTGACGCGGCCGGTGAGGTGCGTTTCTTCCTGCAGTTCCCGGAGCACGGCGTCCTCGATGCTCTCGTCCTTCTCCGCGAACCCACAGGGGAGGCACCACATGCCTTTCATGGGGTGACGCGCACGACGCACCAGCAACACCCGATGGTGTGCATCGACCACCACCGCGGCAGCCACCGGCAAGGGGTTCTCGTAGACGATGAAGCCGCACTCCGTGCAGATCGCCCGTCTGCGGCCCTCGATCTTCTTTTCCACGAGCCGGAAACCGCAGGCCATGCAGTGCCGCGCCGAAGACGGATGGGGACGTTCCTCTCTGGCCACCATGGGTTTCCGACAAATAAATGCCGCGTCGTTCTTGTTGAACTCGAGAGTCCCCTTCACCCGGGCCTCTGCGGTGAGTGCCGCCGTGAGTTGGTTGAGCACCGCCCCGACACTGTCTGGATTGACCTCGCACACTTCTTTCAGGAACAGGTGTTTCTTCATGTGCAGATACAGCCGCAGGTGGGCCATCTCCTCCGGCTGAAAGCGGAGGGAATTCCGAAAGATCTTCTTGCCTATCTCACCGAAGGAGGGTCGCAGCAGGTCTTCACCGCTTTCGCAGGAAAACGTGCGCAGAAGTTTCTGGATGCTGAGCAGTTCCGGCACGCCGAGCCCCAGGGACTCGAGGGTCGGCGGGATGTGCCGGATCAGCTCCCGCAGCGTCTCCTCGCTGTGGGTTATGGCGACGAAGGTTCCGTCGTCGGTCAAGACCCGAGCAATGTCCCGGACCGCGTCGGGGAAGAAATAGAGGGAAAAGCAGGAGAACACGAGATCGAACGAGTGGGGCGGGTAGGTGGCCAGTTCCGCCACATCCGAGGTGTGGAACTCGCCGATGGCGCCGATGGAATCGCAGGTGTGGAGGAATGGTTTCTGGTAGGTTTCCTGGATATCGATACCGACGATGTGGGTGATTCCCTGGATCTTGCCCTGGAACCCCAACGTGGAGAATCCGAAACCACAACCGAGATCGAGGATGTTCTTCACCCGGGAGAAATCAACGGACTGCAGGGCGAAATCCCGGATGTCCTGCCGGTTGGTGGAGTGGCCGTAGATCATACAGCTCACGGCCTGGTGGAGGTCGAGATCCTGGTAGGATCTCTCGATATCCTGGTCCGTATACAGCGCCATGGTTCTTTCCATTCACTGGCCAGCCTACCGAAAGGGAAACCCGTGGGGGTTTGCCCTGGCCTCCCCTGGCAATCCGCCGCCCGAACCCTCGGGGAGAGGTGAGATCTCCCTGTGGTTCCACGTGTACCACCGCGACCGGGTCGGTCAAGCCGCTGCGGGGGACGGTGTGGTGTGAGGTATGGAGACCCGGTACGTCGCCCAGCCCGGCCCCGAACTGCGGACGCTTCCGGAGCCGTTCCCGGGCCACGGGTGGGCTGCAGCAAGAACCGGGTCGTATCCTCTCCCGGCGATTGGTAGGTTGTGAGTCGACGATCGACGGTAGCAGAGACCGGGGAGCGAGGGATGGACACGGCGGACTATCGACGGGTGGAGGTGGCGATCCGGTTCCTGGAGGAGCACGCCGCCGAGCAGCCGTCCCTGGAGGCGGTGGCAGCGCGTGTGGGCTTGAGTTCCTATCACTTCCAGCGCCTCTTCCGGCGCTGGGCCGGGGTGAGCCCCAAGCGCTTTCTCCAGCACCTGACCGTGCAGGCCGCCAAGCGGCACCTGCGGGACTCCGCCTCGGTGCTGGGGGCTACCTTCGCCACCGGGCTGAGCAGCCCGGGCCGGCTCCACGACCTGTTCGTCGCCGTGGAGGCCGTGACGCCCGGCCAGTTCAAACAACGCGGTGCGGGCCTGGTCTTGCGCCATGGGGTCCACCCCACGCCGTTCGGCGCGTGCCTGCTGGCCCTGAGCGAACGGGGGATCTGCGCGCTGTGGTTCGTGGAGGAGTCCGGGGAGGGTGCGGCGGTGGAGGCGCTGCGCCGGGAGTGGCACGGGGCCCGGTTGGCGGAGGATCGGGATGCCACCCGGGAGACCGTGGCGCGGATCTTCGACCGGCCCTGGCGGGCCGAGGAAGGGCGCCTGCCCCTGTTCCTGCGCGGCACCAACTTCCAGCTCAAGGTGTGGCGGGCGCTACTGCAGATCCCCGAAGGGGCGGTGGTCTCCTACGGCACCCTGGCCGGGCAACTGGGCGTGCCTGCGGCGGCCCGGGCGGTGGGCAACGCCGTGGGGAAGAACCCCATCGCCTACCTCATCCCCTGCCACCGGGTGTTGCGCGGCTCCGGCGAGGTGGGGGGGTACCGTTGGGATTCCCTGCGCAAGAAGGCGCTGCTCGCCCGGGAGTTGGCGGCGGCCGATGCCGTGTGAGTGGCCCGGCCGAAAGGCACCTTGAGGCATGAGCCGGTGGGCCCGGTCTGTTTCTTGGAAGTGGAGCAGGCCCCGTGGGGCCGGGCAAAGGACGAGGAGCGGGTGAGGCGCCGGGCTCCCCGGTCCGGTGGGTGGCGAGCGGATCGCTGAACTCTGAGAGCTGAATTTCCTCGCAAGTATCGCTGCCCCCCGGAGAGGACGCGGGGTCTTGCCGGAGGCCAGGCCCCGCGTCCGCGGAGGGCATGTGCGTTGACCGGTCTCGGCTACCGGCACCGCGAGGGGCGGACTGCCCTGGAGCCCAGTCTGGAACGGCCGGTGGGGGATTCCGGTGTCTGGTCCAGCGGCGAGGGGGCGCTTCACTTTGACAAGCCCCCGCAGCTCGGTGCTCGGTACGAGGTGGCCCCAGCCCGGGCTCCGGGGCAGTCCGCCCCCGCTCCGGGGGGGCAACCAAAACGGATCGCCGGGAGCGGAAGGTACCGGGAAGCTCCAATTGGTTCCACTGGCTTTACAACGCGCCGTGATCGTTTAGGGTTGCCCGGGTGGACGAACCGCCGGCCGGAACAGCCCCACGCCGGTGGGGAGAAATCAGACGGGGCACGAGGTGCGGGGAGAGCCCGCCCAGGAGGCCAGCATGGCAGAGAGCGTGTACCGGATCATCGAGGTGGTGGGAACCAGCAGCAAATCCTGGGAAGACGCCGCGAAGGCGGCCGTGGAGACCGCCAGCGGCACCCTGCGGGATCTGCGGGTGGCCGAGGTGGGCAAGCTGGACATGAAGGTGGATGACGGCCGGGTGGTGGCCTTCCGGGCCCGGGTAAGCCTGTCGTTCAAGTACGAGGCCTGAGCACGACCTCTGTTGAGCCGCCGCCCCGGAGCATCCGTTCCCGGGGCGGCGGCACGTTCCGTTGCCCACTCCCACTGTGCCCGTTTCGGCATGCCGGGAAATGGTGCGAGGTAGAACTACTCGGAACCGGGCTCCCGGTCCTGCCCCAGGTAGCGGGCGGTGGTCTGCCAGAACGCCAGATCGTAGGTGGTGCGCTCGTACAGCCGGGCGTTGGCGATGGCCACCCCGGCGATCTCTGCCAGGGCGGAGACGAACACCACGTCGTCGCGGCTGTAGCGCCCCGGCACCGCCGAGTACAGCCGCAACACCCCGATCACCCGTTCCCGTGCGATGATGGGCACCGACAGGATCGAGGCGATGCCCTCCCGGGCCGCCGCCTCGGGGTACTCCACCCGGGGGTCGCTGCCGGCATCATCCACCAGAACCGGATCTCCTGCCAGGGCGTCCCGGATGCTGCGGTCGGCGTGGAGGGTGCCTTTGCTCAGATACTCTTTGCTCAGACCCCGGGAGGCGGTGAGCACCAACTCCCCCGTGTTCTGGTCCAACAGGCGCAGGGCGCCGCCCTTGGCCCCGGTGGTCGCCACCACCTCGGCGATGATCCGCTCCTGGGCCGCGGCGGAGTCCAGGGCGCCGAGGATCGTCGTGGTGATGGCGTGCAGCGCGCGGAACTCCTCCATGGTCCGGGCCGGACCGGTGGCGCGGGGCGCGAAGGAGCGGAATCGCTGTTTGCGCTGCATCGGGTCGGGCAAATCCACGCCGAGCCCCCGCAACAGGGAGGTGAGCTGGACGCCCTCGGCTTCGTAGATCCTGGCATTGGCGATGGCCAGCCCGCCCAACTCCGCAAGGGCGGCGGCGAACTCGAGCTCCTCTTCACGGAACTCCCGGGGGCCGCTGGTGTAGAGGCGCAGGACGCCGACGACCTGCTCCCGCGCCACCAGGGGTACGGACAGCACACCGTGGATGCCTTCGGCCCGTTTCTCTGCGCGGTACTCCACCCGAGGGTCGTTGGCGGCATCGGCGATGTAGACGGTCCGTTTCTCCATCACTTCGGGAATGCTCCGGTCCAGGTGCAGGCGCCCCTTGGCCAGATATCTCTTGCTCAGCAGGTGGGAGGCGACCAACTCCAGTTGGTTGGTCTCCGGGTTCACCAGCAACAGGCTCCCGGCCTTGAGATCCAGGGCCCGCACCGTGCGTTTGACCAGCAGCTTGAGGGTCTCTTGCACCGACAGGGAGGAGAGCAGGGACTGGCTGGTCTCGAAGAAGATCCGGAAGTAGTCCGGCGGCCGGTGCGACATGGTGACTCCTTTCGGGTTCCGCAGCCCCCCCGCACCCAGTATGCCCGGGGGGCGGGTCGGGTCAAACTCGGGGTCGGCGGCAGGCGGCGGGTCAGTCCCGGGGGCTAAGGCGGTATGGTTTGACCCGGAAACCGGTGCCCTCCTCCTTTTTCACCCGTTGGTAGAAATCGCACGCCAGGCAGGTGATCTGTTTGTCGACGAAGCTGCCCTGCTGTTTCCCCCCGCACAGGGTTCCGGCGACGTACCAGCATATTCGCCCGCCGTTCTTCCCGCGGTTCACGCCATCGAGCTCGGAGCTATTGGCGGCGGGGCAGCGCACCGCGCCGTTCCGGGGCACGGTGCCCGGCTCACGGCAGCAGTTCTTGATCTCCCAGCAGTTTCTGGCCACGGTACCCCCCACGGTTGTCTCCGGGTTTTCGCACGAGCCCATCGTGACACGACAAGTGCACAAAGTCTGGAGCAACGGTCCGGATTGCGCAACCCGTTTGTTCGCAGAAACGGGATGCTGGCGGGGGAGAGCGCGGTGCGTCGCGATCGGCCTGGAAGACGGTTGTGGCCGCTGCCGCTCGGCAGACCCCGCCAGCCGCGGGTGTGCCCAGATCCGGTTCAGGGCAAGAGCCGCAGCCCTGCCGCTGCCAGCACATCCCCCTCCATCCGCAGGGGGTGCAGCAGGTCTCGCACCCTGGCGCTCCAGGTGGCCCGAGCCTCTGCGCCTTCCCCCAACCCCCAGGCGCCCAGGTCTGCGGTCCTCCAGGGGGGCGGCTCCCGCAATACCGCGGAGTGCCACTCGGGACGCGGGTTTCCCCCCAGGTCGAGGAGCACCGGGAGTACCTTCCCGCCCTGCTGCACCAGGGCCAGCAGGCCCAAGCCCTCCTCGCCGGCTCCCGGCACGTCCAACAACCCCACCTGTCCCCGGTGCCCGTCGGCCAACTCCAGCAGCACGGCCTCCACCAATGGGTGTCCGGCGGAAAAGTAGTCCAGGGTCTCCCGGGCCACCGCTTCCGCCCGGTCGAAGGTGCCGAGCCAGCGGCTGCCTTCGGCCACCCCCGGCAAATGCTCCACGGTCGCCTCGGCGCCGAACTCCAGGTACCAGCAGGCGGTGCCCTCCTTGGGCTCCATGTCGAACCCGTACTGGCGGCAGGCCTCGAGCACGACGCGGGAGGTGAGTGCGTCCAACTCCTGGGGAACTCTCGTGAGGATCGCCTCGCCCAGTTCCGCTCGGTACCGGTCCCGGTGCAGGTGGGTGTAGAGGGACTGGGTGATCTGGCGTCGCAGCGCCGTCGTCTCGGCCACCACCTGGGCGCTGTCCAACTGTGGGGGAGAGGTGTCCAGCGCGGCGACGATGCCCTCCGCCACGTGGCCCAGGGCGTGGTCGAGTCCCCCCAGGGGGTCCCGGAAGATGCCCAGAGCCTCGTAGAGTCGGGCCACCTGGGTACCGAACCCCGCGGCGGGTACGAAGTAGTGGATCTCCACCGGGCGCCTCCGGCTGATGCGGTCGAGCCTGCCGATGCGCTGCTCGACCAGCACCGGGTTCCAGGGCAGGTCGAACAACACCACCCCGCGGCAGAACGCGAAGTTGCGGCCCTCGCCGCCGGTTTCCGTGGCGATCATCAGGGTGGGGCCGGCCGCGTCGGCGAACCGGGCGACTTCGAGATCCCGGGCCGCCGGGGACATGTCGTCGTGGAACACCGCCACCCGGCGCCGGGTGGCTCCCTCCAGTTCGCGCTTCACCACCTCCAGGGCGTCCCGCCGGTGGACGAACACCAGGCCCTTTTCGCCGGCTTCCTCCCAGGCACGGGCCTGCTCTGCCAGCCACCCGAGGCGCGGGTCGTCCCGCCCGGAAGGCACCGCAAGGAGGCGCTCCACCCCCGCGGCGCGGCGGCGGCGCTGCAAGGGGTTGGCGGCGGATCTCTCCAACTCCCGGTCCAGTGCCCGCTCCTGGGCGGGGCAGGGGGGCAGGAGCACGGGGCAGGGCACCCGCGGCGGCAACCCGCCGATGTCGTTGCGGCGGGTGGCGCTGGCGCAGGGGTAGATCGGGGTGCAGGAGTCCAGGTCGGCGCGGAACGTATCCCAGCAGGGGAACACGTCCGGTCGCAGCAGTTCGAGCAGGCGGAAGAAGCCGTGGGCGTCGGCTTCCAGGGGGGTGGCGGTGAGCAGCAGGACGTGGCGGCTGGTGGTGCACAGGGGGGCCAGTGCCCGGTACGCCGCGTTGCCCGGGTGGCCGGGTCGGCGGCCCAGGTGGTGGGCCTCGTCCACCACCAGCAGGTCGGGTGCTGCGTCCAGGGCCTGGGCCGCCAGTTCCGGCGCCGCCACCAGATCCTCCAAGGCCACCACACTGTGGGGATGGGCGTCGAAGGGGTTGAACCCGGGACCGAAGTCTCGCCGCACGTCTTTCCTGCGCGCGCCGTCGAGCAGCGCGAAGGTCTGGTGGAACTTGCGGTAGAGCTCGCCGAGCCACTGCACGGTGAGGGACGCCGGTGCGACCACCAGCACCCGTTCGGCCCGCCCGGTGCGCAGCAGGCGGTTGAGCACCAGGCACGCCTCCACGGTCTTTCCGAGCCCCACCTCGTCGGCCAGCAGCCAGCGCACCGGGTCGCGGGCGCAGGCTTGTTCGGCCACATGCAGTTGGTGGGGGAACAACTCGATGCGGCCGCCCAGGTGCGAACCCAAGCCGTTGGCCTCGCGCAGTGCTCCCAGCCGGAACCCGTCCCAGCGGTTGCTCCACGCCCCTGTCGGGTCGGTGTCGAGGCGGGCCAGCCGCTCCACGGCGCCGTGGTTCTCCACCGCGTGCCAGCCCCTCGGGCCGGCGCCCTGGGGAAGCTGCAGCGGCGCGAACGGGTGGTCGGCGACGGAGAACACCAGCTCCTGTCCGCTGCGGGGGAAGCGGACCGTCATCCGGCGCGAATCCACCGTCAGTACCTCCCCGGGGCCGAGGTCGCGGTCGTAGAGGTGTTGCAGTCTGTCACCGGGGCGGAACGGGGGCATGGCCTGTCCGGGGCGCGGGTTCTGGTGGGTAGGAGCAGGGCAGGGTAGCAGGATGGCCGGGAATCGGCACCTGCTCGGGTCGGGGCATGAAGCTGCCCCGGGCGTCTGGGGGCTATCGCGGGGGTCGAACGGTCCGCCTCTTCCGGAGGGGGAGCTTGCGGGTCGCCCTCAGGGGGGGGTCGTTGCCCTCTAGATCCTGGA
This sequence comes from Deferrisomatales bacterium, assembly GCA_029211085.1. Lineage (GTDB taxonomy): Bacteria > Desulfobacterota > Deferrisomatia > Deferrisomatales > JARGFW01 > JARGFW01. The sequence goes on along the minus strand of JARGFW010000038.1, from coordinate 3,559 downwards.
CGGGAAACTCCACCGGTTCCTCGCGACGGTCCGGTCGCTGTACGCCGAGGATGCCGGCGTACCTGTCGATCCGGTCGCTGAGCACCTGACGATAGACACCCAGCGCTACCGCGTGCACCACGGCAATCAGCATCAACGCCGTGACGGCGATGCCCAGGGGCGCGACCGGTGGCAGGGCGGCCAGGATCGGGAAGGCGAAGAAACAGCCCGCGGCCACCGCCCCGGAGCGGTTGACGTAGTCGTCCAGGTGCCGGAACAGGAACAGGCTGTTGCGGTAGCGGACCCCGGTGGTTTCGAGAACGTCGCCAGACGGCGGTGGCGTCTCCAGCAAGTGGCGCAACGCCAGGGGCGAGAAGAACATCGCCAGGAGCTTCGGCAGGGACACAGGGGTCGGGGCGGTGCCGGGTTTCGGGTCCATGGGGTGCCTCGGTCGGCAGGGTGCTCGGCGGCTCTAGGCGAGAGGTCCAACGGGATGGCCGCGCCCCATCCCGCCACGGGAGGCTGGGCTTCAGCCGGTCAGTAGACCGAGTTGGAAGTGGGCTTTCAGGGTGTCTTCGAAGGAGCGCACCACCTCCAGCGCGGTCTGCAGGCGCGCTTTCTCAACCCGGTTGAGGGAGTCGGGGGAAATGAAGTTGTCCGGGTCCTTGCCGTCTGCCGTCGAATCCACCTGGCCGCGCAACCGGAAGAAACTCAGCAGGGTGAACGCCGCCTCCAGGTCGTTGACCTGCTTGTCCTTGAGGATGCCGCGTTCCCCCAGCAGGAGGAGTTTGTCCCGGGTGCTGCCCCCCAGCACCCCGGCCTCCAGGGCCAGGGTCTTGATACCCTCGGTGAGGGCGAAGATCCCGGCCTTCTTCAGGTCGATCATGCCGGCGTGCTCGCCCTGTTTCTGGGCCTTGATGCCGCCGAAGAAACCCAGGGGCGGTACGAAGCGGCACACGTTGGCGGCCATGCGGGCGAGGAACAGGCCGTTCTCGCTGGCCCGCTTCACGATGTGCTCGCGCAGGGACTGCTCCAGGGACGGGTCGCCCCACAGGGTGCGCATGTCGGAGAACATGCTGAAGTTGACGATGTTGTCGCCGCTCGGCACGGCCACCCAGGCGTCGATGGCTTCCTGCCAGCCCGACAGGCTGCGGCGCCAAAACTCGTTGCGGGCCATGATGCCCCCCGGGCACTCCGGCACGCCGATCTCGATGAGGGCGGCGATCAAGGTGTGGGAGAACGCCTCGATCTGGCGGATCTTGTCCGAGGAGAGGCGATCCCGGTAGATGATCGCGTTGTCCTGGTCGGTCTTCAGGGTCTGTTCGCGGCGCCCTTCGCTTCCCAGTACCAGGAACGCGAAGCCGTCGGGCAGGTCGGGGAACTGGTCTTTCTGCAAAATTGCGATCAGGCGCTGGGAGAGTTGGTCGTTGAGCAGGGCGATCAGGCGCGCCAGGTCCTTGGTGCGCACGCCGTTGCGGCTGAGGAACACGATCAGGTCTTCGATGTCGGTTTGAACGGTCCGCAGTTCGCCGATGGAGTCGGCCTCGTCGATGGCGCGCAGCAACGTCTGCGGCGAGCGGTTCTGCAGGCGGATGACATCGGTCTCGTTGATGATCCCCACCAGTTTGTTGTTCGCGTCGACCACCCCGATGCGGCGGATGCGGTTGCGCGACATCTGGTAGAGGGCCTCGAACAGGGTGTCGTCTTCCTGCACCGCGATCACCGGCGTGGTCATCACCTCCTGCACCCGGGCGACACGGGGGTCCAGGCCGCCCGCCACGACCTTACAGCGCAGGTCGTGGTCGGTCATGATACCCACCGGCTCGCCGTTGTGGTTGCAGGCGATGATGCTGGGGATGCCGACGTCCCGCATGGTCACCGCGGCGCTGACCACCGAGTCATCGAGGCTGCAGGTATACAGGTTGCGGTGGCAGGTGTCCCGCACGGGCAGAAAGAAGGCGCTCTCTTCGTACATCCTGGCAGGCTCCGGTGGGGTTCGTCGGGGACGCGGCACCCGTGCCGCTCGCCACGGTGGAACGAGGGTCAAGGATAGACAGGAAAGGCCTCCGTGGGGAGGCCTTTCTTGTGGGCACAGCGATACGAAGTGCGCGATCAAAGGCGAGGGGTTCAGGCCTCGCGCTTGCGTGCCAACCCCAGCTTGAGCCGAAACGGGTGGGCCTGGCGGCTCACGGCGAAGTCCAGGAAGATCTTCATCCACAGGGTCACGCCGGCGATGGCGCTCCAGGTCTCGTAGGGCATGGCGCCCGACAGGATGCCGCCGATGGTGTACACGAAGACGCCTCCGCCCACCAGGTTGGTGAGCGCGGTGAAAGGGGCCCAGCGCCTGGGGTTCGGTGGCGGCTCCCCGCGTTTCAGGGCGACCTCCGAGTAGTCCCTCTGGATGATGATGCGGTAGGCCCGCCGCAGCCAGAGGAAAGCCATGGGGAACAGCGCCAGGAAAAGGATCCAGGTCATGACAAGACTGACGTGTGGAATCATCCAACTCTCCTTCGGTGGGGCCGGTCGGGGACCCGCCCCGGGGGAGGGGGACCCCGCCGGCCAGGCCGGCGGGGTCCCTCTCTTCTCTGCACGGGTCGGTGGTACGCCTAGTGGGCGCCGTCCACCGCCTTGGAGCCGCGCGGGATGCGCACGGACTCGACCAGGTCACGGATATGCTGCGGCGGGGCGGGGAACATCTGTTTCACCGCGAACGCCACGGCGAAGTTCACCACCGCGCCGATGGCGCCGAAGGCGTTGGGCTCGATGCCCAGGAAGAAGTTCGGCTTGCCGCCGAACAGGCCCAGGAACTCGGTGCCCTTGATGAACATGATGCCCCTGTGGGCGAACACGTAGATCATGGTGATGCCCAGGCCCGCCAGCATGCCGGCGATGGCCCCTTCCTTGTTCATGGTCTTGCTGAAGATGCCCATCATCAGGGCCGGGAAGATGGAGCTCGCGGCCAGACCGAAGGCGATGGCCACGGTGCCCGCCGCGAAGTCCGGCGGGTTCAGCCCCAGGTATCCCGCCACCACGATGGAACCCGCCATGGCGATCTTGCCGGCCATGAGCTCCTGCTGCTCGGTCATGTTCTTGAACCAGATCGACTTGCACAGGTCGTGGGAGATGGCCGCGGAGATGGCCAGCAGCAGACCCGCGGCGGTGGAGAGGGCCGCGGCCAGGCCGCCGGCGGCCACCAGGGCGATCACCCAGTTGGGCAGGTTGGCGATCTCCGGGTTGGCCAGCACGATGATGTCGGCGTTGACGGTGAGCTCGCTGCCCTTCCAGCCGGCCGCCTCCACCTTGGCCATGAACGCCGGGTCCTTGTTCTTGTCGTTGTAGTACTGGATGCGGCCGTCGCCGTTCTTGTCTTCGAACTTCAGCAGGCCGGTGTGTTCCCAGCGCATCATCCAGTTGGGCTGCTTGGCGTACTCGAGGCTGGCCTCCGGCGCGAACACGCTCTTGTTCGGGTCCATGACCGCGGCGTTGAGGGTCTTGTGCAGGTTCATGCGCGCCATGGCGGCCACTGCCGGGGCGGTGGTGTAGAGGATGGCGATGAACACCAGGGCCCAACCGGCGGAGG
>JARGFW010000037.1 GCA_029211085.1 Deferrisomatales bacterium | reverse complement strand
CTACATCCAATATTTCTTCTACACATCTATGCAAGTACCTAACCGGACACTGCTGCTCCTATCTATAGGTTTGTATGAACTCCGCAACTGCCAGCAGATTGGACCGTTTGCAATCTCCAGGTGCTGAAGAAAACTTATCAGTACAAAGAATGAGGCCACCGTCACGACCTACTTCATCTATTACTCTCTTTGTGTGGTCAATGCATTCTTGTTGAGTGCCGCGTGCTAGTAAAGACAGTGGCAATCCCCCCCACAGGCACAAGTTTGGCAGCCTCTTCCTGGCTTCAAATATGTCGTCCATTTCCACATACACGCAGAAATGTCCTTTTGGAAGTTCTTGTAAATATTCTGTGATATGTACTGTCGTTCCTTCAGACAATATCAATAGCTTATTATTCGTATCAACAATTCGATCGGTAAGTTCTTTGAAGTGCGGCCAACAAAATTTTCCGAATTGCTTTGCGCTAACTAGATTTTGATTGAGAAGTGATGTCAATGCTGTAAATGAGCTTGTAGCTACCGCAGTATTTTCAATGGAGTTGATAGCTCCTTTGACAAATAATTCATGATAGACTTGACCGAATGCTAATATCTTCTCCGGGCATCTTCTTAAGTCTACAGCTAGCCCTTTCATACCTCTGAGGAAATTGTATAGACATTCAAAAGCAGTGAAAATTCCGGGACCACTTTGCACACTTGTCAAGGGCGGCACACCACATTCAGTAGCTAGCCTTTGGATGATGGTCTTTATTGCTGCATCAAGTTCAAAAAACTTGCCAAACGTATTGCACAGAACCTCAGATGGCATGTCTTGATTGAATAGAGTATATTTTCTTGTAATAACGTTTTCCCATAACGTTCTTATTGGGTTTTCCACAAAAGGGTCGTAGTCTGTTTCTTTGAAACAGCATTGCTCCTTCAGCATCAGGACATTATTTTGGTCATCAATATTGTATTCATAGTTGCCTAAGCTTCTGGTGACTTGCAATGGATTCCTGGCCCCAATGTCCAACCATCCATCATGTTGGTAGCGTTTCTGGAATTCAATTGTTGCGTCGTGCATTATTTTAGTGTTTAGTAACGCTTCGCTGAGCTTGTGACCGGTGTCATAATAACGCCAGAATGCATCAACCGTAATAAATGGAACTCTCTTCGGTTTCTTCATGCGCACTGCATCATCAATAATATCAATTCGTTCCTGCAGTAGATCGCTGAGAGTCATTCTGCCACCTTTCTATGTCACAATTATTGGCGTCCCGTAAAGATGCTGCTGTGTTGTCAGACATCGGGGCTGCAGAATCTGTTTGCCAGTCTACTGTATAGGCGAGCCTTTTGATTCGGTCAACTGAGCCAGTCGCGGCATATCCTTACGCCTTCTGCGGCATTGCGCGACCATGCATCTGCGCCGACAAATTCACAATACTCAGAACTGGCTGGTGCACCGCCGATGATGATTTTGACGTCATCCCGCATCCCAGATTTTATGAATTCGTCAACGGTAGCTTTCATTGAACCAATTGCTAAGGTCAGAACCCCACTTAGCCCAATGACCGCAATGTTATGATCCTTTGCAGCTTTAACTATGATCTCAGGAGAGACATCGACACCGAGGTCGACGACTTCTATGCCCCCGGCTTCCATGAAGGATTTCACAATATTTTTGCCAATGTCATGTATGTCATCCTTGACTGTGCATAGTATAAGTTTGCCACCACTGCCTTCGCTATTTCTTGCAATAGCAGGCTTTAGTATATCCATAGCCTGTGTCATGATTTCCCCAGCATAAATAAGGTCCGCAACGTAATACTCTTGTGTTTCAAAAAGCTCACCAACAATATTCATGCCTTCCTGACAAGCGACCATCGCTTGGTCTGCACCTGCACCACCCTGAGACATTAGTGTGTTCAAGAGGTCCATCACGGTGTCGCTGTCCAGTTCGCCCATGGCTGTCTTCAGTTGCTTGTTGTCAATCATCATTCTCTCCTGTCATGGGTGCACAAATACTCATCGGGACACCAGTCTGCATCTGTACAAATGAATAGGGGTGGCCTCTGCTCTGCAAGCTAGAGTTCTCAAACATGTGCGAAACACGTCTCAGTCGATTAAAATGTGTCTGGTTGAAACGAAGTCACGGAGGTTCGGCAGCGTGTGGCAAGGCCATCTTGGCAAGACCGCCTTCATCTCGCAGGTAGTTGGCACCTGACTCTGGTCGGGGCTTGCCCGTGGTAGAACAGCAGCCAACGGGCCCCTTCGCCTGCCAAGGCACTCGGAGCGAACAGCCGTTCCGGCCAACGGGGTATGTCGGAAGCGGTGCGGACGACTCGTTCGAGAGTCCATTCGCGAATTAAGCGCCTGACAAGAGTGGGTAGCGGGCGCCAAGACCTGACGAGTATCGGCGGCAGTGACCATGTCTTAGATCAACAGGCGGCAAGGCTCGTTCCGTCCTCCCCTGCTCGGCTATGAAGCGATGTCCTTCTAGGAAATTGCCAGTTGTCAAAAGGAGGTCCAGTCGCAGCGCATGCGGAACAACTCATACGCTGCGGCTGGGTGATCTCCATAGATCCAAATCGGACTTTCACTTCATAGACAGGCGCCGTCCCGTATCACTGGTAGGCATTCGCAACATCTTCCAACATCTCGTCCAGTGCTTCCCTTGAAAAGTACTTTCCATTCAGGAACACGGCAGCAATTCTATCGAGGTTCGCGGAATCTTCCACCGGATTTGCATCGAGTAGCACCAGATCTGCATCTTTCCCCTCGTCGATCGTCCCCATCGTGGCCTGCCGGCCCAGGAACTCGGCGCAGTTCAGAGTGGTCATCTGCAGAATCTCAAGTGGCGACAGTCCACTCTCGGCAAGTTCCCGAAATTCCATATGAAGGGCGAACCCAGGGTTCATCCAAAGGGCGTAATGGGAACTATCAGAACCTGCTAGCATCTTCACGCCGCTCTCTTTCAATAATTTCGTTACATTCTTCAGAAAATCATAGTATTGGCGCATGGTTTCAGTCGCCTCTGGAGAGACAGTTGATTCCACGTCTTGCACTATTTGTTCCCATAGTGTAAGTATCTCCTGTGGAAGGTAAATCAGATTTGTATCATCTGCAAACGAAGGATCAGTGCTGGTAAACATTCCCTTAAGGCGAATGAGTGATGGGACCTGCCATGTCTCGTTACCAACAAACGCCTGCGCCAACGACTGGCATTTGCTTTGGCTATACCTGTCCATAATATCCTGGTAGAAAGGTCCATTTATGTTTGCCTGATAAAGGATCGGATTTACGGTGAAATTGGGTGGAAATGGAAAAGGTAGTTGAAATCCATCCGTAAGAACTGACTGCCGAATGTTGTCCTCGTCGGTCGCACAGTCCATGGCGAGGCCCATGCCAGCACCCAAGTGCTCCATGATCTGCCACCCCGCGTTGGATGCATCCAGTGCGCTGACGGCCGGCGGCAGGTGGCCGGCCACGCCCAAGCCTTGATTTCCCGCTTCTTCCAGGACGGCAAAAACGAACGGCGGAGCCCCGGCGAGGAGTTTGATGTAGTCGGCCCCCATCGCCGCCTTCTCTTGCACGAACTGCACTCCGGCTTCAGCGGTAACGGGCGGCCCGCCGTAGAAACCGCCGTGGACCTGCAGGATCTCAGGGGCGTCGACGAGCCCCGCCGCACTGTCTGTGTTCAGCTGCGCAACGCGCTGGATCATTTCTTCAGAGCCCGACATCTCACGAACACCAGTGACGCCGTTGGCGATCAACTGCGGCCACTGGTTCGGCGACTCATCGATCGACTCCATGGCGTGCACGTGCATGTCGTTGAAGCCCGGCACGAGATATTTGCCCGAAGCATCGATCGTCTGCGCGGTCCCGCTGGCGTGGACAGAGGATTTCGTAATCATTTGGATCTTCCCATCGTCGATGACGACTGTCATGCCGGAGGTTAGTCCGCCGTCACGAGTGTCGACTATCGTTGCATCCTGAATGATAGTGCCCTTGGTAACTTCAATCTGGTCGTCATCGTCGCTAGATTCACATCCTACCAACATGATGATCGCACTCACGACACACAAGACCAACAACATCGACTTCATTTCTACCTTTTCCATCATGTTTATCTCCTATTGCTTACTGTATGGAACTGCCTTGCGCATGAATTCCAAGCATTTTCTCCTATTGATTCTGGCCTGATTTCATCAAGAAATGTCTTCTAACCGGATATCGATACGGTTCAACAGTATGCGTCCAGGCCGTTATCGTTCTTGATAAGTTCTGTCTTCAGCCGATTTCACGACGAGCTTGAATCCTGTCACTGGGTTCGGGTTCGCAACATCTACCCAACACAGCATCTCCCGGTTGACCTTCGCCGCGACGATATCCTTGGCGGCCTTCTGTTCCAGCACAGCCTGGCCCCGGCCAGAAAGTACCGCGAAGGCCTTCAATGTCTCGACCGCCCGCGTCAGCGTGTCGACTACCGAACTCCCTCGCCCGCCAAGGATTCCGGCGTGAAAATCCTTTCCGGCCAGCGCGGTGTGGTCGGAAGCTGCGCGGTCGTCTCATTGAGGAGTCCGTTCGCAAACCAGGTGCCTGACAAGAGATCGTAGAATCCGAAAGTCTGATTCTGCAGGCAGGGAACCTCGGGCGCGATGATCGGAAACATCCAAAGGGTCTTCCACAACTGCCCGCCGGAGTCCCACCGATCGCCGGCCGTGGCCATCCACGAATCCTCATCGATGTAGTAGATACTTCTTGCGGCTTGATGGCGCTTGCCTTCGGCAAGAGTTGCTTCCACGACCCACACCCGATGGAGTTCCCAGCGCACCCAATCAGGGTTGAGGTGGTGTTCACCTAGGACGTCGGAGTCCTTCGTCGGCGTCATGATCCGGTTACCGTTGTATGGGACATACATCTCCTTCTTGCCCAGAATCTCCCAATCAAAGCGGTCGAGCCGCGACCCCATCCAGACCTCGAGATCATCCATGCTCATGACCCCTGCGGTGGGCATCGCCGGCGTATCGCAACAGGGATTCGGGAGCTTTCGGACGCGTCGCTGCCCGGTCAGATAAACCCAGGACTGGACCTTGTCTGGGTTCAGGTTATCCCGAATCACCTGCCCTTCCCCTGCACGGATCGGCGGCCCGGAGTTGATGAGCCGAATCATCCAGAAATCACCATCCGAATTTGCCGGAGGACCGTCCTCATGCTCATTGAAGTAATAGGGCATATTCAGCTCAGCTCGGAGATCCGTGGTCAGCACGTGCTTACCGGTTGCCGTGTTGAGGTAACCGTGGATGGCAAAACTCCAGGCTTCCGGCCTCACGCGGAGGATGTGGTTCCACATCACCTCGGCACCGCTCTGCGGGATGGGGAACGGAATGCCGCCCCAAGTCCCCTCCGGCATCAGGTCGACGAGTTTGGCTCGGGTGGCGTTCTTGAACGTATTGTCGTAAACCCACTGCGGCGCGGCTGCGGTGCGGTGCGTCGGGTAGATGTCGATACGGTAGGTGTCCGGGTACTTCTTGAGCATCTCCTTGGTGCCGTCGGTCAGCTTGTCCGCGTACTGCTCCATGTTTGCAGCCGTGATCGAGAAGAGGGGCTTTTCATCCGCAAAGGGGTCGGGGCGGCGGCCGCCGACTTCAGACCCGGGAATCGGCGTAGTGTATCCCCCCGTCCAGGTGGGAATCGTTCCTTCCGCGTTCCCCGCCCTCTCGCCCCCAAGGGGCGTTAGCGTTGTCTTGAGTTTCTCGGCTTCCTGCGCTGACACAGCCGCCAGAGCGGCATGGCCTCCAACCAGGAACGCACACGCTAGGCCGGCGGCAAGCACGGTTCTTGTCGGTGAAATCATGTGTCTCTCCTTTGCGAACGACTAGAAGGTCCGGCGAACCGAGAAGGCCACGAAGTCTCGGTCGGCAAGTGACTGTTTGAGCGAAAGGTGAGTCTCGGAATCGAGAGCTCCCTCCGCCGGCCCGTAGAAGTGCGTGTAGTTGAGCGCGAACCTCCAAACGTCAAGGTAGGTAGCGTTGAGACCGAGACTCATATCTCCGCCATTGTCAGGTCCGAAGTTACTGACGACCATAGACCTGCCTTTGGGGAAGTACGCTAGCCCGACCGGGACCGAGAGGTCGAGTCCCGACATCACCTGCCGATAGGTCGGCTCGTAGACCATCCGAAAACCCAAGCCGGTCCGCTCAGCATTGGGGTCTACCACGTCGGAGTTTTTCGTGATGCTCGTGACCCGGTTCCAGGCTACTTCACCGAGGAAAGAGGCCTCGTTGGAGATGAACGACGGGCCGAAGACGGCGAACCAGTTGAACTGGGCGTGCACCGAGCGACCGACCGCGTAGCCAGGGTTGTCGTCATTGTCCGCGCCGGCATTGAGGTCAAACGCGGGGATGATCGTCACGGGATCGCTCACGAGGGGGGTGTTTCGACGCATAGACACTTCTGCCGCGAAGTTCCACACGTCCCAGGTTGTCGTGGCACTCATGCCGTAGGCCCGAATATTCTCGGGGTAGGTGAGGAAATACTCACCTGCCTTGCTGGGGTCAGAGGGATCGAGAACCCCCGGATTGATCACTCCGATATTCGGGTCCACCCCGGGCATTACATAGATTTGAGGAGTCTTATCGTGGTACTGGATCGCGTAGAAACCGAGATCCAGACCGAACCCTGGCCGAACGCGCAGTTGTACGCCTCCCTGGCCCGAGTCCTTTGCGTCCTGATCGTCACCTTTATACAGCCCCGCCACCGGCCCCACACCGGGAACCGAAGCCACGATCAGTTGTTCCGCGCCCTCGTCGAGGATGTCGGCGCTCGAGAAATAGCTCCCCACTGCTGGCAGCACCGTCTTCTCCCAGCCGAATTGGTAGTAGCCGCCGATGGCTACGGAAGGTCCGATCTGAACCTGGGCGCTGGTCTGGGGAACCGGCCGGATGATTTCTTTGAATTGGCTGTTTGGCACGGAGAGCAACTTCACGACGTCGATCGGCGCCATGCCACCAGCGATGCCATTGTTGCCGAAAAAGAGACTTTCGCCCCACTGCATGGCATATTGGCCAACCCGAAAGCTCGTCGTCGTGGGACCCATGTTGACCTTGCCGAAGGCAAAGGCATCTAACAACTCGGCCTTGCGGCCGTGGAGATCCCGCGTGTCGTCAGTGAATTCGTCGTGGTCTACCGATCGGGCGTTCGCGGTAAAGGGGGAATCGTTGTCGTTCGTCGAGTTGTACACTGTGTCGTACCAGGCTGCGCCGCTAGCCCGAAGCCCGAAGCCTTTGTAGATGAGGTCTGCTTCGGAGTACAGGTCGACGCGATTGGAAATCAGGCCCTTGTCAAAATTCTGATCGCCGTCGTCCTGGTTGGTATTGCTCGGGTTTCGGTCGGGATCGGTAAGTACTCCCGACCGACTCTCCGTCCTCATAGCCACGCTGTACTTGACCGTGTTGTCCCACCGCAGCCTTATATCTGAATCCCCCAGGTCGAACTGGAAAGCATGTGCTGCAGGAATGGATAGCACTGAGACCAGCGCCGTCGCCACGAGTCTGATCGGACCCCTCAGCCAAAACGGGTACCTGCATTGCAGTCGCAATACCTGTTCATCAACCATCTTCGCTCCTTTCACAGTAACTGTTGGGGCAAACCACCCCCGGGGTCCAACCTCGTATTCATGTCACTCCGGAAGATGTAGATCTCACCGGATCCTCCACCGCGATGTCGGTGGGGAATCCAATGCCAGCGCCTCCGACTCCTGGCAGAAAACAGGCCTTCTCATCCTCCTGACGGGGCCTCCAAGGAAGAAGGTAACGTCCACTTCCAAATTGCGTTTAATTGGCCGCAATACTGACACAGCAAACGGTTATCCACAGTAATTCGCGACACTTCATGTCGGCATAGTTGGACACAGTGGGACGGTCTCATTCGACACCTTGGTTTGGAAATCACTTGGCTCTCTACGTATTCCGGTCGGCGTGCCCCACCGGTTCACTAGGGGATTACACGGGCGGTGTATGACCGACAGTCCGAGGAGGCAGGCGGACCGGCGCGGGGCCAGCGAACGGGGGGGGGACCAGATGAGCGGTTGGGGGTGACTAGATCGGATCTCTTTGACACAAGCCAAGAATGCTGCAACCAGATGCATCACAACCACGACTGGAGCCGATGCCCCCTCAGGTGGCCCAAACGCGGTCTCCCCTGAACACTGAGACGTGTCCAGGGATCAAAGGAGGGGCAGAGTGCACCTACAGGAGGTGTGGCATCGCCAATTCCCGGCAGGGCCATCCCGCTGTCGGCAGCTGAAGACGTGGCAAGACTGGTGCCGTGGCATCCGCCCTTAGAAATTCATTGCGGCCCTATCCCGCCACCTACAGGCACCTTGTCCCTGGCAACCATGATTTGACCTCGAGGTTCGCGAGCGATCGTAACCGGCGGAGCGGATTCATTCTCCGTCGCAGCGGTTGCGGACGGTGTCGAATTCTGCGGCAACAGGAAGCAGGCCAGCGCCGGCAGGAGGATCAACGTCCCGAGCATGTTCCACAGAAACATGAAAGCCAGCATGATGCCCATGTCGGCCTGGAACTTGATGGGGGAGAAGACCCAAGTCGCCACCGACACCGACAGCGTTACTCCGATGAGCATCACCACTTTTCCGGTGAACAGGAGCGAGCGGTAGTACGACTCGGACAGGCTGTGGCCCGCCTTGAGGTGGCCAAGCGTCACACTCAAGACATACAAAGCATAGTCCACACCGATACCTACTCCCAATGCGATGACTGGCAGCGTCGCCACTTTGACCCCGATACCCAAGAACACCATCAGGGCCTCGGCCAGTATGGAGGTGAGCATCAACGGCAACACCGCGCAGACGACTGCCCGCCAGGAACGGAAGGTCAGGAAGCATAGGAGAATCACCGCACCGTACACCCAGAACAGCATCTCCCGATTGGCCTTCTTGACAACGATATTGGTGGCCGCCTCGATGCCAGCGGTGCCCGCACCTAGCAAAAAAGTGGCATTTTCGGTCTGATTAGGTCCTGCAAACGCCTCCACTGTCTCGACCACCAGAGTCAACGTGTCCGCTTTGTGGTCTTTGAGATAGGCATACAAGGTCAGCAAATCGCAGGTGTCGTTGTACAAGCCCCGCGGCGCGTTACCGGTAATGGTGTTCAGCATGTGCTGGTTACGTGGCAGCGCATACCATTTCAGGCTTCCTTCATTGAAGCCGGTGGCCATGCGCCGGTTCATCAGCGCCAGCGAGTTGGTCGACTCGACGCCTTGGAGTTGCCGCAAATCCCACTCCAGGGCATCGATGCGCATCAGGGTGTCGTAGGCACTGCAAGCTCCTGGCGGCGTTTCGACCATGACTGCCAATACGTCAGAGGTCGCTCCGTAGTGGGCCCGCACGTAGGCGTTATCTTGGTTGTAGCGGGAATCTGGCCGCAGTTCCGGAGCACCGGGGTCAAGGTCGCCGATTCTAAGGTCTCGGCTCACCGTGTAGCCCCCAGCGGCCAACACCAGACCACACACGAGACCCGTGACCGCCCAGCGACGCCGGGTGAACAGATCCAGAAAGCGCCAGATGGGATGGGCCTCTTCACCGGCTCGTCCGGCAGCCTCGGCGCGCAGGCTGCGGGTCGCCGCGGCTGGGCTCACACCGACATAACTCAAAGTGATAGGCACCAGAATCAGGTTGGTGAAGATGATCACGGCAACGCCGATGCTGGCAATGAGAGCCAGCTCACGGATTACACCGATGTCGATGATCATCAGCACCGCGAAGCCCACGGCGTCCGAGAGCAACGCGGTGAGCCCGGCCAGGAATAGGCGCCGGAACGTGTAGCGGGCGGCAACCACCTTATGGGTGCCGCGACCGATGTCTTGAAGAATGCCGTTCATTTTCTGGGCACCGTGGCTCATGGCGATGGCGAACACCAGGAACGGCACCAGCACCGAGTAGGGATCGAGCTCGTATCCAAGCGCAGCAGACAGCCCCAGCTGCCAGACCACACCCACCAGCGCACACGCTACCACCACGAGGGTGCTGCGGGTGCAGCGCGTGTACCAGAAGAGCACACCGGCCGAGATGAACACGGCTACCGCGAAGAACACCAGGATCTGCCGCACGCCGGCGATCAGGTCGCCCACCACCTTGGCAAATCCGGTGATGTGGATCTTGACGGTGTCACTCTGGTACTTGTTCCGCAGCGCTTCGAGTTCCTCCGAGAAGGCCCCGTAGTCGAGCGGCTCCCCGGTCTTCGAATTGATTGCCAACAGTGGCACGAAGATGACGCTCGAGCGATGGTCCTGGGCAACGAGCTGACCGATTTCCCCGGACCGAGCCACATTTTGCCGCAGCTGCTCCATGCTCACGGCTGAACCGTCATATTCGTTTGGGACAACCGGGCCGCCCTCGAAACCCTCCTCGGTCACACCAAACCAACGTGTCGAGGGCGTCCACAGGGACTTCATGAAGACTCGGTCCACCCCCGGCAGCAGGAACAACTCGTCGCTGAGTTCCTGCAAAGTCTGCATGTAGGCTGTATCGTAGATACTCTTGCCGGTGGTCTCCACGGCGATGCGCACGGCGTTGCCCAGACCTGCCAGGTCGCCCTGATGTTTGAGGTAGTTCGCGATATAGGGGTGGCCCGTGGGAATCGTCTTCTCGTAGCTCGCGTTCAGCTTGAGTGTTGTCGCCTGGTAGCCGAGCACGGCGGTGACCACCAAACACACGGCAAGCACCATGCCTCGATAGTTGAACAGCACACGCTCGCCCAGGGACCCCGTGTTTTGATCAAAGTCAGCCACGTCGCGCACCACGGGCTGCAGTTCATTGGCGTCTTGGAATTTCATCGTGCACCTCCCTCGGCACCAGCCCCCCCGAGAGACACGGGGAGCGCCCCGCCCACACCCACGGTCAGGAGTTCATCAGGCCCCAGCGCAAGGAGAGCTGCCACCGGCGGCAGGTGCGGCGTGGGCAACGGCACGATCGTGCGGCCACCATCATGGCTGGCCAGCAAAAAGCCTGCTTGATTGGCGAAGTAGTATGTGCCGTGCGTACCGATCGCAACCGCGCTCAAGGACACCGGGATCACCACCCGCGCCGGCTGAAAGGTGTCACCCTGGTCCGTTGACCAGTAAGCGTTTCCCCGCAACCCGGCGAGCAGCACCTCTCCTGACACACCGGCTGCCATCGTGAAGTAGGTGCCCTCGTAGGGAGTCTTCAGTCGAATGAAGCGCTCTCCGCCGTCGGTCGAGCGCAAGAACAGCCCCTGTTCGCCGGCCAGGTAGACAGTGTTCCCGACGAGGTGGATTGCGTTGAGGTGCATCCCTCGGGGGTTGTCCACCCGGTCCATCCAGGGCTCCCAGGTTCGCCCCCCATCTTCGGTCCGGAACATGATGCCGTATGCGCCTACGACGAAGCCGCGCTGCTCATTGACGAAAGCGAGGTCGAGGAAGGGTTTGTCTGCCCCGTCCTGTACCAGCCGCTCAGCTTCCACCAGCTGTCTCCGGGCTGATGCATCATCCGGGTTTGCCTGGGCCTTCAGCTGGGCCGTCTCAAATGCGAGCTTAGCGGCTAGCTCGCCATCGAGCTGTTTCGTCCAGGTCTCCCCGCCGTCCTCACTGTGCAACACGAGGCCCCCGTGGCCCGCGGCCCAGCCCTTCCTCGGCGTAGGGAAAGCTACTGCCGTAAAGGATACGCTCGTGGGCACGGGGACCTGGTACCAGCTCTTCCCCTTGTCATCGGAGTAGATGATGACGCCTCGTTCCCCCACCGCTACCACACGGCTGCCAGCGGTTGTGACGTCTAGGAGCACAGCGCGGGAGGCGGCATCGGAAAGTACCGCCTGCCGGGCCAGAGAATCTGGCACCCCATGTGCCCCCCCCTCCAACGCCTCCACTATGCCCCACAGGCCCAGCAGAAGGGTGCCCACCACACACAAGATCCAACCCAGCCGGTTTCTCCTCATTCCCCTCTCTCCAAACAAGCGGGGCGGGCTGATACGCCCGCCCCCGTCTGCCAGTGCTCCATCAAACGATTACTGCGCACCCTCGTCGGCGAACGCATCGGCGGTGAAAACCCGGTCTCGGTTCAAGTGCCGCTGGCCTACGAGTTCGGTGTCACAGTCGGCTGGGATGATGCCGCGACGAGGCCAATGTCTCATCGCCAGCCACCCACCGGCTGACCTCCTCTCCCCGGGGCCCCGCGCGATAGAGACATGATCAGAGCAGGGGTTGCACTGCAGGGCATACGCGCGTCAGTTTCAAGCATTAGACAACTGCCCGACACCACGTTCAGCCTGTCGCCGAGTCCGTCCCTCTCGTAAGTCTTGCCCTTCGAGAATAAGTTTGCACCCCAAAGACAGTGCAGCAGCGCCTCCCCCCTCTTCAATACATGCGCCCCCCTTCCGGCGCAAAAACCAGTACCACCTCCCGACGTAAACCCTTCCTATAAATAAACTAGCATCCCGCCGAGGCGACCGGGCACCCCGCCGCGGGACGATCCCTGAGCGATCTTGGGTTCTCCCGGGCGGCAACGAGGGAACTTCACCCTCTCGCGGTTGCAGCCCTTGGTGCCAAAGCCGCGTCCCGCTAGGCTCTGGGGCGCCCGGCCGCCCCCCGTTTCATGCCTCGGGGTGCCGTTAGGCATGGAAACTCAGAATGCCCCTCAATTCTTCGAACAGCATGTCATATAGGCGAAGTTTGGTCAGTAACAGGGGGCACCATGTTTCAGTACAAACGGACACCCGCAAACGGTGCGTTGAAGCACGCTTGACACCACACACTCCGCGCTCTTAGGCGGACATTCGGGTTGGCATCGGAGTGGCCGCGCCCGATGGCGGCGCAATGGATCAAAGGGCACGGCGGAACGTCGTGCGAGCATCCCTCACCGTGAAGGCACAGAGCCGATCATTCCCTCCACGTCACACAAGCTTCCATCTTTTGCACAGCGACCTTCCGGAGAGGTGCCATTTCTCCAGGTCACAACTGTTACCCAGAATGCTTGGGCCAACGGCAGGTCTATAGAGAAACTAGCATCCCGCCGAGGCGTCCGTTCACAAAACCCTGCCAGGCAGTACGCCGTGGATCCTTCCCAGCAGCCCCTCCGCCCGGCAATTCACCCACAACCGGCCCTCTCGTGGACCAATGCACCCATGGCGCGCCAGCATCCGGTTCACGCGGAACGCAGGAATCCACCCTTTGTCGCCACGCGCGGGGTACGTTCGCCGAGGCGGATTCTCATTTCCTTTGCGCACCCCTACCCGGCACGTTCAGGACGCCGTCCTTATCCTCCAGGTCGAGCCACCACTGCTGATCCGAGTGGGCCTTCCCGTATCCCAGCAGGTCGTCGCCCCAAATGGCGAGTCTGCGCACAGCGGGAACCGTGCGCACCACACGGTTGACGGCCCGGTGGAGAGGCGTAAAGGGCTTGTTCCACGGGCACACCTTGATGCAGGTTCCGCAGCCGGCCCCCTTGGGATTGCCGACCCGCATGGAGGTGCACTTCTGCACGTCGGTAGGCCATTTCTCGTAGCCGTTGTGCATCTCCTTGCCACCATCACTCAGCGCCCGGGACGGGCAGGCCCGCGCACACTTCCTACACTTGCCGCAGAAATCCTGAAGCCCGAAATCGATGGGTTTGTCCACCGTCAGGGGCAGATCCGTGGTCACCACCGCGGCCTTGAACCGCGGCCCGAGGAACGGGTTGATCACCGTGTCGCCGATGCGGGACAACTCGCCAAGACCTGCCCACAGAAGGATGGGCGGCACCACTACCTGATAGTTCAGCGCGTTGTGGGCCCGGGCCGGGTATCCCAGACGCCGGATGTAGTCAGCGAGAATGCCGGCGATGAAGGCTGCCGTGGCGTAGCCCAAGAAGCTCATGGAGTTACTGATCCAGTCTCGACCGTCGAACGCCGATGCTGTGCGCCAATCCTGATCGACCAGGATGGCAACGGCGTACTTGTGGTCGAGATGGGCGGGCATTCCGCCGCGCCTGGAGTGGCTGTACACGGCGTACGCTGGCAACTCGCAGATACCAACTGCATCCGCCCGTAGGAAGTAGGCCGTCTCTTTGATGTGGAGTGCCATGCGACCGGGATCGTCGGTGCCGGGTGCCACGCTTCCGGCCACGCCAGGCATGGCCGGCTTCTCCCCAGTTCTTGACGCCGACTGCGCGCCGCCCCCCTCCACCAGACGGCCCATGACCCCAGTCATCGTCCCCAGGGCCCCAGAGAGGGGATATTTCGCCACCTGCCGCTGGAACTCGGCGGCAAGGCGGGGACCGAAATCCCCCCGGGCCGCCCGGTTGAAACCGTGCTCCCGCTCATCCACCCGCTGCACCAGATCATCGTGGATTAGGGTCGTCGGGCGGTCGACCCTCTTCAAAGTGTGGACCGGGAACGGATCAGGGCGACCGTTCCGGCAACGATCACGGTGGTCAGACGAGAACATTCGGGGCATCGAGGTCTGCCTTCCCGGGCCAGAGCACATGAAGATTTGGCAATGCCATTTCAGAACAAGTGCCACTTCCCCATTGCGTTGAGCAGAGCGGCCAAGACCATTATTGTTCTATCTCAAGAGACGTCTGACAACCGTTTAGATTCGGCTATATATCGGTTGCCTTGTTTCTGTTGAATCCATATTTTTCAAAATCCTTATCACGGAAATCCAAGGCTGCCTTCATACCCTCTGTCTTCATGATAGTATAGAACTGCTTCTCTTCTTCTGTTGGAGCACAGTGTATTAGCGTATTTGTTTCTTGGTTGTGCCATATTTGTTCACGGGCTCCAGCCAAGTTCATCCCGAACTTGAGAGATTGCTTCTGCAACTTCAGCAACTCCAAAGGCATCAAGGCCATGATTTCGGCATAGCGCACAGCCGCGTCAACCACTTCATCATCCGGAACGACCTTGTTGATCGCACCCAATCGATAGAGTTCCTGGGAACTGAAGTTCCAACCGGTATTGAGTAATTCAAAAGCCTTGCGGTAGCCCAGCCACATCTGGAGCAGACCCCCAAACGCACCGGAAACGCGGCTGATGGCCGTGCCGATAAATGCGTTTTCACCCATGACCACGATGTCGTGCAGCATGAGCAGGTGGATGCCCGCCGCCAATGTGGCGCCCTGCGCGCCGACGACGAGGGGTTTGGTGACATCCCAGAGCGGAGCATCCAGCCGGCGAGGATCGTTGATGAAGCGCCAGGTGTCCTCGGCCCACTCGACTTTCTCGCCGGGCTTCCATGTCTGCTTCTTCGACAAAAAAGATATGTCGTGACCCGCGCAGAAGTGCTTGCCATTAGCCAGGGTAACTGCAACTTTGGCTTGGCGATCCTTTTCGAAGCGTTTCATGGCATCGATGAACTCGCCCTCGAATTCAGCGCTCGAAAGGTTGTGCGTCTTTGGCTCGTTGTGGATGATCTTTGTAACAGGTCCAGGCTCATAGATTATGGTATTGTACTCAGACATTCCTTCCTCCTGGCCATGCTTCTGGTTTTCGCATGAATGACATGTCAACAGTTAGGCCTACATGGATTCCAGCCAAGCAGCAACATTGCCTTGCTGATAAATAAGGTGCACCATCATGGATTCCGCACTTCCCATCAGATCACCGATGTCCTGAGATGTGCGGCACGGTGGATCGCATCGGCGTACAGACGCTCCGGTGCCCATTTTCCCGGTCGGTGCCTGGCGCCTCCTCCAAGGCCGCACCTTCGCGCTCTTTTCGGAATGTCCCGGATGGCACAAAGCATGTCACAGTGGCGCCAGCGTTTCAGTCAAACGCCGCACGGCGCCTCAGTGCAACCGGACACCGTCCTGCCGTACCACTTGAACACACGCGGTGCAGTCGTCATTTCCCCCGCCAAGGGGTTCCTGGGATGGCTGTACTTGCGTCTCACTCTTTCGTCAATGGAGATGCTTTCGGAAGCGATGACCTTTGCGCCCGTGGCCCCGGGTTCTAGGGCTTTCTTCCGGTACTTCCTCAGCCTCTGCTGTAGCCGTGGGCGGTCTAACTCCGCAGAGACCTTCGGCACCGTGGAGCCCCTGGGATGGAGTCGATCCAGTCAACCGCGTCTGGGGCTGGGTTGTCGACCGCTGCGGCGGTGGTGACCCCTCCCCCTTTTCGGACTTGCAGCCGTAGCCCGAAGCGCAGTGGGCGAGTCAAGAGTCTGGCCACCACCTGCCCACAGCCAGTTGCCCCTGCATCCTTCACCTCCGGTGGGGGCGTGGAGCAGCACATCAGGCGTCACGGGCTGACTCCACCGGCAGTGCGAAGTGCAGCGACTCCAGGTGCAGAGGACGGGCCTTACTGCATACGGCTGTGAACTCGACGTTCCGCTCCCGGTTGCGCCGGAACCCGATCTGTTCTGACGAAACCTCTTTACTCCTGCCAAGCGGGTAGCGACCGTGCTGGTGGACGGGTGGGATCCGAAGCTGGACTGGACCAAGCAGCCGGGCAGAGCCCCGGGCAGATCGTGACAAGGGAACCTCGCGGGGCGATTCGTCGGGACACCACGGTGGGCCAGGGAGACGGCGCAGTGCGGGGTTTCGCTGTCGGTGACATCGGCATCGCCGGAGGCGGCGGCCGCCCAGCGGGCGCATTCCCGAGCAGGGGTGCTGGACGATGCGTTCCACATCGCGCGCTTCTTCCCAAAGCCCCCTTCGAGGGCCCCGAGGCGACCCCTTACCCGCCAACTCTCTCGGACCCGTTCATCCAACTCGATGGGAGCCAGCTCAACCGATCTGGCAAGGGGCCGCGGTGCTTCGCAACGGCCTGTATGGAGCGCTGTCAGACGTCAGAGAAGGGGACGCCCCGGCTCTTCGCCGGCTTTCCCGGCGCGAGGGGATCCTCCCTGCAACGGTCAATCCACAGGGCAGGGGCTACAACTGAAAGGAGTGCGGTCCACCCCACGCATCGGTTTCGGCGGACTCGCTGCTCTGTGGCCACCCATGTCGCTTCGCCAACAGCCAACAGAAGTACCGCCATAGGGAGAAGGCGCTCCGGCTCTCGGGGGTAGGCAAGAAGCCGGGCGACATCGCCGGCGAGCTTGCCCGTGACCTCGAACAGGTGAAGGAGTGGCCAGCCGGCGGGAAGTACCCTCCAAGCGTACTCCATTTCCCCTCAGGCCGACCAAAGAACTGCTTCACCTCGCGGTGAAGCGCATCCCTCACGAGGCGACCCATTGAGTATCCGGCTCATGACCAAAGCCCCCCGGTGTCCAACGGCGCGATCTCTACAGCGTGGTGTGACCCGCATCCGTTGGTAGTCGGCATCCCAAAAACGGCCACAGCAAAGGGGGGTCAATGCAGTACCGCTCCCGGTCGCGCGGGAGCGGCACACTTCAACATCCGGTCGAGCGTTTCATCGGGGCGCGACCCCCTCTTACGGGAAACCCTGACCTAGCGTTTCCTTAGGTGAACAAAAACCGTGCCCTATCTCAAACCGTCAAAAACAGTCATCAGTTCTCGGCCCAAAGGACCACTGTACTCAAGCAGATCTTCCTTGAGACTGCCCCTAGCATCCAGCACTGCCTTCCGTTGTTCCGGTGACATGTCTACGTATTTAGTGTTTGCTCTAAGAAATGTGCGCATATCGTCTTCCAGTTTCCGTCCGTAATCATATGACCATGTTTCCGCATCGATGGCCGCCTTTCTTATCAACGCTTGGTCTTCGGCGCTCAATCGAGAAAATTTCTCCGTGTTCGCGCAAAAAATAACCAGAGAAGCTGAAGCGTCCGGCATCCGAGCAACGAACGGCGCGGGTTCGTACAATTTGAACCCGACAACGAGGGACGCAATTGTACCAAGCCCGTCGATCACTCCTCTTTGCAGGGACGGATACAGCTCCGGCGGAAGAATCATTACTGGCGTGGCACCAAGTGCTGTAGTTTGCTTGTTTATCCACAAACCCGGCACTCGCAGCTTTTCTCCTTTGAAGTCAGAAACCGCCACCAAGTTCTTGTTTCTATTAACCCAAAAAAAATCGGCGAAGCTATACTGAGAGCTAAGATAGGTTAATCCTTCCTTATCAAATATCTTTGTCATCACGGGCCTGATGCCCTCTGCGACTTCAAGAAATTTATCTTCAGCTGGATACGCCCCCACCCACTCTATTGGAGCAAGGGCGCGGACCCTCGCGCTGATAAAATTCGTTACTACCGACATAGTGTCAGCCACGCCCTGTTGAGCCACACTCAACAACTCAGGTCCATCGGCAAGGGTACCCGGGTAAAGTTTAATCTCTATCCTGCCACTACTACGCTCATTCACCAAATCAGCAAATTTCTTGGCAGTTTGAGTATGCGTATCTGTAGGCGAAAGATTTTGATGAGCATGCTTAAGAATTATCTTATCAGCAGCACCAACGAATGCAGGAACCATTAAAAAGAAAACCGCAACTGTTGTCAACGCAACACAAAATCTAATACACCATTGACTTTTATTCATTTTTTTCTCTCCTTTTCTCTTTCAAGTTCGAGACAGTACGCCTACTACCTGTTAGCACTAATAACAAATAAAATCTATACCTCTCATACTACTGCATACAAAGAAGAATACATAAAAGCGGAATACGCTATAATATAAACATCAACAAATTACTCCATTAAGAAACTAACACATATAAGACAAACAAAACAAAGTGTTATTGATTACAAAAACAAGCACAAAACACACCAAAATCGTTGTATTTCATGAACCAGTCGGTCTCATCACTGCGTCTGTTTTGCATTAGGCGGCACAGAACATCCCTTACAGTCGCTTAACATGCCCCACCCTTGGGCAGACCCACGTCTCTTTACGTGACGTGCACTGGCGAAAAGCACATCAAACACGGATGATCGATTACGGGGGCGGGGGGGACTCTCCGAGCAATTGCAGAACCAACATCGATCAGGAAGTTGGCCCCACGCACTCGCCAATCCGGCCGTGCAAACCCAAACCGTGGTCGTTGACCTTCCCTCCGTTCCCCGCACCCTGCCGAGAGAGCACCTAACGGTCTCCCGTCCGGCGAATGCGTTCCGCAAGGGTCGGAATGCAGACATGAAACCCAGGGATCCCCCCCCCGGAAAGTCCGTCCCTCCGACTCGCACTTCCCTCCTTATAAGCCAAGCACGAAACAGCATACACCGAGGCCAGCTGCAGGTCAGTAAAACGGCGTACCACCGCTTAGTGTTAACCGACACTGCCGTTGCGTGCCAAACGATACCAGAAGCACGCGCAGTTGCATCAGCAATCGGCAAACTTTTCCTTCTGTAGAGCTGCTTACTTTTGGGCGCTATCGCCACCAATGGACACGAGTGTCGTGCCCGAGAAAGCGTTTGATCCGTCCCGGATGAGGTTCAACGAGTGCCATGAATTCGTCTTCCCTAGGACACACCTTGGTCGGGAGTCCGGTTCGCCGAAGTAGATTCTCCACCCAAGGTGGTGTAAGCCTCCCCGATACTATGGCCACCAGAAATGAGAGTTCTCCGGCATAGTCACCTGCCACAAGGAGGACTCGAGATGAGGAAGTCGAAGTTCAGCGAGACGCAGATCGTCAGGATATTGCAGGAGGTTGAAGGCGGCAGACTAGTGAAGGAGGTCTGCCGGGAGCACGGGATGTCCGAGGCCACCTATAGCCGCTGGAAGGCGAAGTACGGCGGCATGGAAGCTTCCGACATCCGGCGCCTGAAGGAACTGGAAGACGAAAACCGGCGGTTGAAGCAGATGTATGGCGACCTGCGCCTGGAAACCGCGCGCTCAAGGAGATCATCGAAAAAAAGCTCTGAGGCCGGCGGAGAAACGGGAACTGGTGGCCTTTGCCCACGGCACGGTGGGCCTGAGCACTCGGGCTGCCTGCCGCGTGGTGAATCTGAGTCGCACGGGCTACCACTATGTTCCTGACACCCGGAGGGATGCGCCGATCGTGGAAGCCCTGCAGACTCTGGCGGATCGCCACCCACGCTACGGGTTCGGCAAGATGTGGTCCCATTCTTCGTCGGCATGGACACCGTTGGAACTACAAACGGGTGTACCGGGCCTACTGCAGGTTGAAGCTCAACCTGCGCCGCAAAGGCAAGCGGCGCCTGCCCACCAACCCAGAACCGCTGAGCGTGCCAGAGGCCGTTAACCAGTGCTGGAGCGCTGACTTCATGAGTGATGCGCTGTGGTGTGGCCGGAAGTTTCGCACCTTCAACCTGGCCGATGACTTCAGCCGCGAGGCACTGGCCATCGCAGTGGACTTGAACCTGCCCGCCGAGCGCGTCGTGCGGCAACTGGACCGGGTCGCCGCCTGGCGCGGCTACCCACAGAAGCTACGATTGGACAACGGTCCTGAGTTCACCAGCGTGCGGCTTGCCGATTGGGAGGAGGCCCAGCCTATCTTGGGTCGTTACCTACCGAAACCCAGGAACCAACTATTTTGTCACTGGACCAATAGCATCTTCGGCGGCCCAACCGATAACAATTGCGGCTTATTCCTGAACACCTTTAAAAAATTCGATTCATCCGGTTAAAAGTTAATCAACGAAATACTATCGAAGTACGCCGGAGCACGTTGTCTTACGGGATTAATTGTACACCAGACCTGGAAGCCATAAAACCAATTGTGGAAATATCGTGAGCAGAACAAGACACAGGATGAGGGAAAATAAGAAAGGTATCGTGCCCGCAATAATTTCTGATACTTGCAACGAACGGTCCACAGCGTTGAGTACATAAAGGTTCAGACCAACCGGAGGCGTAATCATCCCAATTTCCACGTTCAAGGTCAAGATAATGCCGAACCAAACCGGGTCAAACCCGAGAGACTCTATGATCGGGAATACAAGAGGAACCATGAGAACCAATATTCCAGAAGGATCAAGAAAACACCCAAGAACTAGACTAACAATGTTGATGACGATCAAAATCAGCCAACGATTTAACCCTAAACTCATGGTAAATTCTACCAATTGTTGAGGTATTCCACTATAACTCATAAAGAATGCTAGCGTTGTTCCACCTACCAGAAGCATCATGATCGAGCTAGTTAGGCTAGCGGACCGCCTCAATACCAACGTAAACTTGTCAAAACTAAATCTTATTTTAAACAACATAACAATGAATGCACCAGTCGCACCAACAGCTGCGGCTTCTGTAGGAGTAGCGAATCCTCCATATATTGACCCCATTACCAAAAAGCTCAAAATCAATATAGGGCCTATTTTTTTTGAAACATCTAAACGCTGTTTCCAAGTAACAGTGTCTTTAACCGCAGGAGCAATTGATGGATTTATTATTGATTTAATTATAACAGTAATTGATAAAACTATAGTCAGAACTATGCCTGGTACGATACCTGCTATAAAAAGTTTACCGATAGAAGTGCCTGTCATAACCGCATAAATTATCATACATAGGCTTGGAGGTATCATGATGCCTATGGATCCTGCGGCACAAACAACACCGGCGGCTAACTTTCTCTGGTAACCTCGCTCAGTCATTCCGGGTATGGCTACCATACCTATGGTGGCTGCTGTCACCGGACTGGAACCACAAACTGCGGCGAAGGCCGAGCAGGCAAAAATAGAACTCACCGCCAAACCGCCGGGGAGCCAACTCAACCACAAGCTTGCAGCCTGAAAGGCGTCTCTCGCGATGCCAGAGACCAAAATAAACTCGGACATAAGAATGAAAAGTGGTGCGACCAAGAAAAGAAAATTGGTGCTTACATCCTTTGTAATCTGTGACAACTGGGTGAATAGAAACGGTTCGCCTAGAGATATAATACCTAAAGCAACTGCAGCTCCCATTGAAAATGCAATTGGATATCCCATACATAGCAAAAATAACAAGCCCACGAATACAAGTATGCTGGCAATTTCAGGACTCATTATTTTACGACCTCCAAGAGACAAATATAGATCTCAGTTCCACAATCACCTTCAAAGAAAAGGTGATTATCAACAATCCACATCCTATAGGTAAAATCAAGAAAGGATACCATAGCGGTATTTGCGTATCGATTGACAACCATTGGCCTGTGTATGCATTAGAGACTAGACGAACTGACTGAAACAACACAACAGAGAAGTAAACTATTCCCAGTAATGAGGTGCAAATTTCTACATACTTGCGCGTCTTTCGTCCAAACCTATTTACAACGAAATCGACTTTTATATGGCCATCATTATGAAGCACCGCTGCAGCAGGTATAATAGTAATAAATAAAAGAATGAAAGTTGCATAATCAGTCGTCCATCCTGGAGGACTAGACACCACATATCTCATAATAACTGCATAAAGTACTATTATGTTCATAAAAAATAGCATGTATCCAGAAACAGTAAGCATCAATGAATTCATTTTTTCAAATGTTGAGTTGGAACTAATGGAATCTGCCATGTCTAACTCCTATCGTTCCATCTGCAAAATAAATAGTGGTTCGCCCAGAAGTTCTGTTGGTGATCTTCGGAGACCAAAAGTCTCATTCCCTTAAGAGGAACCCTGCGCTGTCATTCTTCTGTACTTGAAATAAGCCCGGCTTCGAATGCGGTGCCCAGGTCCACGGCTAGCAGCCGAAACGCCCTTTCACCCAACGGTCTCTGTCCTCGAGGCTGCTACACGTGGCCCTGCCACAGAGAATGCTGTTCGAGCCTCAGCTGGTGCCATCCCCTGCCACCCAAAATTTTCCTGCACCAGCCGCTTTTTGCCCTCCCACAACATGCCCCTTCCAGCGCATCACCGGCAGCAGTGGGATACGTTGGCACCCCTCCCGAGCGAAAGGATGCAGCTAGTTCCGACACCTCCCGTGTGGGCTGTTTCCCAGAGCGCCGGTGAGTAGGGCCTCGCCCTTGACCTCCGTCCTGCCGGGGAAGGTTTGCCCCCCGCGCTCCTCTGCCGGAGTGCCGCCCAGAACCTTCAGGACGCCGTCCACATCCTTTTCTCCTCATTTGATCCAAACAGTGTTACACGGCAAACGATACAGCAGACGACCAGGCCATGCAGTAACGCCTTTTACAGAGCCACCGTGTATATGGGCACGGCCTCATTGTGCTCCATGGCACAGTGCAAGTTGCCCCAAGAGAGCATCCCCTTCGGCGATCACCATCAGTTGTGGTCGGCAAGAGAGTAGGCCTTTCCGCTTGCGACGATTGTGTATGCTGGCCTGGCAGGGCGTGGGTCAATGCAGGCTTTAGGCGCCGACAAAACAGCCGGCCCCCAATCGTGAAAACTGACGGGTGAGCCGAAACGTGAACTCGTCAACGGGGGCGACCGGATGAACGGGCATGACGGCACCTTGGTGCGTCCCAAGAGGCCGCCGTTTCCATGGGGAGGCCACCCTGTGCACCGGTGGCACCACACCGTGAGGGGGACCACCCGTGGGGGCTAGATTACCCAATGATTCAGTAAGGGGCAGATCCGGGTCGTTGCTACTGGTTCGAGGGAATATCGGACATCGATTGGACGATTGGTGGGACGGCAATCGGTGACTGCGGCGAAGGGGACCAAGCGGCCGGCCCCGGCAGGGGGTGGCAACCGGTGGTCCAAAACAGTCCGGGGCCGTATGGGAGGTTGTTTTCCGAGGGGGGAACTGGACCTGGGAGGGCATGATGGCCTCGTCAGCGCCGCAGCAGGTCACGTCTGGCGGGCAACTGTCAACCAGCGCGGGAGACTGATCCATGCCACCAGGTCAATTTTGACCAATTGCAGCCCCGCGGCTCGCCCATGAACTTCTGCACCTTCAATAACCAGCCCGGACCAAGCGGTTGTAACGGCACAGACAAGAAAAGCGGGGGCAAAAGCCCCCGCAGTCCTTTGTGTCTGTGGAAGGCAGGGGGTGGAACGGCCGGACGCGCAACGACACATTCACCCAAAAGCCCTTCGCTGCAGCCGAGGATACACAGAACCCGCCGGTCAGTCCTGGGCTTCGCTCTTTGCCGACTTCACCGTGGACTGCCAGAGCTCGTTGTGCTCCTGCCACTTGACGCCGGGCTTCCACCGCTTCAAGGTCTCGGGGATCCTCAGCTTCATGGGCTTCGGATTGAACTCGGGCACGTACTGTTCCTTGCCGTAATGGGCGTTCTGGGTACACCGCATGCCGATCTGGGCGCCCCAAATCCCCAGGGTGACACAGGCATTGTCTTTAGTGCAGCGGACGATCTCGTCGATGCGCCCTTCCTTCACCTTGTTGGGCCACTCAGGATCCGCGATGGCCTGACGCCCGAGCGAGATCATGTCCGTCTCCCCTTCGCGGATCACCCGGTCGGCTACGGCCGGATACTGAACACCGACGGTGATGACGGGGATGCTCACCGCCTCCTTCAGTTTCTTGCCCTGGGCGTCCAGCAGCGGCTGGTTGTTCTGGTCGCTCGGAAAGAAGTGGGCGAAGTCGTCGTATCCGGAACCGTTGGAGAGGCTAATCGCGTCCGCTCCAGCTTCCTCGCACCACCTGGCCACCTGGCGCACGTCCTCCGGCTGGATACCTCCCTCCTGGTACTCCCGTCCACTCATCCGGACGCACAGCGGGACGGCGGAACCGAAGTGCTCCCGGACCGCCTCGATGATCTCCAGCATGAACCGCGCGCGGTTCCGCAAAGACCCGCCGTATTCGTCAGTTCGCTGGTTCGTCCGGGGGGAGAGAAACTGGTGCATTCCATAGCCGTGGGGCCCGTGGATTTCTAGACCGTCGAAGCCAGCGAGAATGGCCAGTTCCGCAGAGCGCACCCAGGACCGAACGTCCTTCTTGATCTCGTCGATCGTCATCGGCCGGGGCACCCCAAGGAGGTGATTGGTCCAGTCCGACTTGAAGTACCGCGTCCACGAGGCCGACTCCTTCGACTGTCCCCGGTAGAGGTCGGCCCGGTTGAAGGGGATCGCCGACGCGCCGCGCACGCCCTCGCGCCCGGTCTGCCGCCCAAAGCCGTGGCTCAACTGGCCGAAGACCTTGGTCCCGGTCCCCTGGGAGTGGATGCCCTCGGTGAAGTCATACCAGTACCCACCGGTCTGGCTCCCGGGGTAGAGGTACGGGACAAAGGGGTACTCCGCGCTGGCTGCCTTGCTGATGAGGATGGATCCGGTGGTACACAGCCCGAAGCCGCCCAGCGCTCGGGCGTTGAAGAAATTCATGTACTGCGCGGTCGGGTGGCGGTTGCGGTCTCCCTGCTGGTTCATGGGGGCGACTGCGATCCGGTTCTTGATTTCCACCGGGCCGATCTTGATGGGTTCGAACAGGGCATCATACATGGTCGTTTCCTTTCGTCTCGTGGCCGTTAGAGTGCCGTTTTCGCCTGCGGCGGGGTGATCTTGAGAATCCGGGCCAGGTTGAGGCCAGCCCACTTCGCGCGGTCTTCTTCGGTGATCGGGTGATAGCCAAATTCTTCTTGTACCTGCTCGCTGATCTGGATGTTCTTGAGGATCAGCACCTCATCCTTGTTAGCCGCGAAGTCGGTACCCCACACCATCTTGTCGCTCCCGGCGTACATGAAGGCCTCAGCGAGCAGCACCTGCGCCCTTCTGCCCGCCCCGTGGCCGAAGTACGGGAGCAGGCTGGTGCCGATGTAGAGGTTTTCGTACTTCATGGCGAGCATGTTCAGCTGATCCGTGAACGGATAGCCCATGTGGTAGGCCAGGATGGTCAGATCCGGGAAATCCTCACAGACATCTTCCAGGAGCCAGGGCATGGCGTTGGCGGACCGCCCGGGGATGCACCAGGAGTAGCCGGAGTGCAAGAAGAGCGGGATGCCCAGCTCCTGGATCTTCTCATAGAAGGGCCACAGCTCCCTGTTATTGATCGGCGTGTCGTCCACGGGATAGGACTTCACCGCTTTGAAGTTCATCTCCTTGACCAGGTGCTCAAGCTCCCAGATCGCATTCTTCACCCCCCGCGCAATCACCGGGCCCACGTTGCAGACACCGAGCAACCGGTCGGGATACTTGGCGAGGCCCTTGGCGAGCCACCCGTTCGTCGACTGCATCCGGGCGCCAAACGAGGTGGCCAGCATCGACTCCGGCAGCACGCAGGCCATCGCCACCCCGGACTCGTCCATCTTCTCCACCAACGCCGTCGCGGACTCTTCCGGATCGGGGGAGGCGCGCCGTTTTCTGACCGCTCGCGTGTCCTTCAACCCCTGGATCTCCCGGACGCCGTACATGGCGTAGGGCTCTAGCCGCTGCACGATGTTCCGCACCGCGGTCTGGTTCCGCTGGTACAGCGGGAAGTACTTGATGTCGTCTGCGGGCGGCAGCATGTGGCATTCGCAATCCATGATGAACATCGTCGTCTCCTTTTTTTCCGGGTGCGTCGTTGGTCGAGCGCTTCTCACGTGCGCCCGCAATATTTCATCAGTTTGGACTATAAAGTATAAACTATAACTTTTGCAGTCAAACACTTCCTCCGGTTGTCCGCGTTTCTCCCCGGAACCGCTGCTCCGGGCAGGATGCTCGCGCAACCATCTTGAGCTGACAGACTCAATGTTGCAGAGTCCTGATCCTCTTGCGCTTGGAGTCTTGGTTACTCTTCAGCCGCCTCTCGGGTGGCTTGCCCGATGCTCAGGGGCGGCTGCGTTGACATGCCCCCGGCAGAACCTACCGCTTTCCGACGCCGTTGAAGAAGATGTCCAGGGCACGCTCCACGACTTCCTCGGGGTCCATGCCCGGGAAGGCGCCCCGCGACAGGAAGTAGAAGACATAGTCCAACTGGCCTGCCACACCCATGGCAGCCAGACGGGCATCGACATCACGGAACAGTCCCGCCGCGATTCCCCGCTCGATGTCGGCCGTGATCGGCCCGATGCGCACGTTCATCGAGTCCTCGAGCCGGGGGCCGAACTCCTCTGGGTCCTTGGTGGCGGAAGCGCGGAAGAGGTTCATCATGTCGCTCCACCGGGGGTATACGCGGTAGAACGCGAGCGCCAGGGTCTTGATCGTCTCCGGGACCGGGGTCGTCCCGTCGGGCGCTTCGCGGCGCCACTCCAGGAACAGCTTCGTGAGGCAGGCGATGAAGAGCTCTTTCTTGTCGCCGAAGTACTGGTAGAACGTGTTTCGGCTGATCCGCGCTGCCTCGGTGATGTCGGAGATCGTGACCCGCTCGAACCCCTTCCTCCGGAAGAGGGGAATCGCGGAGACGGCGATCGCGTCCTGCATGGCCCGGGGACCGCCATCCACGGTCAGGGCACCCGGCGGTTCGGGTCGCGACGCCGCATCTGCCGGAGGGGTTCGGCTTGCGCTCACCCCCCCTGGGGCCTGCCCCTCCTTGAGCAACTGAAGCTGCGCGAGGTGCTCGTCGGTATACAGAGCTGTGGTCCGGTTGACCTTTGTGCCTTCCGGTAGCACTCCTTTGCGGATGTAGTACCGTATCCGATTGACCGGGACACCCGAGAGGGCTGAGAGCTCAGACATCTTGAGATGCCTCGCCCCTTTCCAGGGATCTGTCCCTACACGCATCCCGGTCCTCGTTCCTTGCGCAAAATGTCCGCGATCTTCTCTCGCAAGCTCTTCTTTTCGAACTTGCCCACTTTGGTCACCGGCAGCTCGTCGATCAACTCCATCCGCTCGGGAAGTTTATACTTGGCGATCCGCTGGTCATTGAGCAGGAAACGGTTAAGTTCCTCCAAAGTGGCTGGGATCCCGGGCTCAGGCACAACGAACACACAGACTCGCTCACCCATGACTTTGTCGGGCATCGCGACGACGGCCGCCTCCTTGACCATCGGGTGTTTGACTACATAGCCTTCGACCTCTTCTGCATTGATCTTCTCTCCGCCGCGGCTGATACAGTCCTTCAGCCGGCCGACGTAGGTGATGTTTCCCTGGGCGTCCCTCCGCACCAGGTCCCCGGTCTTGTAGAAGCCCTCGGCGGTGATCACCTCGGAGTTCCGCCCTGGAGATCGGAAGTAGCCGCGGAGGGTATAGGGCCCGCGGGTCCAGCACTCTCCGACCTCTCCCACGGGGACATCGGCCTCCGTGTTCACGTCGACCACCCTCACCTCATCTGCCGAGGAAACAGGGCGACCCTGGGTCGTCAGCTTGACCTCCAGCGAATCACCCGGTCGAGTCCAACAGATGAGCCCCTCGGCCATCCCGTAGGTCTGATCGGTATCGCAGCGGAAGGTCTCCCGGAACCG
Source organism: Deferrisomatales bacterium (assembly GCA_029211085.1). Classification (GTDB taxonomy): domain Bacteria; phylum Desulfobacterota; class Deferrisomatia; order Deferrisomatales; family JARGFW01; genus JARGFW01. The sequence continues at coordinate 3,764 of JARGFW010000037.1, read as the reverse complement.
GAGTTGGATCTCCCGCTCCAGGGGATTGCCACCCCAGTAGACGTTCTTGAGCGACGACAGGTCGTACTTGGCCCGCGTGTCCTCCGGCAGGTCGAGCAGCCGGTGCATGATGGCGGGGACGGTCCCAAGGCCGGTCGCCCGGTTCTCGGCCAGTGCCTTCAGGATCTCCTCGGCGTCAAACAACTCGGTGAGCACGACAGCCCCCCCTCGCGCATGGACCGCGAAGAGGACGTTGACCAGGGGGAAGTTGTGCATCAACGGCAACATCGGCAGGATCCGGCTGTGTACGTCAAATTCCATGGCGTCCGCGGCGCACTCGGCGTTGTAGATGTAGTCGTTGTGGGTGCGCGGAATCATCTTCGGCGTTCCCGTCGTCCCACCAGAGAGCTGGAACAGCCCCGGCTCCATGGGGTCCGGGCGATACCCGCTCAGGTCGGCACGGGCCTGCTCAAGGTCTATCTCCTCGGACAGAACCTCGTCGATCGAGATCACCCCGGGCTGGACCGGGCCACCCAGCGCGAAGACAAACTCCATGCTGGGCGTAGCGGTCCGCACCTCCTCGGCAAACGCCTGAGGATCGAAATCCTTCGTGCCAGCCGCTGGGACCACGTGTGCGCGCGCCCGGGCGTCACCCGCGAGGTACCCGATCTCGGACCACCGATGGGTGGGGAGCGAGCAGATCGGAATCGCCCCGATCTTCGCACACGCGTAGACGAAGTACACCAGCTCGGGGACGTTGAAGAGCTGCATGATCACGCGGTCATAGGGCTGCATGCCTACCTTGGACATCCGGTATGCGAGACGGGTGGCGCACTCGTCCATCTGGCGGTAGCTGATCTCCTCCCCACGGTACGCGAGCGCCGGCCGGCCTGAATATTGCCTGACCCAGGAGTCCAAGTGCTCCCCCAGGGTGAGGCCTCGCCAGTACCCAGCACGTTTGTACCTCTCCGCGTCTTCCTCCGGCCATGGAACGCAACCTTCGAGCATGGCTCCTCCCTATCATTCGATATTCGAGCCGGTTTCCCCGGCGTTGAGGGTTAGGCTTCGGCGCAGAATTCGAAATGAGCTCACGCCGGCCCTACCAGGCCGATACGCGCATGGCCGAACATGGGCTCAACAGCGCCGGTTAGGCCGGAGACCGCCGTTCGCGACAGCGGAATGGCAAGACGCCGCGGTGGCTCTGGTGCAACGCGGCGCAGACCCGCGGTCGAAGCACGCTAATCCAGAAATGTGTCGTCGCTCAGCACGTTCTTCGGCACCTGGAATCCGCCCCCGTCCACATCCTCCAGGTCGAGCCACCACTTCCTGGCCGGGTCGGGCTTCCCATAGCCCATCAGGTCGTCGCCCCAGATCGCGAAGTTTCGCGCCAGGGGGATGTTTCTCATCGTCCAGTTCACGGCCCGGTGCAAGGGGGTATAGGGCTTGTTCCAGGGGCACACCTTTAGGCAGGTGCCGCAGCCAGAGCCCTTCTGGTTGGCCACGCGCATGGAAGTGCAACGCTTCACGTCGGTCGGCCACTTCTCGTAGCCGTTGTGCATGACCTTCGCCCCGTCGCTGATGGCGCCCGAAGGACACTCCCGCGCGCACTTCTTACATTTGGCGCAGAAGTCCTGGAGCCCGAAGTCGATCGGTTTGTCGATCGCCAGGGGCAGGTCCGTCGTCACCACTGCAGCCTTGAAACGGGGCCCTAGAAAGGGGTGCACCACGATGTCGCCGATGCGGGACATCTCCCCCAGACCGGCCCAGAGCAGGATGGGCGGTACGGCCACCTGGTAGTTGCGGGCATGGTGGGCCCGGGCGGGGTAGCCGAGGCGGCGGATGTAGTCGGCCAGCAAGCAGGCGATGAACCCCGATGTGGAGTAGGACATGAAGCTCATCGAGTTGCTGATCCAGTCCCGGCCGTTGAATGCCGACGCGGTGCGCCAGTCCTGGTCCACGAGGATCGCAATCGCATGCTTGTGCTGCAGTTCAACCGGTTCGCCGGTGAAGACCCCGTGGGAGTAGACCGCGTAAGGCGGAAGCTCGCAGATGCCGACCGCATCCGCCCGTAGGAAGTAGGCCGTCTCTTTGATGTTGCGAGCCATGCGATCCGGGTCCTCCGTGCCGGGCGCTCGTCGGTCAGCGACCGGGGGCAAGACCGGCACGGGTCCGTTCGCGGCCTTGGCGTCGACCGGGACCCTGTCGCCACTGTCCACTAGGTGCCCGAGCATCCCCTGCATCGTCAGCAGCGCACCCGACAGGGGATGTTTGTTGACCATGCGCAGCCGCTCAGCCTTCACAAAAGCGCCGTAATCACCACGGGCCGACCGGTTGAAGCCGTGCTCGCGCTCATCGAACCGCTGGATCCGGTCCTCATGGATTGCAGTGGTCGGGCGATCGACTCTCCTGAGGGTGTGGACCGGAAAAGGATCGGGGTGTTCGCCGGTGCATCTGTCGCGCCAGTCGGAGGAGAGCATGGGGGCCATGGCAGTTGTCTCCTTACGCGAGCGGAGAGGATGGGCGTACCGCCCTGCAGTCAACTCCTAAGAACGGCCGGGCTCGCAAGCCGTTGACGATGCGCCCTGGTTCGGTGGTGCGCCCGGACGGCGTCATGGCATCCATACGCAAGGGCAGCACACCTCGCTTCCCGTTACGAAAGTCTTCGGCCGCGTCCCAGGTGAGTCGGAAGAACGCTTCTGACTGCTGCCGTCGGGCGCGGCCCTTCCGTTGCCCGACCGCCGTGCGCCGCACACCCCGCGTCGCCACCTTCCCGGGGAAGGCTGAACAGCCGGCAGCTCAGCCGCTCCAGAGAGACGGGTGCCGCGCCTTGCTACAGTTTATACTATACAGTCTAACTTGGTGCTTCGGCAAGGTCAACCCATTTTTGATTCTTGCCGTCGACGTTTTTTGGCTCTCGAAGCGCCGATAGGCGGCGACTGCCGGAGCGAGTTTCGATTGGCGGTGATGTGCCGAGTACTGCGGGTACAGCATGGCGATTTCTACGCCTGGATGCGTCAGCCGAAGGCGTCACGCTGGAGAGGATCGACCCCTCGTGGAGGGGGGATCCGGGAGCGCTACTTGGCCCGAGGAGGGGCCTGCAGCGCCCGAGGATTCATCAGGACTCGCGCGAAACAGCCGAACGGCAGCGGAACCGGTTGGCACGCCCGTTCGATTGCATCGGATCCCGGCGCTGCGAGGCGACAAAGAACCGCGCCCCCATGGCGGCAGACCCGCCGCCGGGGTACCCGACCGATGGGAACAACAGTTTGCCACCGCAGGCCCGGAGCAGGCCTAATTTACGGATATCACAGACCTGCACACCCGCGCGAAGGGCGGCTGTATCGTGGGGTGTTGCTGGGCCAGTACTCGTGCACGCGGTGGTAGCGGGTCGATCCAGGGAGTTTGTGCTGGATGCCCTGCTGATGGCCGTGTGGCGACGCCAACTGCAGCAACAGCTTCGACGACGCAGTGGCCGAGTCATTTTTCAGCAAGCAGTAGAAGAAGCGTGTGCTGGGGAAGATCTACGCGACGCGCGACGCGGCCCGCTCCAATGTGTTTGACGCTAGCGAGGCATTCCACAAACGGACGTGTCGTAACAGCTACCTGGGGCAGATGCGCCACTACGCGTTCGGACCGGCAGCCTCAAACCAACTCTGGCCCGTTCCTCCGGATTTGGGGAAGTCCGTCCAGAGAGCGTACAACGCGGGTTGAACAAGAATATATGGCGCCACCCGGCTCAGGATGCGGTCCACTGTTTGCACAATTTGACCGCGTTCAGGGCGTCG
>JARGFW010000315.1 GCA_029211085.1 Deferrisomatales bacterium | reverse complement strand
CCAGCGGACACTTCACGTGCTATTACCGACCGGACAGTTCACTTGCTCCCGACAGTTCAGGTCTCGGGTGTTCAGGTCTCGGGTGTCAGGTCTCGGGTGTCAGGTGTCAGGGATTAGGTTTCAGGAGTCGGGAGCCAAGTCAGGCCCCAGGGGCAGGGTTGGACGGCAGGGTCTGCGGAAACGCTTCGGCGGTGAGGATGGGACACGGCAGCTGGCCGGCCAGGCTCGGCAGAGCGTGGTCGCCGGTGACGAGCACAGGGTTTTGGGGACGCCCTCGAGCCGCCGACCGCTGCGTGCAGGGGGCAAGGCGCCGGGCGTGGTTCGGGGGCAACGCCCCGGCGCGGCACCGCTGCTCCTTTCCTTCCCCTCTCCGGCTGCTATAGTTCCCGTTGGCCCCGCCACCCGCCGCCTGCCGCAGCCCCTGCACCCCGTGGCGCAGGAAACGGAGCGTCGGCACGCGACCCCACACACGGCAAACCCACGCTCCCGCCGAGGAGGTCACAGGATGGATTTCCGAGTCGTCAACGAACACCCCGTGGAACGTGTCGTCCGGATCGTCATCGGGCTCGCCCTCGTCAGCCTCGCCTTCGTCGGGCCAAGAACCCTTTGGGGGTGGCTCGGGATCCTCCCGATCCTCACAGGCGCCACGGGGCTCTGCCCCCTCTACACGGTGCTGGGGATCTCCACCTGTTCCAAGAAAGCCGCGCCCTGACCGGGGGTGCGACGGACGGGACGTCGTCTATCTGACCAGGTAACGCTTCAGGAACCGGGCCTGGACGTTCTCGGGTGTTTGCCGGGCTGCGTTCCCAGTGCCCGGCACCACGCCCCCCCCTCCTTCCCCAAGAACCACCGAGCCACCGCCGCGGTTCTCCCGCGCGACGGTGGCTCCGGCGCTCCCTGCCCCTCTTCGAACCATGGTTCCCCTACGCAGGAACTCCCCGGTGTTCTGTTCCCCACCGACCATTCGTTCCAGTTCTTCAGTAAAATGGAATCGTTCGTGGTTGGGCAGCGATCAGCGATCAGCGAGCAGGTTTCGGGGCACGTCTTCTGGCTGCCGTCCGGCGGGGAGTTGGTCCGCCGTTGCCCGCCGGGCGGTCACTCCGCCGGCGCCCCGGGGGCGGTTTCCCGCAGGACGGCGTAGACCTCGTCGGGGGCCCGGCCGCTGGCGGCCCCCACCTCCTTGAGGGTCATCTCCGGGGTGGCGGGGATGTGCTTGTCGGCGAGGTGTCGCAGGGCTGCGGACAGGTCCAGGCCGTAGGTCTCGCAGAGCTGGCGGATGGTCTTCTTGCCGGTGCCCGACACCGGCGCCGCCGGCATGGGGACGGGGCCGCCCCGCGGCGCCGGGGGGACCATGGCCTGATACACCCGGCTGGGGGGCAGGCCGTTGGCCTTGGCGACCTCCTGGACGGTCTGCTCCGCGCTCTCGAAGGTCACGCCGGCGGCGCGCAGCCGGTCCAGGCTCGCGGCCAGGTCGAGGTCGGTGCGCTTGGCGAGGGTTTGCAGGGACGAGAGTTCCGCGTGCCCGTAGGGGGGCGCCCCGTAGGTGGCCTCGGCGGCATCCTTGAACTGTGCGCTGAGATCCAGCAGCCAGCTGAACGGGGGGAACGGGGCCTGGGCGCCGGCGACGCACACGGCGGTGAGGGCCACGGCGAGGTTGAACTCGGCGGTGAACACCTTGACCTTGCGGGCCCGGTTCTTGAGGTACACCAGCAGCACCCTCCCGTTGTAGCAGATGTGCAGCCCCATGGCGGCCAGGAAGAGGCAGCCGACGACCACGTGCTGCGCCCCCCAGTCGGGCTTGGTCAGGCCCCACAGGTGCCAGTCGGCCCAGTAGGCGACCCGCCCCTCGGGGACGACGTACAGGACGACGCTGTTGAGCACGAGCACCAGGAAGGAGATCAGGGCGGTCAGGGATGTCGCTCTGCGCAGGTTCATTGGATCGTCTCCGCGGCGGAGGCCTCTGTGGCGGCCCCGGGCGGGGGCCAGGCCGGGTTGTGGGTGGAAACCGCGGGCCGCGGCGCCGGCGCCGGGGGACTCTCCGCCGAGGGGGTCTCCCGGGCCCGGGGCAACCCCGGACCCCCTGGCGGAAGCCGCCGGCGGCGGGAACGGCCCAAGGGGGAGACTACAACAACCCCACGTGGAGAGGGGTTAAGGGTGCATGTAGTTGGGTAAAGTTGTGTAAAGCCGCGCGCATCCGGGCGGGGTCGGCGCCCCCACCGGCCAGGCACCGCCGGCGGCGGTGCGGGTGGCGGCGATGGGGTCGGGGCGGGTCCGGTGGCTGGGCGGCGAGAGGGAGTTCCACCCCCCGCCGGCCCGTGGCGTCGCCCCGTTGCCATGGCCCGGTTGAGGTTTGGGGAACCGGACCTGGACGGTGCCGCGGTCCCGCCGGGCCGCACTCCCCGGGGCCGGTGCCGGGGTCCCGGCTGCCTCCCCGAAACACCGAAACCAACCCCGCGGTTGGCGGGTCGAAAACCCCCCATCGGCTCCCCCTGGGCGGCGTAAGTGCAGGCTCCGCCAGGGTTTCCGGATTGAGTCCCCAACCCCCTGTGGACAACCTGTTGGGAACGCTGTGGACAGGGGGCCGGGAGCCCCGCATCTCGCCACGGAGCCCAGACTGCTGGCTTTTTGTGCAACAAAGGAAAGGTGTGTTATTCCCAATACTTACATGACACATCCGCCGCTATATCGCAATTTTGAAGCGTTCCAGACAGGCGCGGTCGGGGAAATGCGGACCGATAAAGTTATTCACAGGCGGTTTTCAAAACTGCACGGTTTTCCCTTGCCTTTTCCCCCGCCACCGCCGCCGGACCCGTCCCCCGGGAGCCTTCGCCCAGGGGGCCGAGGGGGACGTTCGACGGGGGCCCGGGGAGGCGTCCGTGCGGAAGGGCGTGGCGTGCCGCGGGAGGAAGAGGGGGCAGGGGGCAGGTTCCCGGGAGGGAAGACCGGCCCCGGGTGCCCGGTGGTGGCCGCAAGCCAGGGAGAGGGGCGGGTCAGGGTCTTCCCCGCGACCGGGGGTGCCGGCACGGCGGGATGCACGCAGCGCACTACTCGATGAAGGTTCCTTTACCGGTCTTCTGGTACTCCAGCACCACGTGGTTGACGAACGCCACCCTTCCCGCGGCGTTGGCGAGAAAGCCGCGGTCTGCGCACCACGCCAGGAAGCGCTCCGGGTCGATGTCGGCGCGCAGGGGGAGGGTGCCGCTGCCCTGGATCAAGGCGCACTGCCTGCCGACGAGGGCCTTCCAAGCCTCGAAGCTGGGCGGCATGTTCTCCGGATCGGTGAAGATCTCCAGGGCCCTGCGGTAGGCGGCCTCGTCCTCGAACCAGGCGACGCCCATGACGCTCTGCATGCTGCCCCCTCCTTTCGCCGGGCCCCCCGGGGGTGGGACTCCCCGGTGTTCTACCCTTCCCGGCGCGGTTCGTTCAAGTGCAGGTGTCGGGGGAATGGAGGCAGGTTTCAGGAAGCAGGTTTCGGGGGTCGGGGCGCCGGGCACCGGAGCCGTGCTTCAGGGACCCAGGCCACCGACGGGGATGACGGCGACACCGGAGAGGCCGAGGGACCAGAGGGGGTTGTGCTCTTTGTGCAAGGGCTCTTTGGCCGCCGGAAACGGCCGCCCGCCCTCGAACACGTCGTGGAGGTGCGCGCAATCGGTCTGGGTGGGGTGCTGCTGGACGTGGTGGAGTGTTGGTGGTCGCGGGCCAGCCGCAGTCTGTTCACAGGCCCCGTGGGCGGCCCAGCGAGCCGCGGCGACTTGGCCTGGAAACAGGGTGCGTCGGTGCAAGCCCCGACCTACGGATTATCGACGGCGCAACGCACCCAAGGGAAGGCTGCGCCCAGGTGCCGGACCAGCTTGCGGTCCGCGGTCCAGAACTCGGCGCCCAGCCGCTCCGCCAGGGCGAGATAGTGGGCGTCGTAGGTGGCGGGCAGGCCGATCCGGCGGGCAAGCAGCGCCGCCTCGACATGCAGGGCGTTGTCGCCGATGCGTTGGACGGGCAGCGCCAGTGCGGTATCCAGTGCCTGTTGCACCTCCTCCCCGAGCAGCTCGCCAGCCTTCTCGTAGCGGTACAGGGCGTTGGCGACCTCGTAGTACAGGAGCGTCGGCGCCACGAGAGTGCGGTCGGCGGCCTGCCAGGCCTCCCAAAGCCCGTGCACTCGAGCGCTTTCGGGGGTGTCTACCAGGAGGCGGACGACGACGCTGGCGTCAACGCACAGGGGCGAGTTCATCTGTACGCTCCTCACGCATCGCGGCAATCACGTCCTCAGGCGCAGGGAGCGGTCTGCCATTTCTGCGTGCCCGGATCGTCTCCCGCAGCGCCCGGGCACGGGCCAGCACGTCAAGACTTCCCCCAACGTGTTGCGCTTCTTGGAGCTTGCCATAGGCCGCCATGGAGAGGAGCACGGCCTCTGGGCTGCCCCCTTTTTCCACGATGAGCGTCATGTTCTGCTCCTTCACCCGCCGCAGCCATTGGCCGAAGTGGACGCGGGCTTCGGTGGCGCTGATGCTGTGTTCCATCGGTACTCCCCTTGTATGTTCAGCCGCGTGGTACCGTCTCAGTGTCTTGGGGCGTGGCAG
>JARGFW010000314.1 GCA_029211085.1 Deferrisomatales bacterium | reverse complement strand
CCGGCGCCGACCTCAAGGAGCGCGCCGGCATGGACCCCAACCAGGTGCGCCGCTGTCTGAGTCTGATCCGCGGGGTGATGGACAAGGTGGAGAATCTGCCGATGCCCACCATCGCCGCGGTCAACGGCGCGGCCCTGGGGGGCGGCACCGAGTTGGCCCTGGCCTGCGACCTGCGGGTGGTGGCCGAGAGCGCCAAGATGGGCCTCACCGAGACCAGTCTGGCCATCATCCCCGGCGCCGGGGGCACCCAGCGCCTGCCGCGCCTCATCGGTAAGGCCAAGGCCAAGGAGCTGATCTTCACCGCGCGGCGGGTGGACGCCGCCGAGTGCCTGGGCCTGGGCCTGGCCAACCGGGTCGTGCCTGGGGCCGAGTTGCTGGGGGCGGCCCACGCCCTGGCGGCCGAGATCGGCAGGAACGGCCCGGTGGCCCTCAAGGCCGCCAAGCGGGCCATCGACCGGGGCATGGAGATGGATCTGGGCAACGCCCTGGTGTTTGAAAACACCTGCTACGAGATGACCATTCCCACCGAGGATCGGGTCGAAGGACTGACCGCTTTCCGAGAGAAACGCAAACCGGTATACAAAGGCAGATAAAAAGTCGCTATCGGGAGGACAGAAAATGTGTACAGAGTTCAGGCTTCACAGGGCCGTGCTGCCCAAGGAGATCGAGATCGGTGAGTGCTGGGCTCGCGACGGGCTCCAGAACGAGACGTCGGTCGTCTCCACCGACCACAAGGTCGAAATGATCGAGCGCTTCGTGGGCATGGGTATCAAGGTGATGGAGGCGACGAGCTTCGCCCACCCGAAGATGCTTCCCCAGTTCGCCGACGCAGAAGAGGTGTTGAAGCGCATCCCCAGAAAAGCGGGGGTCCGGTATCGAGCGATCTGCACGACGATGAAGGCGGTGGAGCGCGCCATCGCCTCGAAAGAGGCGGGCTACGGCGTGGACGAGATCGTCATGGTCATCTCCACCTCCGAGCCGCACAACTTCGCCAACGTCAACATGAGCCATAAAGAGAACAAAGAGCTCTGCGAGAAGATGACCCGCATGGCGCTGGACACCGGCCATGCGGTATTCGGCTGGGCGCTCACTGCGTTCGGCTGCCCCATCGCCGGCGACGTAAAGCCAGCCGCTGCGATAGCGCTGGGCAATTGGTGGAAGGATGTGGGCGCGACGATCATCGGCTTTGGTGACACGATCGGCTCCTCGAACCCCGTGCAGGTGAGCAACTTCTACGAGTACGCGCTCTCCGAGGGTTACACCACCGACGAGGTCGTCGTCCACTTTCACGACACTCGCGGCTGGGGTGTCGCCAACTCGATGGTGGCGCTCACCTACGGTTTTACCCACTTCGATACCTCTTTCGGAGCGATCGGAGGCCAGCCTCGTACCGGCGCGGCGGAGTATCAGCACGGCTTCGCGGGAAACACCTGCACCGAGGATCTCGTCGGCATGTTCGAGGAGATGGGCGTAAGCTGCGGCCTCGATCAACAGAAGATGATTGCGACGGGCAGGCGCGCCGAGGAGATCCTCGGGCACAAGTGCCGCTCAAACTACATCGTCGCCGGCCCCGTCGTACACGGGGGGATCGAGTACGACAAAGAGAAGGGCATCCTGGCCTGAGCCCAGATCACCTCGAAACGAATGGCAAGGAGCGGACATGAACGTCGGCAAGCGGATCACGAAAATGCGCGAGGCCCAAGACCTGAGCTTCGCCCAGGTGGCAGAACTCACCGGCCTGCAAGCGTCTTATCTGGAAGCGGTGGAGCGGGGCGACGAGGTTCCATCCATCGGCGCGGTGGTGAAGATCTCCCGGGCCCTGGGTTCGCGGATGGGACAACTGCTCCACGGCGGCGGCCCCCGGGCCGACGTGTTCAGCATCTGCCACGCCCAGAGCGGGGCAGTGGTGGAACGCGCCAGCGGCGAGGAGCGTAGGACCGGCCAGGGCTACACCTACGAGAGTCTGCTCTGCGCCGACATCCGCGGGCAGGGCATGGAGCCGTTCCTGGTATCGTTCGACCCCACGGCGGCCTCCACGGTGGAGCCGATGGCCCACGAGGGGGAGGAGTTCATCCACGTCCTCTCGGGCACCCTGGAGCTGGTGTACGGCGACGAGACCCACCTCCTCAAAAAGGGCGACAGCCTGTATATCGATTCCTCCCGCCCCCACGCGGTGCGGGGGATCGGCAAGACGCCGCCGCAGGCGTTGGCGGTGATCCTGTCCAAAGGGTAAGGGGGTTTTCGGCCGGGGGGCGTTCCCGCGAACCGATCGGAAATGCGGGTGTTTGGTGGGTCGGTGGACTCGACACGGGGGTAAGAGGCGGCCCGACTCGGATGGCGCTCTGACGGTTTTCTCGAGGTGCGCGCCGATCGGATCGCGGGAACGCCCCCCGGCCTTGGGTGGAGTTGTGGTAAAGAGGGAAGGCCCGGGATCGACCCGCGCCTTCCCTCGCTGTTTTCGGCTTGGGTCGTTCTGGCGGTTTGTGACACAGAGGAGAGGGGTTCATGGGGCCACTGACCGGGGTGAAGGTGGTGGAGATGGCGGGAATCGGTCCGGGGCCGTTTTGCGCCATGATGCTCGCCGACATGGGGGCCGAGGTGCTGCGGGTGGAGCGCAAGCCGGCACCGGGAGCGGACGCCGCGCCCCCGCACCCCGTCTTCAACCCCGGCCGCGCCGGGGTTCTCCATCGCGGCCGCCGTTCGGTGGCCCTGGATCTCAAGGCGCCGGGGGCGGTGGAAGCCGTCCTGCGTCTGGTGGAGGGCGCCGACGCTCTGATCGAGGGGTTCCGTCCGGGGGTGATGGAGCGCCTCGGTCTCGGCCCCGAGGTTTGTGAGCAGCGCAACCCGCGCATGGTCTTCGGCCGCATGACCGGCTGGGGGCAGAGCGGTCCCCTGGCTCACGCCGCCGGCCACGACATCGACTACATCGCGATCTCCGGTGCCCTGCACGCCATCGGCGAGGCGGGGCGGGCACCCGTGCCGCCGCTCAACCTGGTGGGGGACTTCGGCGGCGGTGGCATGCTGCTGGCGTTCGGGGTGGTCTGTGCGCTGCTCGAGGCCCGTACCTCCGGGCGGGGCCAGGTGGTGGACGCCGCGATGTGCGACGGCGCCGCCATCCTGATGGCGATGCTCTATGGCTTCCGGGGGATGCGGCAGTGGTCCGATACCCGCGGCAGCAACCTGCTGGACGGCGGCGCGCCGTTCTATGGCACCTATCGCTGCGCCGACGGCGGCTACCTGGCGGTGGGCCCCATCGAGCCCCAGTTCTACGCCGAGTTGCTGCGCCGCTGCGGAGTGGACGACCCGGACCTGACCGACCCGTCGGATCCGTCCGGGTGGTCCCGCCAGAAGGAGAAATGGGCCGCCGTGTTCGCCACCCGCACCCGGGACGAGTGGTGTGAACGGCTGGAGGGCAGCGACGCCTGCGTCGTCCCCGTGCTCGGGTTGGCTGACGCCCCCGACCACCCCCACAACCGCGCCCGGGGCACCTTCGTAGAGCTGGAGGGGGTGGTGCAGCCGGCCCCCGCGCCCCGCTTCAGCCGCACCCCGGGCGAGATCCAGGGCCCCCCGCCCCTGACTGGGGAACACACCGAGGCGGCCCTAGTCGACTGGGGGCTGTCTGCAGGGGAGATCGGGTCGCTGAAGGACCACGGCGCCATCTGAAGCTGTCAACCGGCGGTTCCTGTCGGGACCGGGCCCCGGTTGACCGGGTCCGGGAAGATGGCGTAGAAAGGGCCCCACGAGAGGGGAAAAACCCATGTCCGTTCCCCTGGACCCACGCCCGCGAACACTACTCGGCCGCGCCGCCATTCTTGGCAGGCGCGGCCGTTTTGCGTCAGCGATGCGTCTGGAACGGCTCTCAGGTCACAGACGCCTCAGGCCCGGCGAACACCAGGGCCGGATGCCCATCCCTGTCTGGGTAATAGCGAAAGCCTGCGACAGCGTCTCAACTCCGACCTGGAATCAATCGGAACCCGTGAAAATCACGCTAGACTCAAGTAGAGGATTTATCTGCTGATATACAAAAATCAATTGAATTATAGAGAATGAGGAGAAATTCAATGGATTCAATGTATGGAAAGTATATAGTGCAGGAATTGAAGACAAATAGATTTACACCGGAATTTGCCGCAAAGTATTCGACCTTCGCTACCCGTATACTGTGGATGGATGACAAGGTAGTCGATGGCGCCTTTCAGATGAACTGCTCATGGTATCTGGGCCCTAATCCGCCCGACATGCCGGAAAGGTTCTCTCACACCCATGACGCGGACGAAATCATTGGTTTCTTCGGCAGCAACCATAAAGACCCATACGACCTCGGCGGTGAGATCGAGTTCTGGATTGAGGACGAACAGCACATTTTGAATAGAACATCAATGATATTCATCCCCAGTGGAATGGCTCATTGTCCGTTGGTGATACGTCGTGTGGATAGGCCTATTTTCCACTTTTCTACAGTGACGTCCGGGCAGTATAAATACATTGATGGAGATAGAGTCCAATAACTCATGAGAACTAAAGTAATTAGTCACTGCTGTCCGGTTTAGAGTTTAATGATTTCAATGGGTTACGATTTCACGGGG
>JARGFW010000313.1 GCA_029211085.1 Deferrisomatales bacterium | reverse complement strand
GGGTGGCCCTCGGTGACGCTCTCGCTGGTGAACAGGAAATCGGTCATGCCCATGGTGTGTCTCCTCTCATCGGGTGGGACCAGCCCGTCGGTCCCCAATTGAATTACGCTCTCTACTGCACCTATTCATCACCCAGGGGGTCCAAGACCCCGGGGTAGCGGCTGCGCATGTACTCTTCGACCAACTGATGCACCTCTTCGGCGGTCCCCAGCGTCAGGATATCCTCCACCACCGCCCGGGACTCCTCCAAGGAGGCGTGGTTGATCACCCGCTTGATCTTCGGCACCGACAGTGCCTGCATGCTCAACTCGTCCACCCCCAGGCCCAGCAGCGCCAGGGTGTAGAGCTCATCGCCGGCCATCTCACCACACACCGCGACCCGGATCCCGTGGCGGTGGCCCGCCTCGACGGTCATGCGGATCAACCGCAACACCGCCGGGTGTAGCGGTTCATAGAGGTACGCCACGTTCTCGTTCACCCGGTCGATGGCCAGCGCATACTGGATCAGGTCGTTGGTGCCGATGGAGAAGAAATCCACGTGTTTGGCGAGAATGTCTGCCACCACCACCGCTGAGGGCACCTCCACCATCACCCCCAGGGGCAGGTGGGGATCGAACCGATGGCCCTCCCGGCGCAACTCGGCCCGGGCCTCGTCCAGGATCGCGATCGCCTCCAACAGCTCACCCAGCCCTGAGATCATCGGGAACATGATCCGCACGTTGCCCCCCTGGCTGGCCCGCAGGATGCCGCGCAACTGGGTCTTGAACAGCTCCCGTTCCCGCAGGCACAGACGGATGGAGCGCAGCCCAAGGGATGGGTTGCTCTCGTCCGGCAGGGGCACGGCGTGGATCATCTTGTCACCGCCGACGTCCAGGGTCCGGATGGTCACCGGGAACGGGTGCACCGCCTCCGCCACCTGCCGGTAGCTCTGCACATGCTCCTCTTCCGAGGGCGGATGGTCCCGGTTCATGTAGAGGAACTCGGTGCGGTACAGGCCGATGCCCTCGGCGCCGTAGCGACGCAGGTTCTTGACCTCCCCCAGCAGTTCGATGTTGGCCGCCACCCGTATCTTGTGTCCGTCGCGGGTTACCGCCGGGAGGGCCGAAAACGCCTCCAGTTCCTTGCGGTACGCCTGGTAGCGACTGCGGCGCTCCCGATAGCGCTCCAGTTCCGCCTCGGTCGGATTGAGGATCAGTCTGCCGGTGAGGCCATCCACCACGACGGTATCGCCACCGTTGGCACGATCCACCACGGTCTCGAGCCCCACCACCGCGGGGATGTTCAAACTGCGGGCCAGAATCGCCGTGTGGGAGGTGCGCCCCCCCTGGTCGGTGACGAACCCCTTCACCCGCTCCACGTCCATCTGGGCGGTGTCCATCGGCGACAGGTCGTGGGCCACCACCACCACGTCGGCGCTGATATCGGCGATGCCCAGGGGCAGGCGCCCGGCCAGATTGCGCAGCAGGCGGTCGCCCAGGTGTTCGACGTCGTTGCGGCGATCGCGGAAGTACTCGTCGTCCATGGCGTCGAACGACGCCTTGATCCCCTGCACCACCTGCCACAGGGCCCAGTCGGCCCCGTGCAACTGCTCGCGTACCCGCTCCTCGGTGGCCTTCACCAGCATCTTGTCGTCGAGCATCAGCAGGTGCACATCCACCAGGTAGCCGTACTCGCCGATACGCTTCGCCTCGTAGTGTTGGCGCAGGTCCTCGAGCTGCGCCCGGGTCTCGGCCAGGGCTTGGCGGAAACGCGCCACTTCATCATCGACCATCTCTGGATCGATGATCTTCTCCGGGGGGCGTACCTTGCGCGAATCGATGAGGAAGGCCTTGCCGATAACGACCCCCGGACTCACCGGGATGCCCTTCAGCTCCACCCGTTCGCGGACGATCTTCACCTCAGCCCTCCTCCCAGAACCCGTTGCGAATCAACTCGCCGATCTCCTCCATCGCCGCCACGGCATCGGCACCGGAGGTGCGCACCACGATCTGCGTGCCCTTCGCCGCGGCCAGCATCAACACCCCCATGATGCTCTTGCCGTTGACCGCCAGGTCATCCTTGCGCACCTCGACCTCGGCCTGAAATCTCTGGGACAGCTGCACCAACTGCGCCGCGGCCCGGGCGTGGAGCCCCAAGGTGTTGACGATCTCATAGGTCCGCTCCTGGACCACCGTCGCCTCCCTCATCCCAGCCACACGATGCCACACGCCATCGACGCGACCGCGACCACCAGGGTTCCCGGACCGACACCCCGCCGCACCAGCAGCGCCCCCACCGAAGCCACCGCGACGAGTCCCGCCCACCCGGCAGCGGCGGGTATCCCCAGGGCTTCCCACCGTGACGCCGGCGCCGCCGCCACCACGAACGCACCCGCCAACAAGGCAGCGGCCGATTTCAGTGCCTCGGCCCGGCGCAGCAGATCGAGGCGCTGGATCGCCTCCGCGACCCCTGTCCCGCGACGCACGCCGAGCCCGAAGAACAGCCCCCGCGCCGCCAGGTTGAGGCCACCGAACAACCCCAGTAACAGCCACGGGGCCCAGGGGGTGCCAGCCACCGCCGCCAGCAGGGCGATCAGCACCACACAGGGGCGCAGCGCCCCCCAGAAGAAGCTGTCCCCGAGCGCGCCGAAGGGACCCATCAGCACAGAGCACACTCTTCTGGCCGCGTCCCCGGCTGGGGCCTCCCCCCCGGACTCCGCGTGGACGGCCGCCCCCAGGATCGCCGCGGCGAGGATCGGGTTACTGTTGAAGAAGGTCAGGTGACCGACAGTGGCCTGCTGCAGGGCTTCCCCCCGGTAGCGACGGCGCAGCACCGGCTCCAGGGCCCACGCAAACCCCAGGGTCTGCATGTCCCGGTAGCTCCAGGCACCCTGCAGCCACAGGCTACGCCAGAACACCCGTACCAGATCCCACCGGCTCACCGCCGCCACGGCAGACCGCCTCCCAGGACGGGACCCGCGCCCCACAGGGCCGCCCCGCAGAGAAAGCGCAGGGTCTGCCGCGCCCCCCGCCAGCGGGCCAACACAGCGCCGGCCCCCAGGGCTGGCAGCAGCAACGCCACCAGCTGCAAACCGCTCTCCAGGCCGGATGGCGCCAAGGGGACAACACACTCCACCAGGGCGACCCCGGCGTGACCGAGTACCACGGCGCCCAGGAACCCGGCCAGAAAGAACCGGCTGATGCCCAACAGATGGGCGCGCCCCAGGGCCCCGGGGGCACCCTGCGCCAGGCCGCGGCGAGCCCGCTGCACCAGCCCGTCGTTCCAGCGGCGCACCGCCATGTCCAGATACCGGCCCAGCCCCCCGCAGGGCACCGCGAGAACCACACCCAACGCCACCCGTGCCTCGCTCGACCACGCAGCGGGTGCCGCCCACGCCAGTACCACCGCCAGCACTCCAGCCAGCGCCTCGTCTGGGGGCACGAACGCACCCAGTGGCGCCTCGGCGAGCCACAGCAGTTCCAGCAACACACCGCACCACAGGCCGAGAACAGGAACCCCTAAAACCGTTCCCGTCAGGGACGCTCCGACCAGGGGCCGGGCCAGCGCCCCCTGGAAGAACGCCGTACGATCCAAGCCCACACAGCCCCCCACCAGCCCCAAACCCAGGGTCGCCCCGGCACTCAGCACCGGGCTCGCTCCCCGAGCCAGCGGTTCACATCGGGGCCGCGGTCGGCCGGCACCGCACGGGCCTCTAGCGCCAAACCGCATTCCGCCAGTTCCCGCAGCATCCGTTCGTCCTCGGCAGTGAGATAGACGCTCACCGTAAGGGAACTGCTGTCCTGGCTCGGATGGAGGTTGCCCAGGTTGAGTACCTCGAACGGCACCCCGGCAGCCCGGGCCGCGACAGCCTCGCGCAGCCCCCGGAACAACACCATCACCCGGGTATCGCGAAGCGCCCCGGTCAGTAGTTCGGCGGCCTCCCGGGGGGGGGCGATCTGTATGTGTAGTCCTCGGCTGGAGAGGCCCTCGAGCACCATCCTCTGCAGCGGGTCCCCGCCCAACTCCGGGTCCACCACCAGGATGGTGTCGACCCCCAGGGCCGGCACCCAAGCCTCCAGTACCTGGCCGTGGACCAGGCGACTATCCACCCGCGCCAGCACCACCGCCATGCCCCCTCAGTTCCTCCCGCCCCAGATCTCGCTGGCTAGAACCACGTTGCGGCAGCCGTAGTCCCGCAGGAAGCTGGCCAAATCTCCCAACTCCATCTCGTCGCGGGCGGTGAGGGCTTTGAGCACCATGGGCAGGTTCACCCCGGTGAGCACTTCCACCCGACCGGCCTGCAAGAACGGCAGGCTCTGGTTGGTGGGGGTGCCCCCAAACATGTCGGTGAGTACCAGTATACCGTCCCCCTCCCTGAGGCCCCCGCTCAACGCCGCCAGTCGCTCGGCGACCCGCTCCGGCGGAGTGTCCGGACCCAGGGTCACCGCCTCCACCGCCGGCATCGGCCCCACCACCCCTTCGGCGGCCCGCAGCAGAGCCGGCCCCAGGTCCCGGTGCGCAGCGATGAGGATCGTGATCAACGGCGTCTACCTCTCCACGTCCCGGTGTGTCAGTTGCACGGTGCGGCCACCACTGGACAGGCGCCGACCCAGTTCCTCCACC
>JARGFW010000036.1 GCA_029211085.1 Deferrisomatales bacterium | reverse complement strand
GGCTTCTTGTCGCCGCCGCTCGGACCAGCAGGCGACCAGAGGCCTGGTTGCGGCTCGCGGAAGATTGGCGCTAATCAGGTGAAATTTTGGAAGCGGCTGTTGTGGGCCCTCTGCCTGGTTGGCGCGCTGGGGTATGCCTACTGGAAGTTCGCCATCCCAACCCACCGTGTCGACATCCGTTCGGAACTGGTCATGCTGGGCGATCTGGACGGGGACAACCGCTGGACGTCCGCCGACCTGGCAACACTTGATGCGGTGGTCGAGAAGCCGTTCGTGGCGCCGGATCGTATCGTATGGCTCATCGACATGAACCAAAACGGCACAATCGACGATGAGGATCTCCGCATCCTCGGCGCACTCGTCGCTTCGGCTGGTGATCCCTACGCGGCGGAAGAAGCGGCCCGCTCCAATGGCGGGAGTTTTCCTCGTCCGCGAGAACTCTACCGCTATGTTTCCGTCGAGGAGTACCGCCCCCGTCCCTTCTGGGGTTTGGTCTATCCGGGAGCGGCGGACTCTGTTCTGGACTGGCTCGCGGGCTTCCCGCCCCCGGTGCGTACGAGTTCCTACGCAGAAGCTCTGGCCGCCGCGGTCTACTCCGAGGCCGTCCGGTTCGACCAGGCGTGGCGTTCGCGTGAGGCTCAGCTCCTGCCCATCGAGCGCGAGTATGCGGCGGGGAAGTTAGCGCGGGTGAAAACGCTCTTCGCGGCTGGGGAACAGTATGAACTGCTCCTCGCTCTGATGGAACTTGTCGAGGACGCGGAGACGCTCACGGTGCGGGGCCAGACGGAGTTCTCGCTCCAGCTCCTCACCTTTCGTGACCACCTGCGGGAAGTGCTCCGTTCCCCGCTTTACGCCGAGTTCGAGGCGGGCAAGCAGGACGGGCAGGCTGTCCTCAAGATGGTCTCCGGCCACCTTCAAGACGACCTAGGCCTGACCTACGACTTCGAAACGCTCGGGCCGCCGAGAAACCTCACCCATCTCGCCAACTACCTGCAGCGTGCCGAGTGGCAGTACTACAAGAGCACATCACGGGAAGAGGACTTCCGCCTTCTCATCGCGTACGCGCAGGGTGACCCGCGCTATCTACGTGCGGTCTCGCGGACCAGCAAGAAGCACCAGGACCCGAATGTGGAGAACCACAACCTGCCGATGGTGCTTCTCCTTCGGGAGGCGCTGCGCATCAAGGGCGGCGACAAGAAGAAGGCGGTCGGGCTACTCGACGAGGCCATCCGCATTCCCTATGCCTGGATCAAGTCGATCTCACGAGACGCGCTGCCCGGCTCGCTGGCCTTGGACAACTTTCTCCTGCCGGGCAACAAGGAGGATGGTTCCGACAAGAGCCGCCATTGGAACGTTTTTGGCGGCATCTGTTTGTACAAGACTCCCCGGGAGGCCCTCGACCTCGCTCTCAAGCGCGAGTTGAATGACCTCCGTGACAAAGCCTTCTCCACGGATGCGATGCGTGAGTTTTTGCGGGACATGACCGCCAACCTGAACGGCATGTACCACGTGATGACGGTGAATCCAGAGTTGCTCACGGCAGAGCGCAGATGACAGGTCCGGGGAGGCAGAGGGGGGCACTCTTCACGGAGCAATCCGCTTCCGAGAGGCCTCTCTAGGCCGCAGCACAGGGACGTGGGGCCGGGCGGGACGTTCGTGGATTCCGTACGATGTTGGTTGCTCCTTGCCCGACACGGCAGGCCCGGACGGACCAGCGGAGCTGAGAGGTTCCCCACCACAGCGGATTCCCGGTTTTTCCCCTTGCGCGGGGCCTGAGAGCTCGCTCCCGCGCCCCAGAAGGAGGCACAGAGATGACCCTGACCGATCTGACGTTGATCAACGGGGTTGGCCCCAACACCGGGAAGAACCTGGCGGCGGCCGGTTTCACGACCGTGGCGGAGATCGCCGGCTGCTGGTGCTGAGCAGCATCTCGCGGCTGTTCATCCGGTGGGCTATCCGGGGCAACCGCCTGCTTCCTGTAGAACCGGTCTGATTACAAGCTTTGCCCCACCTGCGGAAAGCCTCTGGTGTTGCGCACGGCGTGCAAGGGGCCTCGGCCCGGCTTGTCGTTCCGGGGTGGTTCGGGCTAGCCGGGATCCACGACGACCGTGCCGGTGTCGGGAGCCGCTGTCCGCGGCAGCCCCGTGGAGAAACCCGCCGCTTACCATGATTATCCATCTTGCTGTGCCGGATTTTCCTGGTATTGTAGCGCCATGATCCAGCGCCCGCGCATCCTCGAAAGCCTGAAAAACGCCATGGGCCGGAGCCGTGTGGTGGTGCTGACCGGGCCGCGCCAGTGCGGCAAGACCACGCTGGCGAGGGAGCTGCTGCCCGAGGAGTCCGCCAACTACTTCGACCTGGAAGACCCCACCAGCCTGGCCCGGCTGGACGAGCCGATGACCGCGCTGAGACCGCTGCGGGGCCTGGTGGTGATCGACGAGGTGCAGCGGCGCCCCGATCTGTTCCCCGTGCTGCGCGTGCTGGCGGATCGCAAGGGTGCGCCGGCGCGGTTCCTCATCCTCGGCAGCGCCTCGGGGGACCTGCTGCGTCAGACCTCGGAAAGCCTGGCCGGGCGCATGGAACGGGTGACCATGGGTGGTTTTTCTCTGCCGGAGCTGGGGGCGGAGGCGGAGCAGCAACTTTGGCTGCGCGGTGGTTTTCCTCTGGCCTATCTGGCGGCGAGCGACGCGGACAGCCTCGCGTGGCGCAAGAACTTTGTGCAGACCTTGCTGGAGCGCGATCTGCCCCAGTGGGGCGTTCGGGTACCTGCCACCGCACTGCAGCGGTTCTGGACCATGCTGGCCCACTACCACGGCCAGACTTGGAACGCCGCAGAACCGGCCCGAGCCCTGGGGGTGAGCGAGTCCACCACCCGCCGCCACCTGGATCTGCTCACCGATGCGTTCATGATCCGCCAGCTGCAACCCTTTCACGCCAACCTGCGCAAGCGGCAGGTGAAGGCCCCGAAGATCTACGTACGCGACAGCGGGCTGCTGCACCACCTGCTGGGGATCGAAACGTTCAAGGCGCTCGTTTCTCACCCCAAACTGGGTGCCTCGTGGGAAGGGCTGGTCATCGAGCAGGTGCTGCTGCGTGAACCCCACGACGGGGCGTTCTTCTGGGCCACCCACCAGGGGGCGGAGATCGATCTGATTCTTCGTCGCAGCGACGGGCTGTTCGGCGTGGAATGCAAGCGCACCGACACCCCCCGTCTGACCCCCTCCATTCGCAATGCTCTCGGTGATCTGGGGTTGGCGCGGGTGGCCGTGATCTATCCGGGGGCGAAACGCTACCCCATCGCGGAGCGCGTGGAGGCGGTGCCGCTGCGGTCGCTCGGTGAAGGGACACCCCTTTTCGGGGCGGGGGAACCATGAGCGAGTACCGCCACGTCGAAAAGCCTTTCTTCGACCAGCTCGGAGCCCTGGGTTGGACGGTCATCGACCAGGGGCAGGGGTGCATTCCCTCGAACCCCGAGGCGAGCCTGCGTACGGGCTTCCGCCGGTGGCTGTTGCCGGAGATCTTCGGGCAGTGCGGGACGTTCTTGCGGGCGGTGCGGGAGGTTCTTGCGTTTCGTGCGTTGTTGGTTGCTCCTTGGCCGACTCGGCAGGCCCGGACTGCCCCCGGAGCTGAAAGGGGCCTCACCCCATCGGATTCCCGGGTTTTGCCATTGCGCGGGGCCTTGTGAATCGCTCCCGCGCCCCAGAAGGAGGCACAGAGATGACCCTGACCGATCTGACGTTGATCAAGGGGGTTGGCCCCAACACCGGGAAGAACCTGGCGGCGGCGGGTTTCACGACCGTGGCGGAGATCGCCGGCGCGGAGTTGGAGAAGCTGGCCGGGGTGCACGGCATCGGCCCGGTTCGCGGGGCGGCGCTGCGGGAGGCCGCGCGCGCGGCCGTGGACGCCGTGGTGGCCGACACTGCGGGTCCCGCGGAGAAGAAGAAGGTGAAGAAGGAAAAGGCCGGTAAGACCAAGAAGGCCAAGAAGACGAAGGACGGCAAGAAGGCGAAGGAGGCCAAGAAGCCGAAGGACGGAAAAAGGGCCAAGGACGCCAAGAAGAAGGACAAGGGTAAGAAGAAGGCCGAGAAGAAGGGCAAGGGCAAGAAGAAGGGCAAGAAGAAAGGCAAGAAAGCCAAGTAGGGGCGGCGCCTCTGCGGTTCGGCACGGCAACCCCCTGTTCCCACGGTTCTCCACGTCCGGAGGGACCCCGCCGATGAGCAAACTCTTCGAGCCCCTCGAAATTCGCGAGCTGCGCCTGCGCAACCGGGTGTTTCTCTCGCCCATGTGCCAGTACTCGGCGACAAACGGTTTCCCCGCCGACTGGCACTTCGTCCACTACGGGGCGCGGGCGGTTGGCGGGGTCGGGCTGGTGATGGTGGAGGCCACCGCCGTGGCCCCCGAGGGCCGCATCACGCCCCACGACCTGGGGATCTGGTCGGACGCCCACGGGCAGGCGCTGGCGGCGGTGGCCCGGTTTGCCCGCGCCTCGGGTGCGGCGGCCGGGATACAGCTCGCCCACGCGGGGCGCAAGGGTTCCTGCGACGTGCCGTGGCGGGGGGGTGGTCACCTCCCCCTCGACCGGGGCGGGTGGGCCACGCCGGCGCCGAGCCCGGTGCCGTTTCACCCCGACGACCCACGGGCGGAGGAACTGGCCGCCAGCGCCCTGCCGGGGCTCGTCGCCGCGTACGAGAGTGCCGCCCGGCGGGCTCTCGACGCCGGCTTCCAGGTGGTCGAGATCCACATGGCCCACGGCTACCTGCTCCACGCGTTCCTCTCGCCCCTGTCGAACCGGCGCCGGGATTCCTTCGGCGGGTCCTGGGAGAACCGGGCCCGGTTCCCCCTGGAGGTGGCCCGGGCGGTGCGGGCGGTGTGGCCCCCGAGCCTGCCGGTGTTCGTGCGGCTCTCGGTCACGGACTGGGTGGAGGGCGGTTGGGACCCGGAGCAGTCGGTGCGCCTGGCCGGGGAGCTCCGGGCCCTGGGGGTCGACTTGGTGGACTGCTCCAGCGGGGGGCTGGTGCCCGACGCCCGGATCCCGGACGCGCCGGGCTACCAGGTGCCCTTCGCCGCCCGGGTGCGGGCGGGTGCCGGCGTCGCCACCGGGGCCGTGGGCCGGATCACCGACCCCGCCCAGGCCGAGGAGATCGTGGCGGGGGGGAGCGCCGACGCGGTTTCCCTGGGGAGAGAGCTCCTCCGCAACCCCTGCTGGCCCCTGCACGCGGCCGCGGCTTTGGGCGCCCAGGGCCCCTGGCCGGACCCGTACCTCCGGGCGCGGTCCGGGTAGGAGGCACCGAGGCCGCTGCAGCGGTTCCGCGCGGAGTTCAGGTTCCAGCGTGCGGTGGAGGAGTCCGAAACCTTGGGATCGCGATCGGTGATCTCGAGACGGTGGGGTGGCGGCAGCTACCCGCGATCCGTTCCCATCCCGTCCACTAGGCGTCGGTCGGGCCCGGCCGGCTCAGCAGGTACTCCATGGGCCCGTGCCGGAGCAGGAAGGCCCGCAGCCCGCCGAACCCCTCGAAGAGTTGTTCCAACTCAGCCGGGGAGTACCCGGGTCCCGGGCGGAGGTCTGGATCGCCCGGCCCGCAGGAGAGGGTCTTCCCGTTGAGGATGCGGTAGGCCGGAGGGTGGGCGGGGATATCCCCCTGGGTGTGCATGAACGCGAGCAGGTTGGTCCCGGCCCGGCTCAGGTGCGTCAGCCGGGCCATGACCCGGGCGAGCTGGGGTCGGTCGAGGTAGTTGAGCAGGTCCCAGGCGAGGATCACGTCGAAGGGGCCGGTGTCCGTCGCCAGGTCGGAGAGGAGGGTCTGGTCGAGGGGAGCGCTTGGTTCCTGGGCCTCCTGCCGTTCGGTCACGGCGCCGTGGAAATCCACGATGCGGATGCGGCACGAGTACGCGGAGAAGAACTCCACGTTGGCGCCCTGGGCCGAGCCCAGATCGAGAATCCGGTACGTGCCGTCCTTGCGCAGACGTCGGGTGAGGCCCTCGAGGCCTGGCGAGGTGTACACCAGGGGCTCCCGCCTGGGGTCGGGCACGTCCGGGATCGGCTCGGGCCTGGGGGCCTCTTTCTTGCGGGTTCGCCAGAGCATTCAATGCGCCACGGGGCGGCGCCCCAGCCCGGGCTTCAATGCTTCTTTGCTCCTTCGGCGGCTTTCTTCTCCGCAGGCTCGCTCGTGGGGATCACGGCAGCCACCGACGGGGTGTCCGGCGCCGTGCGGACCGCCCGAACCTCGGACTTGGTCTCCATGTCGATGCTGCCCTGGAACTTGGCACCGTCTTCCAGGGTCACCCGCGGCGCGGTGATGTTGCCCCGTACGTGGCCGGACTTGCGGATGATCACTTGCTCGCCGCCGAACAGGCTGCCCTCCACGGCCCCCTCCACCGTGATCGTTTCGGCGTAGATGTCGGCCTTCACCCTGCCCCCCGTGCCCACGGTGACCCGGTTCTTGCGCAGCTCGAGCTTGCCCTCGACCTCGCCGAGGATGAGGAGATCCTCCCCACCGGTCACATCGCCGCGGATCGAAATGGACGGCCCGATCGCCGCCTGTTGCGTCGGCTGGTCAGGCTCGGACCTTCCCCGGGTCGGTGCTTGCGCGGGGACGCTCTCCCGGGGCCCTGGTTCGTTCGACTTCGTCTTGTCCCACATGGCGTTCTCCCTTTCCTGGATGGTTCCATGGCAGGGCAACCTACCCCGCGAGATCGTCGTTTGTCTAGGTGCCCCCGCCAGTAACCCCTGGAACTGCTGCTCCGTCCTCCGCGACAATGGGAGGCACTGCACCCCACACCGGAGGAACTCGGAATGCACCAGGCCGGACGCAACGACCCCTGCCCCTGCGGCAGCGGCAGGAAGTACAAGAAGTGCTGCCTCCAGAAGGAGAACGAGGCGGCCGCCCTCCAGCGGGAGGAGTCCAACGCGGTGGGCGCGGCCCTCACCTGGCTTTCGGAGCACCACCCGGAGGCGGTGGAGGAAGCGGTTCACGACGGCTACTTCTCCGCTCTGGACGACCCGGAGATCGACGCCCTGGGAACCCTCCATCCCGGGATTCAGGACATGGTGAATATCAATGTCGGGGAGTGGCTTCTCACCGATGCCCAGTTCGAGGTGGGGGAGGAGATCCTGCGTGCCCGGGACCTCCTGTTCGCCCCGGGCGGTCCGGTGCTGACGGCCCACGGGCGCCAGTGGCTGGAAGCCATAAACGAGCGAAGGATGGGCTTGTACGAGGTCACCGAGGTGGATCCCGGGGTGGGCCTGCAGGTGCAGGACATCCTACAGGATGACCCACAGCGGTTGTGGGTAACGGAACGGTCGGCCTCCGAGCATTTGGTTCCGGGGGACATGCTCGGTGCCCGCCTGGCCGGGCGCGGCGACCAATGGGTGTTCAGCGGGGCGATCTACCCCCTGGGCCGCGAGGACGCCCAGGACTGCCGGGAGGACATCGTGGAGGAGTTGAGAGAGGAGGACTGGAACGGGGAACTCGCCCGGGACCTGATCGGCGACCTCATCGCCACCTACTGGCTGCAGTCCCTGGTGGGTGCGGAACCCATGCCCGAGCTGGTGGATGCCGTCACGGGGGAACCGGTGATGCTGTGCACCGAGCACTACCGGGTGAGGGACTGGTCCGCCCTGGAGGCAGCCCTGGCGGAGCGCAGCGACGTGGAGGGGAGCCGGCAACGGGACTGGGTGCGGTTTGTCGAACCCGACGGGGAGGTGCGGCGGGCCCGGGCAGCCCTCAACGTGCGGGAGCCGGACGGGCTGGAGGTGTTCTGTCGCACGCTCCAGATCGCCGACGAGACCAAGGCCTGGTTGCAGGAGGTTGCCGGCGAGGCACTGGAACACCGCGCACGGGAGGTGACCGATCCCGCCTCTCCCTAAGCCCTCGGCGCGGCGTCCGCCCGGCCACCGGAGGGGCTGCCGACGGAGGAGTGAGGGCCGCGCGAAGGCGCTGGGTTCCCGTCCGCACGGTGTTCCGTTGGCGCGGGCGGGGTGGGTTCAGAGGGGAAGGGGCGACGTGTCGTGGAGGGGGTACGGGAACGGTGCGACATGGGCAGGCGCAGGAACCGGGTGGGCCGTCCCGTTTGGACGGGTCTAGCGTCTTCGGGTGTTGATCTTCCCCCGGGGGCGTACTCCCCGCTTCCCCGCTGTCCCCCGGCCTGCGCGCCGGTCGTTCCCGGCCCTGGGAGCCAAGGGGCCCGGTGTCTTGCCCGGTTCGATGGTCGCCCCCAGGGTCGCCTCGATCGCGCGCACCATCGCGGCGTCGTCGGGGGTCACCAGGGACACCGCGTGTCCCCCGCGGCGGGCCCGCCCGGTGCGCCCGATGCGGTGTGCGTAGTCGTCCACCGTACTGGGCATGTCGTAGTTGATCACGTGGGAGATGGTCGACACGTCGAGTCCGCGCGCCGCGATGTCGGTGGCCACCAGGATCTGGTACGTGCCATCCCGGAACCCGTCGAGGGCGGCCTGGCGGCGGCCCTGGGAGAGATCAGCCTGCAGGGAGGTGGCCCTGTGCCCGGCGTTCCCCAGAGTATCGGCGAGGCGCCTGGCCAGGTCGCGGGTCTGGGTGAAGACCAGGACCGACTGGGTCTCGGTGTGGTGCAACAGCCGCAGCAACAGGTCGGTCTTGCTGGTCTGGCCGACGGGGTAGAGGGTATGGGAGACCGTGACCGCGATGGTTTCCTGATCGATGCGCACCACCTCGGGCTGGCGTAGGACCTTGTTGGCCAGCGCCTGGACCTCCTCGGGCATGGTGGCGGCAAACAAGAGGCTCTGGCGCTGCCTCGGCAGCCGGGCGATGATCTTGCGGAGATCGGGCAGAAAGCCCATGTCGAACATCCGGTCGGCTTCGTCCAGTACCAGGGTCTCCACCTGGGAGAGGTCGATGGTGCCCCGCTCCAGGTGGTCGAGCAGGCGCCCGGGACAGGCGATGACGATGTCTTTGCCGTTGCGCAACCGGTCGATCTGGGGTTGCATGCCCACGCCGCCGTAGACGGGGGTGCTCTGTACGGCGACCTTGCGGCCCAGCACAGTGAAACTCCCGTGGATCTGCTCCGCCAGTTCGCGGGTGGGCACGATCACTAGGGCTCGCGACCCTCTCCTGGGGCCCTCCATGAGCCGCTGCAGGATCGGGATGGCGAACGCGGCGGTCTTGCCCGTGCCCGTCTGCGCGATGCCCAGCACGTCTCTGCCCGCGAGGATTTTGGGGATCACCTGGGCCTGGATGGGGGTGGGCTCTGTGTATGTTGACCTCCGGATGCCCGCCAGGAGATGCGGGTGGAGTTCAAACGCTTCGAAATTCAAAGGGATTGTCCTGATGGAATTGGATCGGGGAAAAAAAGAGGGGCAGCCCGGGTACCGGGCCGCCCCTCTTTTGGAGGTTCTTCGGAACTAGGCGGGGCGCACGTTGGTGGCCTGGGGGCCCTTCTGGCCCTGGCCTGCCTCGTACTCTACCGCCTGGCCTTCGGCCAGGGACTTGAACCCCTCACCCGTGATGGCGCTGAAATGCACGAACAAGTCCGCGCCGCCGTCGTTGGGGGTGATGAAACCGAAACCCTTTTGATCGTTGAACCACTTCACAGTACCTTTCGCCATGGATCCTGCCTCCAATCGTGCTGGGATTTCCCATCCCAACGGTGTGTAGCCGCGCTGGGAAGAGACCCAGTGCGGGGAACTGCGCTTGTGCCGGAAGACCACAGGTGTTCCGGCCAAGTGGTGCGGAAGCTACAGGGACGCGCGGGTTGTTGCAAGAAATAAATACTCGGTGTGTCCAATGGGTTTTCGGGTATGCCGGGCCTAGACTACACTTGGCCTGGTGTACACGGGAGTTGGGGGGGGCGAATGGAATGGGCCGCCGGACACCGCCCAAGGCCACCCGGGCACGTTCCAAACGTTCCGGCCCGGATGGGTCGGACACGCGATGCGAGGGAAGATTCGTCACGCGATGGACCCACCAGATGTGGCTCTGCGCCGCACTGGGACCGGTTGCAGCGGGCGGGGCGCAGGCGCTGCCGGCGGTGTGGGACGAGGAGGGGGACCGGATGGCGCTGTATGGGGTGTTCCGCCTGCCCGCCAATATCCGGGTCGACCACGGGGGGAGCGTGGCCATGGCATGGCAGGGATACCTGCCCGAGAGACTGCAAGAGGTGCAGAACCGCCTGGGCGAGGTCGGCGCGCGACCCTAGCCGAGTCACGGGGAGAACGGCAGGGCGCGCTGGTGCCACCCAACCCCGGGGCCGGAGGAGGCGCCGCTTCTGGACGGGGGCACGGAGAAACTGGTATTGCTGATCAACCGGGGGGCGGCGCAGCAGGAGCACGGTTTCCACACGGGAGAGGGCGTTGAAAGAGATCTGGCGCATCGGCGACTCGCACACCTACACCATGACCGCCACCCCGGCCACCAGTGCCAACGCCCATCGGGAGAGCCTGCCCGACGTCTTCGGCACGCCTCACCTGG
This sequence comes from Deferrisomatales bacterium, assembly GCA_029211085.1. Classification (GTDB taxonomy): domain Bacteria; phylum Desulfobacterota; class Deferrisomatia; order Deferrisomatales; family JARGFW01; genus JARGFW01. The sequence continues at coordinate 21,746 of JARGFW010000036.1, read as the reverse complement.
TGCTGGCGGTGGAGGAGGCCGCGGCGGCACTGATGGAGCCGTGGCTCGACCCCGGGGAGCTGTCCGCCGGCGCCCAGGTCGATCTGCGGCACACCGCCCCCACCCCCATCGGCATGGAGATCCGCACGGTGGCGCGGCTGGTGGAGAGCGACGGGCGCAAGTTCGTCTTTGCGGTGGAGTGCTTCGACGAGGTCGAGAGGATCGGTCAGGCCCACCACGTCCGGTTCGTCATCGACCAGCGCGGGTTCATGGAACTGGTGGCGAAAAAGGCCCGGCGCTGACCGTGGGCGGCGGTACCGACGCGCCCCGCGGGAGGCCCCGGCCAGGGTCGGGAGCCGCCGCCGCGCTCCCCGCCCGGTGTCTGGGTGGGCCCCCGAGAACCGGGTGCCATGGGTAGCGGACCGGCGGCTGCCCCCCTCTGCTGCGGAGGGGTGGGGTCCCTGGAGGTCCCGCTTCCCCCGCAGTGCCCCTCCCCACCCATGCCGTTGCTGGAGAGCCTGCTGCGGTCGGCAGTGGGTTTCGTGTTCCTGTTCGACGCCGGCGGCCGCATCCAGCGCTGGAACGGGAACATGATACCGCTCCTGGAGGGCATCCGCGGCGCCGCGGCCGCTCCCGGGATCCGCGAGGTGCTCGGGCTCGACCCGCAACGGGATCCGGTGGGGGAGATGTGTGCCGCCGGCACCCTGGTCGTGGAGGGCCCGGGGCTCGGCGCACCCGACGGCGACGAAGAGATTGCCTGGGTCCTGCACCGCATCGACGGCACCCAACACGGGATCGCCATCGGCTTGGTGGAGCCGCGCCGCAAGCGGGTCGAAGAGGCACTGGAGCGGCGCCTGAGATTCCAACAACTCGCCTCCACGATCTCGGCACGGTTCGTCAACCTGGCGGCCCGGGAAGTGGATCGGGAGATCTCGGCCGGGTTGGGGCTGCTGGGGGAGTTCTTCCAGTTGGAGCGGTGCACCCTGGTGGAGGTGCAGACCAACACCAAGAGCTACCAGCCGCTCCACAGCTGGGTGAAGACCGGGGCCGCCGCGCCCCTGGACTCCCACACCCGCCAGTTCATGCCCATGCTCACCGATCGGATCCGCGGCGGCGAGCCGTATTTCTTCCGCGGCCGGGAGGAGATTCCCCACAACTGGGTACACGAGAGGCGCTTCGCCGAGGTCGCGGGGATCAAAGCCGCCCTGGTGGTGCCGCTGAAGGTGGGCGGCACGTTTCTCGGCGCCTTCCTGATCGATTCGTTCACCTGCGAGCGCGACTGGCCGAGCGAGATCGTGGAGGAGCTCCGGTTCCTCGGGGGCATCTTCGCCAACGCCGTGGCGCGCCGCCGGGCGGATGCGCGCCTGGCGGGCAGCGAGAAGCGGGTGCGCATGATCGCCGACGCCCTGCCCGGGCTGATCGCCTACGTGGGGGGCGACCGCCGGTACCGTTTCAACAACCAGGCCTACGAGCAGTGGCACGGCATCGCCGCCGACGAGGTGTACGGCAAGACCATGCGGGAAGTGCTGGGAGAGGAGGTCTACGCACAGGTCAAGCCCTACGTGGACGAAGCGCTCACCGGGGTTCCGGTCCGCTACCGGATGGACGTGCCGCTGCTGGGGGAAGAGGACACCCGGTTCATCGAGGCGAGCTACGTGCCGCATCTGGACCCCGCCGGGCAGGTGTTGGGCTTCTACTCCCTGGTACAGGACATCACCGATCGCCGTGCCGCCGAGATGCAGGCCCAGCGCCAGCGGGACGAACTGGCCCACGTCACCCGGGTCGCGACCCTCGGGGAACTGGCCGCGTCGATGGTGCACGAGCTGAACCAGCCCCTGGCGGCCATGCTCAGCAGTGCCCAGGCCGCCGTCCGGTTCCTGGCCGCGGATCCACCGAACCTGGCGGAGGTCGAGGCTGCGCTGCAGTACATCATCGCCGATGATCGGCGTGCCAGCGAGGTGGTGCGCAGCCTGCGGGCGTTCGCGGTCAAGGGCGAGCACATGACCCAGAGGGTCGAGATCAACCCCCTGGTGGAGGAGGTGTTGTTCCTGCTGCGCAACGATGCGAGCCTGCACAACGTCGTCGTCACCACCGATCTCGCCCCCGCTCTGCCGCCGACCCGGGGCGACCGGGTGCAGTTGCAGCAGGTGCTGGTCAATCTGGTGCTCAACGGTTTCGAGGCCATGGCGGGGAGCGGCGAGGAGCGGGAGCTGGCGATCCGCACCTCCCTCCCTGCGCCGGGCGAGGTGCGGATTTCGGTGTCCGACACCGGGCCGGGCATCGCGCCGGAGTTGTGCGAGAAGGTTTTCGACGCGTTCTTCACCACCAAACAGGCGGGCATGGGGATGGGCCTCTCGATCAGCCGCTCCATCGCCGAGGCCCACGGCGGCAGCCTCCGGGCGGTGGGGGGCGGCAATCCGGGAGCCACCTTTCACCTGACTCTGCCGCCCCTCGCGGAGATCTCGTGAACCGGGACGGGGCGGGGCCCGGGTGCCCACCGAACCTCTGCCGCGGGACAGGGACCATGGACCAACAAGAGCCACTGGTGTTCATCGTCGATGACGACGCTTCGGTGCGGCGCTCCCTGGGGCAGCTGCTGCGTTCCGTGGGGCTGGCTTCGGAGCCGTTCGTTTCGGCCCAGGAGTTCCTGGAGGCGGAGCGTCCCGACCGCCCCAGCTGCCTGGTGCTGGATGTCCGCATGCCGGGGATGAACGGCATGGATCTGCAGTCGGAGCTGGCGAAAAGGGGGTGCGGCATTCCCGTGATCTTCATCACCGGGCACGGGGATCTGCCCATGGGGGTGCGCGCCATGAAGGCCGGTGCGGTGGACTTTCTCTCCAAACCCTTCAACGACCAGGATCTGCTGGATGCGATCCACACGTCGCTGGAGTTGGACCGGAACAACCGGCGCGACGCCAGGGTCCTGGCGGAGTTGCAGAGGCGGATGGAGACGTTGACCCCCCGGGAACGGGAGGTCTTCGAGCGGGTGGTCAGCGGCGCGCTCAACAAACAGATCGCTTACGACCTCGGGGTGGGTGAGAAGACGATCAAGGTGCATCGGGGCAAGGTCATGGGAAAGATGGGGGCCGAGTCCCTGGCCCACCTGGTGCGCATGGCCCAGACCCTGGGGGTGGGCGCGGACCAGCGTTGAGGCAAAGGCTTTTCTCGGACGGGACCCCACGGAATCAAAGTCCAAGGTCTGCGGACCGCGTATTTCCCAGATCCGCGGGATCCATGAAGGCCTGCCGGAAGACACGGCACTCCGGATGCGGCGGTGGATGGGATGCGGGGCCAAGGCGGCCCCGACGCAACGGGATCGGGTGGCACGGTGACATGTCATCGAGGGAGGTGTTCATGGCAGGGGAATCGGAACTTGTGAGCCGCTTTCATCGGGCAGGAGCGTGTCCGGAGGAGGCGCAAGGCGGGTAGCCGCCCGCAACCACCTCCTCGGACCTTTCGACGTCAAGCAAGGAACGAGGACAACAGCCATGAAATTGGAAAACCTTGGATGGGATGAGGCCTGGGCGATGGCCCTGGCCTCATGGGATCGAGGAGAATGGGAACCTGCACGGGTGAGCTTCGCCTCCCGTGAACGCTACCGCGTGCTCACCGAAGAAGGGGAACTCTGGGCGCTGCTGCCCGGCGCGGCAAGGCTGGACGCTGCATCGCCAATGCCCGCAGTGGGCGATTGGGTCGCCCTGGAGTGCGCCGAAGGCGAGACCAACCGGATACGCAAGGTGCTTCCACGGCGCACCACCCTGGGCCGCGCCCAGGCGGGAGAACGCAAGAAGGAGCAGCCAACAGCCGCAAGGCAGCAGGTGATGGCTGCCAACGTCGATGTCGCCATCGTCGTTTGCGGCCTCGACCGCGACTACAACCCCAGGCGCATCGAACGCTACCTCACCCTGGCCTGGGGAGGGGGCGTCGAACCGGCCATCCTCCTGAACAAGGCGGACCTGTGTTTCGATGCAGACCTGAAGGCCGAGGAGGTCCGGGCGTTGGCTCCGGCAACGACGGTCGAGACGCTGTCGGCCCTCGACGTGGCGGGCATTGACATGGTGCGTGCCCTGGTGCCTCCGGGACGGACCGCCTGCCTCCTTGGCTCTTCGGGTGCCGGAAAGTCGACGATCCTGAACGGCCTCATGGGAGGCGAGCGCCAGCGGACCGCAGAGACCTCGGAGACCACGGGCAAAGGCCGTCACACGACGACCCATCGCGAGTTACTGGTCATTCCCGGTGGTGGAGTGATGATCGACACCCCCGGCCTCAGGGAGGTCGCTCTCATCGCCGGCGAGGAGGCGCTGTCTGCGGCTTTCGGCTCCATCGCGGAACTGGCTCAGCGGTGCCGCTTCACCGACTGCTCCCACACCACCGAACCGGGATGCGCCGTCCTGTGCGCGGTTGAGGAGGGGGACCTGGATGCCGATCGTTTGGAATCATTCCACCGCCTCGGCAAGGAGATCGCCTACCACCAGGCGGTCGAGTCCACCTCACCGGCCAGGGTGGAGCGCGACAAGTGGAAGTCGATCAAGAAGGAAGTGCGCAGGATCTACAAGAGCCGCTGAGCACCCTACGAATGAACCAATAGACCCGAGGGCCGCCTCTTCACCGGGGCGGCCCTTTCCGTGTTGGGGCAATCTTCACGCCTGGAGTTCCATCCGCGCCGACAGCGTGCAATATGGCGCCGTTGGGCGCAGAGCACCGCCGCAAAATCAGTATGTGTACTTGTGACCAGTGATCAAAAAGAGGGCGTTTGCGGCGTTCCTGGGTGTAAGACCATCACCAGCTCGCAGCAATGCCTCCAGCACCGGCACGGCTTCGGTGACCTTCATCTGGCCGAGGATCTCTATTGCCTCACCAGCACCCAAGTTCGCATAGTGAATCAGGTGCGGTACGTACCTCTCGTCCCATACCCGCGGTATGGCGTACACAAGCCACCCCACACCGATGTCGGGCCGGGTGAAAAGGTGGAGGAGGTATTCCTTGTCCCCCTCCTCGGGATTGTTCTGAATTGCGTGCAAGAGCGCCATCTCGAGTTCGTTGATGAGCACGCGGTTCTTGGGGTCGAAGATCGCCGCCTTCAGGAGCGCCTTGTCCTTGGGGTCTCGCACCGGGGTCTGCCGAAAAAACGTCTTGAGCTTGGTGCGCCTCTTGTCGCTGGTGCCCGGGGCCTTGTACTCGGTGATGGCCTCGCCGATCGGGCTCTTCCTCTTAGCCATCTCCGCAAAGAGCGCGCGGTACTCCACCTCCCGCGCCCGCAGCCGCTCTGCGACCTCGGCGGAGAGTTCCGGGCTCGCCACCTCAAGGGGCGGGACCCGGTTGCCTCTGCGCAGAACTGCCACCCGGTCCACGCGCGAGGGCTCGCCAGACTCGTCCCCGCCCACGAACTCCAGTGCGTAGTTCTCCTCTCCTGCTGCACGAACGATCTGCAGCAAAGCCTCCTGCAAGGGCGCGGCGTCGATGGTGACCGCTACTCCGCCGCCTACCCCGGCTTGCGGCTCGATGGGAATGCCGGTAAGGCTGGAGATGGCCCGAAGCACCTCGAGAAGGCTCGCATTCTCCGCATCCAAGGTGAGCAGCCCACCGCGGTAGACAAGTGATTTCACACCGGATGGCAGGGTCGGTTGGGGGCTAGAGGCCCCGGAGGGTACTTCCACGGGGTCCCGCGCTTTCACCGGCGGGCCCGCTTCCGCTCCCCGAACGCCGTTCACCCAGAACATCAACACAACGAAAAGAAGTACCGTCCTCTGTCGGGCCATGGGGCGCCTCTGTCCCATAATATCCCCCCGAGATGGGTTGCGCCTGATCAACGCGTTCCTGCCCTATGCGTTTCCACTAGACGTCACGCGGGGCAATCTCCGTCACCGTCTCTGCGCTTCCTCCTGCACCGACTCCGGCACCGAGATCATCTGATTGAGCTCCATGTGCGCGACCCGCGGATCGTCGGCGTGGGCGCCGTTGATGGCCTGGAGGCTAGCATCCTCGGCGACGCGGATGCGGCAGACCTGCTCATAGGGTATCGCTACCTCGCCGAGCGGGGATAGGCGCCCTGACAGAGACCGGAGGTAGGCTCGAGCCCCCACCGTGCACCATCAAACCCTTGTAACAACAGGCGAGCATGCCTGTCAAAGCGCCTTAGGGGGACCGGCATCTGCCGAAAGACAGGGTTACGATGTGAAGCCTGTTGCCGCCTCAGAGCCACGCGCCATTGGTGAGTTTGTGGTCCTGGAAATCCGGCCGGCCGGCTGGCGCAAAAAGGTAGTTTCGCTTTTCGACGGTGTGTGATCTGGGCTCCGTTGAAATTCCCGCGTTCGTATCGGCGCAGGGTTGGCGGGGTATCACAGGCAGACGGAAACCTTGCCGACGGCCTGGCAAGAACACTCGCTCCGGGCAGCCGAGCCTGGCTGGCAGAGCACATTTCGTCAAGAGTGCCGAGTTGAGCGGCTTCGCCAGGTACAAGTCGTCATGTATTGCGAATATGTTTTTTTTTGTATGTCGTAATGTGTGGCGATCTATGGTAGATTAGTGGCACTAACTCGCCATAGGAGACGACATTGAATATCAGTTCGCTCATGAACGATGCGGCCGTTCTCGAAGAGCTCGGCCACAGGTTGGCGCGTCGGCGGCTTGGCCAAGATCTCTCACAAGCCGACCTGGCTAAAGAGGCGGGTGTCGGCAAGCGAACCGTGGAGCGGGTGGAGGCGGGAGAGTCCACCCAACTCACGACGCTGATCCGCATCATGCGGGTATTGGGGTTGCTTGAATCGTTGGACGCAGCGATTCCCCCGATGGGCCCGAGCCCGATGGACCTTCTGAAGTTGAGGGGCAAGGAAAGACGGCGCGCTTCGGCTGTGGGCCACCGTTCTGAGCGGGGATCGGAATGGTCTTGGGGGGACGAGACGTGACCACGGTCGCCGAGGTAAAGCTGTGGGGCCGGACGATCGGAGCGGTAGCCCTGGAAGAAGGAGGGCGAGCCGCCTCGTTCCAGTTCGACCCCGCATTCATCCCGAGCGGGATCGAGGTCTCGCCACTCAGGATGCCGCTTTCCCGGGAGATCTATTCGTTCCCTGGCCTTGCGCCCGCCACGTTTCTCGGGCTCCCGGGATTGCTTGCGGATTCTTTGCCGGACCGCTACGGCAACACCCTGATTGACGCGTGGCTTGCGACGCAGGGCAGGAAGCCTGATTCGTTCAACGCCGTCGAAAGGCTGTGCTATGTCGGCACACGGGGCATGGGGGCGCTGGAGTTTGCCCCGGCGACCGGCCCCAAAGCGCGCCGCGCGAATCCTATCGAGGTCGAGCGGTTGGTCGAGTTGGCCTCCGAGATCCTGAGCCATCGGAACGACCTGCAGGTAACCTTTGGGGAGGCCCACGAGAAGGAAGAGGCCTTGCGCGACATCTTGCGTGTGGGCACATCCGCGGGAGGAGCCAGGGCAAAAGCCGTCGTCGCCTGGAACCCGGAGACCGGCGAGATCCGCTCTGGACAGGTCAAGGCCGGGCCAGGGTTTGAACACTGGCTGCTGAAGTTCGACGGTGTTTCGGGAAATCGTGATAAGGAGATGGAAGACCCGAAGGGCTACGGTGTGATCGAGTATGCATACTCCAAGATGGCGACCGATGCGGGGATCTTGATGAGCGCTTGCCGGTTGCTGGAGGAGAACGGGCGGCGCCATTTCATGACCCGTCGTTTCGATCGGTTGCCGGATGGGGGGAAGCTCCACATGCAGTCGCTGGGCGGGCTGGCCCACTTCGATTACAACATGGCCGGGGCCCACTCCTATGAGCAAGCGCTGTTGGTCATTCGACAGCTGGGATTGCCGCGCGACACCCTTGAGGAGCAGTTTCGCCGGATGGTGTTCAACGTCGTCGCGCGCAACCAGGACGACCACGTGAAGAACATCGCGTTTCTCATGGACAAGGAGGGGCGCTGGTCGCTTTCGCCTGCTTTCGACGTCACCTACAGCTACCAGCCTACTGGGCAATGGACGTCTGTGCACCAGATGACTCTCAACTGCAAACGAGACCGGTTCGTGCTGGACGACCTCCGGGCCTGTGCCGAGCAGGTGGCCATGAAGCGCGGTCGGGCCGAAGCGATCTATCGCGAGGTCCGAGATGTCGTAGCCCGGTGGCCCGACTACGCCGACGCCATCGGCGTCTCACCGGAATGGAGAGATCAGGTCGCTCGCACCCATCGGCTGGACCTGTAGCACCGGCGAAAACGAAAGACCCAAGACAGCCCCTCTGTGAGCTCGTGAAACGGAACGCTTGACCAGCCAAATGAGCGCGAAGAAGTGCGCCCGAATGTCGCCGAATCTCCGAAGCGCCCCTGGCACAATCCCCCCTGACTGCTCGCACTGGATGGGGTCGATTGCCGCGTTCATCATCGTCAGATCCGCAGAACCAAGCAGGGGATTCGCTCTTAGCGGCTCCGGACCAGTTCGCGGGAAAAGCGCACCAGACTTTCGAGGTTGTGGGCGGGGTAGAAGCCGTTCACGTAGGGCAGTACCGTGGCCATGCCCCGGCTGAGGGGTTGGTAGCCGGGATCTCCCAAGAGCGGGTTGAGCCACAGGATCCGCTGGGCCGAGCTCTTCAGCCGCACGATCTCCCGCTGCAGGGTCTCGGGATCCCCCCGGTCCCAGCCGTCGCTGAACACGATGACCGCCGAGGGGCGTCGGGCGCCGCCGCGGGCCAGCCCGTCGTTGAGTTGCCCCAGGCACGTCCCCAATCGGGTTCCCCCCGACCAGCCGCGGGTCTGTTCGGCTACCCGAGCCACGGCACGGGTGGCATCCCGGTCGCGCACGAACTCGGTGAGGCGGAACAACCGCGTGGAGAACGCATAGACCTCCGCCCCCCGGTCGCGCCGCGCCAGACCGTGGGCCAGCAGGAGGAAGAACCCCGCGTAGGTATCCATGGAGCCGGACACGTCGCCGACGAACACCAGGCGGCGCTTGCCGATCTTCGCCGTCTTGTGGGCCAGTCGCAGGATGTCAGTGCCGTACGGGGCGTTGCGGCGGAAGGTGTGACGAAACGCGATCTCGGGACCGCGTGCCGACGGGCGGCTCCTACGGCTCGGCCGGGTTGCCAGCTTGGTGAGGATGGCCTGCAGGGCGGCGCGCACCGCGGGCTGCTCTTCGGGCAGCAGATGGCGCAGATCCTTCTTGCGCAACACCTCCAGGGTACTCGCGCCCCCGGTGGCGGGGCGCTCGGGGACGAGGATATCGACGGTGCTCTCCCCCTCCGCGGTAGATGCACCCGCCTGCGGGCGTGTCGGCGACTCGCCGGGATTGGGGTGCAACAGGCGCACCCCCTGCTCCCAGAACAGGGTGTAGAGGCGGTCGAAAGCGGCGAGTTGATCCCGGCAGGTGATGAAGTTGGCGCGCAGGGCGCAGTAGACCTGCCCGCGGTCTGCGATATCGATCACCGCCACCGCGCGGCAGGCGTCGAGGGTGGCGCTAGGGTGGGACGGTATGCCCCCCTGTTTGAGGAACCGGGAGAAGGCGACTACGTTGGCCGCCATTCCCAAGGGTGCGGAGCCGGCTTCTGGGGGCGGGGAGGGGCTTTTCACCATGTTCCTTCTCCCCGCCGCGCCCCACCCACCCCGGGGCGAACGCGGAACGCTCTCCGTGGGCTCAGAACGGCTCGACCAGGATCCACAGCCTGCCCCCGCACACGTCGCCGCCACGGGTGCCGAGGTCGTCGGTGAGGTCCACCTCGAGCAGTTCGGGCTCGCCGCTGCCCAGCAGGCACCGCAGGGCGCTGCTGCGCACCTGGTTCTCGCTGCAGCCGCCCCCCACGGACCCGTAGGTGGAGCCGTCGGCGCACACCAGCATCTTGGCACCCGCGCCCCGGGGCGTGGAACCGGCGGCTTCGACGATGGTGGCGAGACAGCCGCCCACCCCCTCGGACCGGTACTGCTGCAGGCGTCGGAAGATCTCCAGGTCGGTCATGCCGGTGTCCTCCCCGGAGGCGTCACCGCGGTGCGCAGAGTCCAGGCCTGTTGCGGACCCTTGCGGCGCACGCAGACGAGTTCCGCGGCGATGGTCAGGGCGATCTCTTCGGGGGTCTCCGCGCCGATCGGCAGGCCGATGGGGGAGAACACCTGCTCCAGGCGCTCGGCTGCGCCGCCCTCCCGCGCCAGGGTCTCCAGCACAAACCGCACCCGGCGCTTGCTGCCGATCATGCCGACGTAACGCGTTGGTTTGTTCAGCACCCCTGCCAGGCACTCGGTGTCGTGTTCGTGGCCGCGGGTGATGATCACCACGTACGGCTCGGGGCCCAGGTCCATGGCGGCCAGGGCCGGCGTGAACTCTTCGGCCCGAACGGTGGCGCCGGGGAAGCGCTCGGGGCGGGCGAAGTCGGGACGGTCGTCGAGGACCGTGACCTCGAAGCCCAGCGCCAGGGTGAGCCGGGCCAGGGGGATCGCGATGTGCCCGGCGCCGCAGATCAGCAGGCGGGGCTGGGCACCCATCACGTCGAGGAACACCTGGCTGCCGTCGGCGCCTTCGACCCGTGCGCTGTGGCGGCGGGAGAGGGCGGTGGCGGCGAGCCGTGCCAGCCCCGGGTCGGCCCGCAGTGCCTCGGAACCCGCGACCAGCCCGGCCTCGGTGAACAGCCCCTTGGTTCCTACCGGCAACTCCGGCGACGCTGCCCGCACCACCGTCGCCAGGCAGAACAGCTCGCCAAGCCGCAGTTTCTCCGCGGCCAGGGTCCAAACGTCATCCGCGGCGGGGGGGTGGGTCAACAGGCAGCCTCCTTGATCTGGCGCAGGACCTCCTGGCGTTTGTCCGCGTCACCCCACAGGGCGTTCTGGAACAAACTCATGTCCTGGTGGTTCTTGAAGATACAGCCGAGGGTCGCCTCCACCAGCTCCGCATCCAGGGCGTTCTGATGGAGCGCCAGCAGTGCGGCCGCCCAGTCCAGGGTCTCGGCGATCCCCGGTTTCTTCAGGAAGTCCATGGTGCGGATCCGCTCCATGAACCGGCAGACCTGGGCGGTCAGCGCGTCCTCGGCCTCGGGCAGGCGCGCCTTGACGATGGCGTACTCCTTGTCGAACTCCGGGTAGTCGATCCAGTGGTACAGGCAGCGGCGCTTGAGGGCGTCGTGGACCTCCCGGGTCCGGTTCGACGTGAGCACCACCAGCGGCTTGTGGGTGGCGCGGATGGTGCCCAGTTCGGGAATGGTGATCTGATGATCTGCGAGCAGTTCCAGCAGGAACGCCTCGAACTCCTCGTCGGCGCGGTCCAGTTCGTCGATCAGCAGTACGGCGGGGCGGGGTCCCTCGTGCTGGATCGCTTCGAGCAGGGGCCGGCGGATCAGGAACTCCTCGCGAAAGATCGTCTCCGAGAGCTTCTCGCGATCTCCGCAGTGCTCCTGGAGCTTGATCTCGAGGATCTGCCGGGGGTAGTTCCATTCGTAGATCGCTGTGGAGGCGTCGAGCCCCTCGTAGCACTGCAGGCGGATGAGCCGGGTATCCATCGCCCGGGCCAGCACCACCGCCAGTTCGGTCTTACCCACCCCCGGTTCACCTTCCAGGAACAGGGGTTTCTCCAGCCGCTGGCTCAGGTACAACACCGTGGCCAGCTCGCGGTCGGCTACGTAGTGTTGCTGCTCCAGGGTCTCGACGATGGCATCCACGGACGAGAACATGGTCTCCGCTTCGTTTGGCAAGCAGGGCAGTTGGCGCGTCGCGGGAGAATATAGCACGAAAGCGGCCCTCGACACTGGACTTTGGTCCATCTCTCCAGACGATCGCGCATCGCTTCGGCGTGGGGGAGCCGCCCTCTCGGTTCCTCGCATCCCGTGTTGGAGTGCCACCCGTCACCTCTGCGACTGCTCAGCCGCGGGGCGCGGCTGTTGCTCGGGGAGGTAAACCCTGGGATGAGCCGTCGCGTCTACCTGGCATGGCAACCACACCGTGATTTCAAGGAGACCGAAGATGCGCAAGACGATCGTGATGCTGGCAGTGGTGGTGGGTTTGGCGGGCCTGCAGATGAACGCGGAGGCCCGTGGCGGCAACGGCGGTGGCGGTAGTGGCGGCGCGGTGGGCACCGTCTCCCAGGGCGGCGGCCAGGGGATGCGGACGGCTGGCGATACGAACCGCTACCAGCACCGGGAGCGGGTTCAGGTGCGGGACGGTTCCGGCACGGGCACCGGAACCATGACCCGAAATCGCTTGCAACTGCACGATCCGGCGTCTCACACCCCCGCGCCGGTCGAAACCACCATGGAGACCGCCGAGTAGCAACGAACTGCTTCGACCGTCAGGGGCGCCCGTGCGGGGGTCCTTGACGGTCGCCTCCATGCCGCAGCCGGTCCACGGCGTGGCATTCGCACCTCCCCGCTCCGCCGGCTTTCGACCCCCCAGTAGACGGTGCGTGGCAGCCGCACCTGTGGGATACTTCCGTGCCGGGCTTCCGGCCTGCACGGCGGCGCCGCCGTCGTGTCGCCTCATCTCTCTCCGTCGAAGGAACTCCATGGTGCCGAAGATGCCGGCCGGGCGCGGGAAGGCGCTTCTCTGCTTCGCCCGCACCCACCCCGGCCTGGTGCTGCGCCGCACGACCCAGTTCGCCGTGGCGGCCCTGGTCCTGTTGGCCGCCTGGGAGTTTTCTGCGTTCGTGGAGGCGCTGCGCGTGGGCCCCCCCGCAGGAGCGCTGGCCCGGCCCCCGGTGGTCGAGGGGTTCCTGCCGATCGCCGCCATCGTCGCGCTGCGGGGGTTCCTGGCGACCGGGCAGTTCGACCCCGTGCACCCGGCGGGTCTCACCCTCCTGTTGGCGACCCTGGCCACCGCGTGGCTGTTCCGCCGCAGCCTGTGTTCCTGGGTGTGTCCCCTCGGCACCCTCTCCGAAGGGTTGGGCTGGCTCGGCCGCAAGCTCATGGGGCGCAACCTGGCCGTTCCCCGCTGGGCCGACATCGGCCTGCTGGTGGCGAAGTACGCCGTGTTCGCGTTTGCCTTCAAGGTGTTCTTCCTGATGCCCACCGCGCAGGCGCTGGCGTTCCTGCGCACGCCCTACTACGCGGTTTCCGACATCAAGATGTTCGACCTGTTCGCCCGTATCGGACCTGTGGGCCTGGGGGTGGTCGGTGCTCTGGTGGGCCTGTCGATCCTGATCCGGTCCTTCTGGTGCCGCTACCTGTGCCCCTATGGAGCGCTGCTGGGCGTGCTCGGCCTGCTCAGCCCGGTGGCACTGGTGCGCGACGCGGAAACCTGCATCCACTGCCACAAGTGCAGTCGGGAGTGCCCCAACGGGGTGGATGTGGAAGGTGCCAGGAGGTGTGTGGTCAGTGCGGAGTGCACCGGGTGCACCCGCTGCGCCGAGGTGTGCCCGGTGGACGGGGCCCTGCGCTTTCGGTTGCTCGGCCTCGCGACCCTGCGCCCGGTCGTCCTTTCCATCGCCTTCTTGAGCCTGTTTTTCGGTGCCGTGGTCTGGGCCAAGGCGAGCGGCCGCTGGGAATCGTCCCTCGATGCCCGGCAGCTCTACCGCCTGGATGCGGTGATGTCTCGGCAGCGCCCGAGCGGATGAACGGGCGGCGGGGAAGGGGAGCCCAGGGGTAAGTGAAATCGTGAAGTTCTCTTCATCAGCTCTTCGGCCAACCGCTGGGACGACGGCCTGTACCGGCGCGCGGCCCGGCGGGCTTCGTTCCCGTCAATGGTACCGCCCCGGAGACCAACCCGGATGCAACACGGCCGCCAACGCCTGGGTGGGCGTTGCGGCCGTCGGGTGCGGTCGTCGCTCGAGTGCTGCGGACCATGCCCATCCCCGCTCACTATACCTTCTGCCGCGTCGAGGCTGGTTTCAGCAGGGCGGATCTCCCGGACCGCGCCGGGTTGGGGGCCGGGCGCGTCGCATGTGGCTCCCCGGGGTTGAGGTGCCGGAGTGCTCTGGCCCGGTGCTTGTGGCCCAGACGGGGACTACTCCCCGAACACCAGTTTCATGCCGAAGGCGCGGCACACGTCGAACTCCGTGCCTTTGAGCCCCTGTTTTGCCCGCAGGGGTTCGGCCACCATCTTCATGCCGCACTCCCGTTCCAGGCGCAGGGCGGCGATGTAGGGGCCCTCACCGCTCCAGCCGTAGGAGCCGAACGCGGCGGCGTACCTGCCCTTGATGTCGCTGGCGGCGAGGCGGTCGAGGAACGCGGTCACTTCGTGCACCTCCTTGGCCTCCTGGGTGGGGGTGCCCACCGCAATGGCGTCGAACGCCGCCAGGGGGGAGACGTCGTCCAGTTCCTCGACCCGCATCAGGTGGGGCTCGCCGCCGGCAGACTGCACGCCCTCCACGATGACCTGGGCCATCCTCTCGGTCTCGCCGGTCCGGGTGGTGTAGACGATGGCGACCTTGCGCATGGGGACTCCTTGCGAGTTACCAGTGACGATTCCACAGGAGCGTGGAATCGCACGGCCAGAAGGGCCGCCCGAAGGGCGAGCCCCACGGATGGGGTGAGTGAACAGTGAGAAGTGAACAGTGAACAGGTAGGGTCAGTTGCGCACGGTCTGTGTCTGGGGCCTTTCCCATTCACTGTTCACCGGTCCCTCTTCACCGGCTATTTCAGCGCGGCGTGTCTCCAGCCATTGCTTGACCATGAACGAGGCTACGGTGCCTTCGCCAACGGCCGAGGTGATCTGTTTGGCGCTGCCGGCGCGCAGGTCGCCGGCGGCGAACACCCCGGGCAGCGTAGTGGCCAGGTTGCTGGGGTCGGCGACGACGAAGCCGGCCTCGTCCAGTTCCAGGGTGCCCTTGAGGAACTCGGTGTTGGGCACCAGGCCGATGAACACGAACACCCCGTCGCAGGGCAGGTCGCGGCTGGCGCCGCCGTCCGTGGGTTCCAGTTGTACACCGTCCACGCTGTCGCTGCCCAGCACCCGGGTGATGCGATGGCCGAGCAATACCTGCACTCCGGGCATGGAGCGCACCCGCTGCTCCAGCACCGGGGAGCCGGTGAGCCGGTCGAGCAGTTGCACCAGGGTGATGCGGGCCGCGAACTCCGCCAGATGCAGGGTTTCCTGGAGAGCGGAGTTGCCGCCCCCCACCACCACCACGTGTTTGCCGCGGAAGAACGGGGCGTCGCAGGTGGCGCAGAAGCTCACCCCCCGGCCGATCAGCTCCTCCTCCCCAGGAACGCCCATGCGCCGGTACACCGAGCCGGTGGCGAGGATGACGCTGCGGCCCCGGTAGGTGTCGGCACCGGCGGTGACCCGCAGCAGGCCGTCGTCGGCGCCCAGGGCGGAGACCTCTTCAAAGGTACGCAGCTCGGCGCCGAACTTCTCCACCTGCTTCTGTACCCGCTGCATCAACTCGGCGCCGCTGACCGGGTCGGGGAAGCCGGGGTAGTTCTCGATCTGGCCGGTGGCCGCCGCCTGGCCCCCGGGTAGGCCCTTCTCCAGCACCAGGGTGCGCAGCCGCTCCCGGGTGGTGTAGATCGCCGCAGTGAGCCCGGCCGGGCCGCCGCCGACGACGATCACGTCGTACACGTCCAGGTCGTCGGGCACCGGCACCTGGAGCGCCTCGGCAAGGGCTGTGTCATCCGGGTTCATTAGCAGCCGCCCCCCCACCTGTACGGCGGGCACACTGAGATCGCCACCGGCGGTGTCGGCCAGTTGCTGCCGGGCATCGGGGTCGGCGTCGGGGTCGACCTCGACATACGGCACCCCGGCGGCGTCGAGAAACGTGCGCACCCGGTGGCACTTGGTGCACCAGGGGACGGCGTACAAGGTCGTGGGGGCCATGGGGTTCACCTCGGTGGGGGCTGGGGGCATGCCCGGGTGGGCAATCGTACCAGGATGCGGGCGCGCGACCAGTGGACCCGTGACCAACGGCGCGTGACGGCTACTCGATCCAAAGCCCTCGGGTGAAACGCGGGTCCGGCACCTCGTCTTCGGCCAGGTGACCGAACTCTTCTTCCAGCAGGGTGAAGCAGTCACCCACGAACTCGGTCAGGAACGCCTCCTCCGGTTGGTTCATGGGGCGCACCGAGCGTGCCCACTCCACCGCGGTTCCGGCCAGTTCGGGGCGCACCCGGCGCGGCGGGCGGTCGGTCTCCCACACCCGGGCCAGGCCGGCCCGGGCCTGGTCGCGGGGCACGGGCGTGAAGCGGAACCCGTGTTCCAGGGCCGCGTTGACCAGGGAGGTGAGGAACACGGTGGAACCTTTGAGGTTCTCCGTGTCGAGCCGCACCAGGGCTTCCCGCAGGTCCCCCAGGCGCAGGTCCACGATGCCGAGCAGGAACTGCCCCAGGAACTCCACCTTGCCCACCGCCCACTCGGCGGCGCGCACCTCGTCCAGGGTGCTGAAACGGCGGTAGCCGACTTCGCTCACGGCGTACCACTGGGGGTGGATCATCATCAGCCCGTCCAGGATGCGGGGCAGGGGCTCGTCCAGGAACAGCAGGCGTTCTTTGTGCCCCTGGGGCCAGCCCTTCTCGATCACCCGGCGGGCCCGGGTGCGCACCCGGCGGATGCGGGTCCAGCCCACCCGGAACAGGTGCTGCAGCCAGTGCCTGCAGAGCGCCTCGGCACAGCACGCCGGGTCGGTGCCGCACAGGGACTCGAGCCCGATGGAGACGTAGTCGGCCACCTTGCGAGCGGCGGTCTCCAGAGACTCGACCTGGCCCAGGTCCAGGCCGTCGGCCACCGCTACCTTGTGGGTGAGGTACGCCAGTTCGCGCTGCAGGGGGGCGGGGTCGATGTCGAGGGGCAGTGCCTCCAGTGCCTGGGCCAGGCGGCCGCCGCTGGCGCCCGCCACCAGCACGGGGTAGTGCGGGGGCGCCGCATCGTCGGTGTCCTCCACGGGGGCTTGGGTGCGCACCGGCAGGTTCTCCAGGGCGGCCCCGTCCAGGCGGGCGTACACCTCCATGGCCTCCTCCCACTCGGGGAAGCCCCGGGCGGCCAGCCGCCGCTGGCGGGTCTCGAAACAGTACTCCTCGAGCTCGGAGTCGACGTCGCGGATCAGCGCCTCCATCAACTTGTAGTACTGGTCCGATGACGTGCCGTGCAGCACGATGAGCAGGTGGCGCAGCAGGGGTTCCTGGGTCTCGGGCGCGGACACGTAGTACAGGCCATCCAGGGTGAACGGTGCCCGGCCGGGGGTGTCCTGCAGGGGCTCGTCGTCCTCGCTGACCACCTGCACCCGCACCAACTGGCCCAACAGCAGGGTGAGGTCGGCCAGTTCCAGGTCCGGCAGCCAGCGCTCCAGGGCCGGGTCGCCGCAGCGCTGCAGCAGGGTCAGCCAGGGCACGGCGCGGTCGGCGCGGATGCGGTCCTTGTTCCACAAGTCCAGATCCAGCAGGAACTCCACCTGCTCGGACGTGGCGTGGGACAGCACCTCCGGCACATTCTCCTGGCTCATGCCACTGAGGGTGAAGAACAGCGCCTCCGGGGCGAGCCGGGGCACCAGTTCGTCCAGGTGGTCCGAGGCCAGCAGTAGATCCTCCCGCGCGGCGCCGCGGGTAGCCAGGATCGCCGAGAGTTCGGCGGGGAGCGCGGGGGACTGGGGTCGGTCGCTAGCCATCGGAACTCCTCCTGCCGCAGGGCATCTGCTACGGCACGCAGCGTAGCACGTGCTGCGGTGTAGCTTCCAGCGGCTCGCCGGCATCCAACCCCCTGGAGCGCGGCTTGCGGTGCGCTGCCGCGGCTCGTACCATCGCCGCGTTCGACGAACCGTGAACAAAGGAGAGCAGGTGAGCAAGACATGGGGTTTTCTGACGGGTCTCGCGGTGCTGCTGTGGGCGGCCCTGGGGTTGGCGGCGGGGGGCGAGCAGTGGAGCCTGGAAGGGCGGGTGCGGGAACACCGGCTGGAAAACGGCGTCACGGTGCTCGCTCTGCGGCGCCCCGGTGCGCCGACGGTGAGCCTGCAGATGACCTTCGGGGTGGGGGGGGTGGACGAGCCCGCTGGGCAGACAGGCACCGCCCACCTGCTGGAACACATGCTGTTCAAGGGTACCCGGGACCTGGGTACCCGGGACTGGGGCCAGGAGAAACCGCTGCTCGCCCAGATCGAGGAGACGGGGCGGGCCCTGGACGGCGCGCGCCGGGAGGGCCGGGAGGCCGATGCGGGGCGGCTGGCCGCGCGCCTGGCGGAGCTGCAGGGCCGCCACCGTCCCCTGGTGGTGAAGGACGAGATCGACGCCATCTACGCCCGCAACGGGGCGGTGGGGTTCAACGCCTTCACCACCGTCGACCTCACCAGCTACATCGTCAGTCTGCCGGCCAATCGCCTGGAGCTGTGGGCGCGCATCGAGTCCGAGCGCATGCGCGACCCGGTGCTGCGCGAGTTCTATGTGGAGCGCGACGTGGTGGAAGAGGAGCGCAACCAGCGCTACGGGGCCGACCCCGGGGGGTTGCTCTACGAGGCGCTGCTGTCCACCGCCTACGCGGCCCACCCCTACCGGGACCCGGTGATCGGCTGGCCGTCCGATCTGGCGAACCTGGACCCGATGCCGACCCGCGAGTTCTACCGACGCTATTACGGCCCGGAACATCTGGTGGTGGTGGCCGTGGGGGCGGTGGACCCGGACGCGTTCTTCGCCCTGGCGGAGCGCTATTTTGGGGACCTGCCCGCCGTTGGGGGGGGGCGGCCCGTGGCGACCATCGAGCCACCCCAGCGGGGAGCGAAGCGGGTGGAGGTGCGCTTCGACGCCCAACCGCGCCTGATCGTCGCGTACCACAAGCCGACCCTGCCCCACCGCGACGACTACGTGTTCGACGTGATCGACGCGCTGCTCAGCGACGGACGGTCCTCGCGGTTGGTGCGTGAACTGGTGGATCGGCGGCACCTGGCGGCCTCGGTGAGCACCGCCAACGGCATCCCCGGGGCGCGCTACGCCAACCTGTTCGCGGTGTTTGCCACCCCGGTGGCGGGGGCGGCACCCGCCGCCGTGGAGGAGGCGCTGGAGGGGGAACTGCAGCGCCTGGCTGCCGAGCCACCCACCCCGGCTGAGCTGCAGCGGGTGTTGCGCCGGCTGCAGGCGGCGCGCATCCGCTCACTGGAATCCAATAGTGGACTGGCGCGCAACCTGGCGTACTTCCAGAGCGTGGCTGGTGACTGGCGCTACCTGGAGGAGCACGCCGGAGTGATCGCCGGGATCACTGCAGAGGAGGTTGCAACAGCGGTGCGCACCTACCTGGTGCCGGAGAACCGCACCACCGCCGTGCTGGTGCCCACGGTCGCGCCCGGGGCGACCGGGCCCGGGGAGGACAGCTGATGGCCCGCCGTTGGTTCACCGTTGTGTGTCTGGCACTGCTCACCGCCGGCTGCGCCTCCATTACCGCCCTGGACCCGCGCCGGGCACAGTTCGCCCTCCCGGCGTTTGAGCCCCCGGCACCGGTGCTGCACGAACTCTCCGGCGGTGTGCCGGTGTTCCTGCTGGAGGACCACGACCTGCCCCTGGTGCGGCTGACCCTCAGCTTTCGCGGCGGCAGCGTGTACGACCCGCCGAGTCAGGCCGGGTTGGCCGATGTGGCCGGGCCGGCGTGGCGCACGGGGGGAACGGCCGGGTTCGCCCCGGAAGCGCTGGACGAGGCCCTGGACGAGAGGGCCATCCAGCTCTCGGTGTCCCTGGGGCGCAGCACCGGACAGCTCGTCCTGTCGACCCTGCGCTGGGATCTGGACCGGGCCCTGGAACTGCTGGAACAGGTGCTGTGGCGCCCCACGTTCCGGGAGGAGCGGGTGGTGTGGGCGCGCACCCAGGTGCAGGAACGGCTGCTGCGGGAAGCGGATGACCCCCAATCCCTGGCGTTTCGGGAGTTCCGCCGGGCGCTCTACCCGGGCCACCCCAGGGGCGTGCTGGCCACCCCCGAGAGCGTAGCCGCGGTGGGGCGGCCCGAAGTGGAGGCACTGCACCGGCGGCTGCTGACGGAGGGGACGTGGGTGGTGGGCGCGGTGGGAGACTTCGACGCGGGGAACCTGCTGGCCGAGTTGGAGCGGCGTTTCGGCAGCCTGCCCGCTGACGGTGGCGGTTTCCCCCCACTGGCTCCACCCCAGCCGCCGGCTCCCCGGGTGGTGCTGGTGCCCAAGGACGTGCCCCAGGCGACCCTGGTGTGGGGGCGCCTCGGGCCGGACCGACTGGATCCGGAGTTCTACGCCCTCGACCTGGTGGAGCAGGTGGTCGGGGGCTCGGGCTTCCAGTCCCGGTTGGTGCGGGAGGTGCGATCCAACCGCGGTCTGGCCTACAGCGTGGGCAGCTTCTACCAGGCCCTGCCGGGGTTCGGGGTGCTCGGTGCCAGTGCCCAGACCCGGGCCGACGCGGTGGTGGAGGTGCGCGGGGCGGTGGCGGCCATCCTGGGGCAGGTGGCCGCCGAGGGAATCACCGCCGAAGAACTGTCCCGGGCCCGGGACGCGGTGGTCAACCGCCATGTGTTCCGCTACCAGGACCCGGGCAGCGCGGTGTGGGAGCGCATGAGCCTGCGATTGGAGGCGCTCCCCGAGGATCTGCCCTCCCTTTACCTCCCCGCGGTCATCGCGGTGGCTCTCGAGGGTGCCCGCAACGCAGCCCATTGGTTTGATGGCGGCACCGGAGTGACGGTGGTGGTGGGGCCCTTGACCGCCGCCGAGCTGGAGATCCCCGGCGGTCCTCCGGTAGAGGTGGTGGAGGTCCGCTGAGGGACCTCTGCGCTGAGCAGCGGGATCCCAAGAAAGTCCTCCAGTTTTTTCACCGGTGACCGATCAGTACCCCCACTCACCCTCACACCAACCGGCGGCCCCTCCCCCACTGGGGTGCCGCCGCAGTCGATCCAAAGGAGGAAACCGGTGAAGATTCTGACCGTCGATGACTCTTCCACCATGCGCCGCATCATCAAGAACACCCTCAACCGCATCGGCTACACCGATGTGGTGGAGGCGGAGCACGGCGTGGATGCCCTGGCCAAGATGGCCGGGGTGGAGCTGGTGCTCACCGACTGGAACATGCCCGAGATGGACGGGCTCACCTTCGTCAAGACCCTGCGGTCCAACTCCCAGTACACCGACGTGCCGATCATCATGGTCACCACCGAGGCGGCCAAGAAGGAGATCCTCGAGGCGATCAAGGCCGGCGTGAGTGACTACATCGTCAAGCCGTTCACCCCGGACACTCTGAAAGAGAAGATCCAGAAAGTGCTCGGCAGGTAGCGGCAGGCGCGGGCCATGCTCAACGTCAACTACATCAACCCGTTCATCGGCGCTACTCTTCAGGCGTTGGAGATGATGGCGGCGGTGCGCCCCGAGCGGGGGGCCCCGTTCGTCAAGACCGGCCGCGCCGCCCGGGGCGACGTCAGCGGGATCATCGGCCTGGCCGGGGAGGCCACCGGCTCGGTGGCGGTGACCTTTCCGGGCACCCTGGCTCGGCGCATCTACGCCAACCTGGTGGGGGAAGAGGCCGGAGGGATCACCGAGGAGGTGTGCGACGCCATCGGCGAGCTGGCCAACATGATCGCCGGCGGAGCCAAGGCCGAACTCTCCCAGCAGGGCTGCAACTTCCAGATTGCGATTCCCACCATCGTGGTAGGCAAGGGCCACACCATCGACCACAAAGGGCCGGGACCCTGCCTGGTGGTGCCGTTCACCCTCGACGGAGAAGAGTTCTGGCTGGAGGTGAGCCTGGCCGGATGAGCGGGCGGCGACCGGCCGCTCCTGCGCATCCTACGCTTGCGGCACTCGCCCATCCGTGGGCAGCGGCCGCTCCTGCGCATCCTGCGCTTGCGGCACTCGCCCATCCGTGGGCAGCGGCCGCTCCTGCGCATCCTGCGCTTGCGGCACTCGCCCATCCGTGGGCAGCGGAGAATCGCTTCCTGGGCGCGGC
>JARGFW010000312.1 GCA_029211085.1 Deferrisomatales bacterium | reverse complement strand
CGGCTGGCCGCCTCCCTGGGGCGGCTCTTCCCCGGCAGCGGGCCCGACGACCAGCGGCTCGCCGCCCTGGCCGCGGCGGCGAAGCCGTTTTGCGTGATCTCCGGGGGGCCGGGCACCGGCAAGACCAGCACGGTGGTGAAGGTGCTCGCCCTGTTGGTCGAACAGCGCCTCGGTGACCCGCCCCGCATCGCTCTCGCCGCCCCCACCGGCAAGGCCGCGGCCCGGCTCATGGGGTCGATCCGCGCCGCCCGGGACGCCCTGCCGTGCTCCGCGGCGGTGCGCGGGGCGATCCCCGCAGAGGTGTCCACCGTGCACCGGCTCCTGGGCGCGATCCCGGGCTCCCCCCGCTTTCGCCATAACCCAGAGAACCCCCTGCCCCACGACGTGGTGGTGGTGGACGAAGCGTCCATGGTGGCCCTGCCGCTCATGGCCCGGCTGGTGGACGCCCTGGCCCCGGGTGCCCGACTGGTGCTGGTGGGGGACCACCGGCAGCTCGCCTCGGTGGAGGCCGGGGCGGTGCTGGGGGACCTGTGCGGCAGCGGGCGGGTCCGCGGTTTCTCGCCCCGGTTCGCGGCCCTGGTCGCGCGGGTGACCGGTGCGCCGCTGCCCGGTCCCGTGGCGGAGGAGGGGTTGCCCGACGCGATCGTGGTGCTGCAGCAGAACTACCGGTTCGGCCCGGCAAGCGGCATCGGCGCCGTCAGCCGGGCCCTGTGGGACGACCCCGCGGCGGCCCTCCAGTTGCTCATCGCGGGCGCCCACCCCGACGTGGGTTGGACCGACGCCCCGGCCCCGGGGGCCCTGCCCGGGGCCCTGGCCGGCGCGGTTCTCGACGGCTACGGCCCGGTGGTGGGGGCGGCGGGCCCCGCGGAAGCCCTCGAGGCGTTCGGGCGGTTCCAGCTCCTCTGCGCCCTGCGCGGTGGCCCCTACGGGGTCGAGGGCCTCAACCGGCTGGCCGAGGGGGTGCTGGCCCGGGAGGGGCGCATCGAACCCCGGGGCGGCTGGTACCGGGGCCGTCCGGTGCTCGTCACCCGCAACGACTACGGGGTGGGACTCTTCAACGGCGACGTGGGCATCGCCTGGCCCGACCCGGCCCGGGGCGGCGAGCTCGGGGTGTTCTTCCCCGCCCCCGACGGCGCCCTGCGCTCGGTGGCTCCAGGCCGGGTGCCCAGCCACGACACCGCCTACGCCATGACGGTGCACAAGAGCCAGGGTTCGGAGTTCCACCGGGTGCTGCTGGTGCTGCCCGACCGGGACTCCGAGGTGCTCACCCGGGAACTGCTCTACACCGGCCTCACCCGCGCCCGCAGCGAGGTCCGGGTGTGGGGCCGCCGCGAGGTGTTCGCCCGGGCCGCCGCCCGGCGCACCGTGCGGCCGTCGGGGCTGGGGGAGAAGGTGTGGGGGCCGGGTTAGGGGGGCCGAGGAACAGCCGGAAGACCCCAGTGGAGGAGAGGATGGAAGAGAGACTGATCGAGTTGGAGTCGCGGGTGGCGTTCCAGGACGACGCCCTGCGCAAGCTGGAGGAGATGGCGGCGGAACAGGCCCGGCAGATCTACCGGATGTCCCAGGAGCTGGAAGCGGTGAAGTCCCAGCTGAAGGCGTCGGCCCCGTCCCTGCTGGCCCGGCAGGAAGACGAGGCGCCGCCCCCCCACTACTGAGGGGGGAACCCCGGGCCATGGACTGCAGCTCGAAGAACCGCCTGAACCTGCGGCACCTGCCCCGGTACGCCGGCACCACCCTGTTCGACCGGGTGGCCCGGGCCGTGTGCCGGGCCGAATGCCTGCCCCGCAAGGAGCTGTACGAGGCCTGGGAGGTGGCCCGCCGGGTGCGGCGCCGCTTCCGGGGGGGTCGTGTGGTGGAGCTGGCCTGCGGCCACGGGTTGCTGGCCCACCTGCTGCTGCTCCTGGACGACACCTCGCCGGGGGCCGTGGCGGTGGACCGCCGGCTGCCGGAGAGTGCGGGGAAGCTGGCGGCGACCCTGGAGGCCGAGTGGCCCCGCCTGGGGGGCCGGGTAAAGTTCCTGCAGGGGGACCTGGAAGGGGTTGGCCTGGGGGCGGGGGATCTGGTGGTGTCGGTGCACGCCTGCGGCGCCCTCACCGACCGGGTCCTGTCCCTGGCGAGCGCGGCCCGCGCCCGGCTGGCGGTGCTGCCCTGCTGCCACGACCTGGACCGGGCCGACCTGGGCGGCCTGGCCGGCTGGATGCCCGGCCCCCTGGCCGTGGACGCCACCCGGGCCGCGCGCCTCGGCACCCTGGGCTACCGGGTCTTCACCCAGCAGATCCCCGCGGACATCACCCCCCAGAACCGGCTGCTGCTGGGAGAGCCCGGGGGCGGTTGAGCGCCCCCCGGGACAGCCGCCGGGGTGCACAGGGGTGACCGGGGGGAAACAGGGGGAAGACGGGCGGTTCGGAACACGGGCTGTGAATAACCCGATCCCTCCCCGGTGCTGCGGCCCGGGCCGGCCGGGATCCCCCCAGGACCCGGCAGGGAACCGGTCGTAATGCACAAATATATGAAATTGTTATGGTTTTTTGCGTGCACAAAAAGGCATCACTCCGGGTCCCGCGGCGGGCTGTCGCGGGTCCCCGCCGCCTATCCACAGGGTTGCCCATAGGTTATCCACGGGGGGCTGGGGACAGGGCCGGGAAAGCCAGGCGCGGCCCGGATTTACGCGTTTCGGGGGCCCCGGGTCCTTGCCCCGGTGCCGGCCCGGGCGGTCCCCACCCCGACCCGCACCATCGGCGACCGCAGCGGCTACCACGTGCTGCGCACCTGCCGGCGGCCGTACCGGTTCCCCCACTACCACGGTCTCGGCGACACCCCGGAGGAGCTCAACCACGGCAAGATGGCGAGCATCGCCCGGCCCGCCGGTGCCCGGTGAACCCCGTCCCCCCTTGGTCCCCCGCTTCCCGGAAACCATCGAACGTCGTTTTGCTGTACCCCGGATGTCTGCTATATAGAGGAGCGGAGTTGGGTTTTCAGTTGCCTCGCATGGCTCCCCAGGAACCATTGCCCGAGGTAAAACACCTTTCTGCGGAGCCCGCAAAAGGAGGATTCTCATGAAGATTCGCTGGGTGTGGCTGGGGATTGCGATGCTGGCGTTGTGGGGTTTCACGGTGCCGCCCCAGGAGGCGCAGGCGGCCAAGGACATCAAGATCGGGTTCATCGACGCCTACAGCGGCCCCGCCAGCGTCTACTCCAACGACGTGGCGGACGCGTTCCAGTTGCAGGCCGACAAGGTGAACGCCGCCGGGGGGCTGTTCGGCCGGAAGATCGTGGTGCTGAAGAAGGACAGCAAGTTCAAGGTGGACCTCTCCCTCGGCCACGCCAAGGAGTACATCATGCGGGAGGAGGTGGACGTCCTGGCGGGTACCATCAGCAGTTCCGTGTCCCTGGCCGTGTCGGCCCTGGCGGAGAAGGAGAAGATCCCCTTCTTCGTCACCTTCGCCAAGACCGAGGCCATCACCGGGGAACAGGGGCATCGCTACGTCTTCGGCCTGGCGGAGAACACCGCCATGGCCGGCGGCGCGGCGGCCGCCGTGCTGGCCAAGCGGCCCTACAAGAAGTACTGGATCGCCGGCGACGACTACGAGTACGGCCACGCCATCGCCAAGGCCATCTGGGACAAACTGAAGGCGGCCAAACCGGATGTGGAGTTGATGGGGGAGACCTGGTGGAAGGTGGGGGAGCCGGACTTCACCCCCTACATCACCGCGATCCGCTCCGCGAAGCCCGACATGGTGCTGCTGGCCACCGGCGGCAGGAACAACGTCCCGTTCCTGAAGGCCGCGCGGGCCACCGGTTTCTCCGAGGCGGTGCCGTTCTGGCTGCACACGGCCACGGAGCTGAGCACCCTGCGCCCGTTGGGCGCGGAGGCCCCGGAGGGGGTCATGGGCACCTCCAACTATCACTTCTTCTACCCCGAGACCCCGGCCAACCAGGCGTTCGTCAAGGAGTTCCGGGCGGCCTACAACCGGTATCCCGCGGTGGGGGCCCTGTACGGCTACCTGGCGGCCCGCTACATCATCGAGGGCTACCAGAAGGCGGGGGCGGTGGACAAGGAGAAGCTGATCGACGCCGTCGAGGGCATGACCGTCGAGTCCCCGGTGGGCCCGGTGACCCTGCGGGCCTACGACCACCAGGCCATGCTTCCCATGTTCCTGGGGGTGACGGCGAAGGACCCGAAGTACCCGGATTTCCTGATCGCCAAGGACATCGTCATGATTCCCGCCGCGGACCTGGTGCCCAGCGTGGAGGAGGTCAAGGCGTCCCGCAAGGCCAAGTAGTCGCCCCGGCTCCCGGGCCCGTGCATCCGCACCCGGGTGCGCGGCCCCGGGGGCGCCGTTCCCCCGCGGCCAGGAGCAGCGCCGCGCTCTCCTGTACCCGCCGAGCTTCCGGGAGGACCATGGAATCCGCCGCCCTGTTCAACCTGACATCCCTGGCCCAGCAGGTTCTCATCGGTCTGAGCCGTACCACCATCCTGTTCATGGTCGCCTCGGGGCTGACCCTGGTGCTCGGGGTGCTGCGCATCCCCAACATCTTCCACGGCTCGCTGTACATGGTCGGGGCGTTCCTCACCTACACCGTCGCCGCCCACTTCGGCCACACCACGGCGGGGTTCTGGCTGGCGCTGCTCCTGGCGCCGCTGCTG
>JARGFW010000311.1 GCA_029211085.1 Deferrisomatales bacterium | reverse complement strand
TGAACCGTGGCGGAACCCAAAACCGGCTCAGATTTGACGATCAACACAGTTGCTCCCTTGTCAGGGATGCAGAGCCTTCGTGTAGACGACCTTCGGGTCGTCGGGTCGGTAGAAATCGGGAATGTGCGCGGCCACGTGAAATCCCCTGGCTGCGTAGAACGCCTGGGCGGGGGCGTAGGGCGCGGAGCCCGAGGTCTCCACCTCCAGCTCGCCCGGACGCAACACCCGGTCGGCCTCGAGCGCTGCGAGCAGCGGCTCCAGGTCCCCGGGGGCGAGCCCCCTCAGCCGCGTTGCCATGCAGCCTCCACACAGCCGGCGACGAACGCCTCGTAGCTCTGACCCGAGGCCGCCACGGCTCGGGCCAGGCCCGCTGAGCGGGCGATGTCAGGGTTGGGGTTCACCTCCAGCACTTGGGGCCGGCCCCGGGCGTCGAGGCGCACGTCGATGCGGGCGTAGTCCCGACACTCCAGCACCCGGTAGGCGGCCAGCGCCAGGGACCGCAGCCGTGCCGCCAGGGGTTCGTCGACCTCCGCCGGGCAGCGGGGAGTGGTCCGGCGGTCCGCCTCGCTGCCCTCGACCCACTTGGCTTCGTGGGTGACCAGCCGCGGCTCCCCCCGGGCGTACCCCTCGAACAGGATCTCCGCGATCGGCATCGCGGTGGCGTCCTTGCCCTCGCCGGTCACCGAGAGGTTGAACTCTCGCCCTCTGAGATACACCTCGACCAGGGCAGGCTGCCCGTGGCGCTCGATCACCTCGCCGACCTGCTGCCGCAGCTGGTCCGGGTCGGTGACGTAGGAAGCGCGGGTGACGCCGATGCTGGCGTCCTCTCGCAGGGGCTTCACTACGCAGGGGAAGGTGAGGTTCTCCAACACCGCGCGGCGCGGCACCTGACGGAACACCTGGCTGCTTGGCGCCGCGACCCCCGCGGAGGCGAGCATCGCCTTGGCGACCCGCTTGTCGAGGGCGTGAGCCAGGGTGAGGGACGGGCTGCCGGTGAAGCGAATGGTGAACAGCTCGAGCAACCCCGCCACGGTAGACTCGAAGCGGGAACTCCCGTCCAGGCCTTCGCACAGGTTGAACACCACGCTTTTGTCCCGGCGCTCGGTCAGTCCGGTAAGGGTCTCGAAGAGATTGCCGCGGTGCACGGAGACCCGCTCCGCTTCCCAGCCGGCCGAGCGCAGGGCGGTCTCGACGTCCGCTGCCTCGCGCAGCACGCCGACGTCGGCGGGGTCGGTGGGGTCGGGGCGGTTATGGAGGACAACCACCCGGGGCTTCAGAGTGTCCATCCCAGTCTCCTACACGCTGCGTCGGCCACGGCCAGGGCCATGGCCGCGTAGTCCATACCGGCGGCCCGGGCTGCCTTCGGGTAGCAGGAGTTGTCGGCGGGGTCCGGGAGGACCCCGGGCAGGGGGTTCACTTCGATCACGTGGGGGACCCCGTGTTCGTCCATGCGCAGATCGATGCGGGACCAGTCCCGCAAGCGCAGGACGCGGGCCGCCCGGCGGCAGACGTCCTCGATGGCGTGCTGCTCCGGCGCGGTGAGGCGGGCAGGACAGTCGAACACGGTGAGCGGGGCCTCGGGGCGGTCCCACACCCACTTGGCCTCCCAGGAGTAGATCGGATTGGAGCCCTCGGGAAAGCCGTCGAAGCGGATCTCCACGGGGGGCAGGACACGCAGGTCGGGGAGGTTGCCGAGCACGGCGACGGTGAACTCCCGGCCTGGCAGGAAGCGTTCCACCAGGGCGGGCTGGTCGTAGCGGCGCAGCACGCGCAGCACGCGGTCCTCCAGATCGCCCGCGTCGCGCACCAGTTGGTCGTCGCGGATGCCCTTGCTGGAGCCCTCGAACAGGGGTTTGACCAGGACCGGAAGGGGGACGGCAGCGGCGGCCTTGAGGTCCGTTTCGCCCTCCACGAGGACGAACGCGGCGTTGGGCACGCCGTGGTACGAGAGGATCTCCTTGGCCCGGGCCTTGTCCAGGCACAGGCACAGGGTCAGCGGGTCGGACCCCGTGTAGGGGATGCCCAGCATCTCGAGAGTTGCCGGCACCTGGGCCTCACGGCTGGCGCCGTGAAACCCCTCGGCGATGTTGAAGACGAGGTCTGGCCGGGCCGCCCGGATGCGGGCCGCGAAGTCCTGGCGGGCTTCCACCAGCACCACATCGTGCCGTTGGGCCAGGGCGTCGGCCAGGGCCAGGATGGTCTTCGCGTTGTCCCATTCGGCGTAGAGGTCCGACTCCTCTCCGCCGTCAGGCGAGGGAGGTTCTTCGTCCTCCTCGACGAGCATCTCGGGGCGGGCCGCCTGGATCTCGGCGCGGGCGGAAGGCTTGGCGTTGTAGGCGAGGGCGATGCGCATGGAAGAGTCTCCTTTGTTCCCACTGTATCACGCCCCGAAACCCGTGGAGACTCTTCACGCGCGACAAGCTGCGGGAAGGGTGCTTCGAGCCCGGGGCCAGCATCTGCTGGTGACACGGCGCAAAGACTACGCCGTTGTTTTCGGCAGTCAAGGGGATTTTTTTTGTGGTGGTGGGACGGCGGGGAGTGGCAGGGACCCGTCGGTGATCCGGCCTCCCGTCCACAATGCGGTTGACAGCAACCGGGCGACTCCCAATAATAGCGACCACTTCCTGGCGGGCGTAACTCAGTTGGTAGAGTATCAGCTTCCCAAGCTGAGGGTCGCCGGTTCGAATCCGGTCGCCCGCTCCAGAATTTCTTCAGTCCCTTCGGGGACTTGTAGCTCCATTAGCCCCTGATTGCGCCGATGTCACTCCAAATGTCACTCCAATGCGCATGGAGTGGCGGCGGCCGGTCAGGGGTGTCGCTTATCTGAAATCCTCCCCAAACAACCGGCGGATCTCCTCGACCTCCTCCTCCAGCCCTCGCTGATTCATCCCGTAGCGTTCGTAGATCATCTGCCGCGAGCCGTGTCCCGCCAGTTCGACCATCCGGTCGGGGTGGGCGCCGATGCGCAACCCCCATGCCACGAAGGTGTGGCGCGTGACGTAGGGGTTCCGGTAGGGGATCTCCGCTCGCTCGTGGGCTGTCTTCCAGTATCTCCCCCGAAAGCGGCTGTGCCGGATGCGATCGTAGTCTGCGCCTTCGTGGGTGGTGACCAGCCGGTTGTCCAACGCCCGCTCGACCAAAAGATCCAGCCAGGGTCGCAGCGTCCGGGTGATCGGGACCTCCCGCTCCCGGTACACGGTCTTGGTGCCACAGACCTGGAGGCGGTCACCCTGGATATGTTCCGCCCGCAGTCGGCACAGCTCGCTGGGGATCATGCCGGTGCGAACGGCCACCTCGCAGATCGGCCGGTACCAGGGGTCCATGGCGACCATGAGTGCCTGCCACTCCCCGGTCCGGTAGACCCGGGGGATGTTCATCCTCCGCTTTGGGATCAGTTGTCCTTGGCGGTTGCGCCGTTTGAGATGGTCGAAGGGGTTCTTCAACTCCCAGCCGTGCTCCTCGACCGCGTCTTCCCAGATGATTCGCAGCGGAATGAGGATGTTGCGGATCGTGCTGGGTGAGCGGCCCCGGAGGCCCCGGACGAACTCCACCACGGAAAGCCCGTTTAAATCGTAGAACGCCTTGTCGCCGAAAGCCGGCAAGAGGTGGACCCGAAGGATCGAGTCGTAATCGTTCCGTTTGCGCTCGCTGGGGTCGGTCTCCAGATGGATCGGACGCCACGCGTCCACGTACTCCCCGAACGTCATCCCCTCGGGTTCCCGCCGATGGTCCCGACCCTCGAGCCGGGCCCAGAACTGAGCCTCCGTATCGCTCAGGGCGAAGGCATCGTCCATCCGGAAGGTTCCGGCCTGGACCGCTTTTCCGATTTCGGCCAGGAACGATCTTGCCTTGCCCTGGTTTGCCTCTGAGTTGCGTAGTCCTGTGGCACGCTGCACGATTTCTCCCAGGTATCGGAAGCGGACCGAGAGACGACCATTCCGGACGACCATGCTGCCGAAAGGCCTCGTCTGGCGCTCCCTTTTCGGGAACGAAATGACCTGCGCTGTTTTCATGTCAGACTCCCATGGGGCACCTCCTCTCCATGGCTGTGGCTGGAGGGAGCGTACCCTGGCGAGACCGGTCCCTCAAGGCGGAGCGCGGTACCCGAGGTCCAACGCCAGTTGGCTGGCCTTGTCCCGCTTGGCTTTGCGGCGGCGTTTGGCAGCTGACTTTGGATTTGATCCAGGAAACGCTGGCGGTTTCGCCGGGCCTGGATCACTGACGAGCACGGCATCCCGGGCCTGGGGCCAGAGGTAGCGTAGGTTGCGCTCCGAGGGTCCGGTCTTGGGGTCACCACGCGTCGAGGGGAGCCACGTGTAGTCACGGTGAGCCACCAGTAGACCCTGCCGGCGCCAGGCTTTTACGGTGCTGACGCTCACCGCCAGGCGTTCGGCGAAGGTTGCTTGGGCCAAGAGGCATTCGGTCTGGGACACAGGTGCTCCCCCTTTCCGTTCTCTCGCTGCTTTGGTTTGCGTCGTTGTTCGGCGGGGACCATCTCCCCTCTACCCATAGATTCCTTCCGATTGGAACACGGAGCCGCCTTTTGGGTCGCTTTCTTGCCCCGCCTGGCGGGCGCCACCGGTGTTCCGGCGAGGGGGTCCAAAGACCGGCCCCTTGTATGTTCAGCCGCGTGGTACCGTCTCAGTGTCTTGGGGCGTGGCAGAC
>JARGFW010000310.1 GCA_029211085.1 Deferrisomatales bacterium | reverse complement strand
TGAACCGGACAGATCATGTGCTACAACCCCGGACAGTCTATTTGCTCCCGACAAGGGGTCGGGTGGCTGTCACCCATGGCATATGCCCCGCCATAGATGGCCGGTGGTGAAGGGGGGCGGGGAACCAGTTGGCAGGGGGCGAGTGGGGCATCGTGAACTCGGGATAGGGGCGCCGGAGCCGTTGGCTCCGGCGGTCTCCACCCACACCACCCGGCATGCGGGTCCGCACCGGACGGTTCGATAGGTTGAGCTCAGGCGGCCAGGCGCGGGACCCCCAGCTCGGCGAAGTACGCGCTGGGCAGCGCGATGTGGATTCCCATGGCCGAGTTGTGCCACCAGCGGCGCGTGTTTCTCGCCACGCGGGCCGCCCCGATCTTGGACATGCCGCGGGCCACCAGCTCGCGAAACACGGCCCTGCCGTGTTTCCACGCAAGTCAGCGCCCATGCCTGGCGCACAAAACGAAGGCTCCTCCCGCGAACGGAAGGAGCCTGAGTTCGGAACCTGCCCCGAAGGGCCCGACCAACTCTTTACCCCGGAGATGTGCGCCACCTGCCTGGTACGGGACGCACTCTAGCGCCGAAGGGATTCGGAAATCATCCCCCAAAAGGATGAAATTTCTGATTTTTCTGCTGGGGTATCCGGGAATCCGTCGGGCTACCCCGGGTTCGCTGGCTGGAAGCCACCCCCCGGTAGGCTCTCGGGGTTCTTGAACAGGAACTCCACGCGTCGGTTGCGTTCGCGACCCTCGGGGGTGTCGTTGCTGTCGATGGGCCGGCTGTCGGCGAAGCCCACGGCCACCAGCCGCTGGGGGTTGGCCCCACGTTCCACCAGGTGGCGCAGGGTGGAGGTGGCCCGCGCCGCGCTCAGCTCCCAGTTACTGGGGTAGCGGTCGGTGCGGATCGGCACCGAATCGGTGTGGCCGAGGATGTAGAGGTCGAAGGTGTACTTGGTGAGCAGGGCCCCCACCCGCTCCATCACCGGCCCGGCCTCGGGCCGCAGTTCGGCCTCTCCGGAGGCGAACAACAGCCCGCCTTTCACCCGTACGGTGATGCCGTTTTCATCCATGAACACGTCGGCAACGCCCTCGAGACTGTCGAACAGCGCCTCGATGATGGCCATCGCCTGCTCCATCTGCATCAGCGATTCTGCCCCGCTCTGCATGCCCTGCCCCGCGGCCTGCCCCTGGGCGTTCGCCGCCACCTTCATCTGCGCTTCGATCTCCTTCTGGACCTCGGAGGAGATCAGGCTGTCGCTCATCGATCGGTAGTGGCCGAAGGTCTCCTTCTGCACCCCGAACGCGTCCTTGACGCTTCCCAGCATCTCGCGGAACTTGGTGGCATCCATGTTGGCGAACGACAGCAACAGCACGAAGAACGTCATCAGCAGGGTCGCCATGTCGGCGAAGGTGGCCATCCACGCCGGGGCCCCCTCCTCGACCTCTTCTGGGGGGCCGATCTTATTGAGAAGGTCTTCCACGCCCATGGCTTATGCCGCCCTGGCGGCTTCGCCGCCACTGCCGTCCCGGATCTCCTTGCGCATCTCCGGGGGCACGAAGGCTTCCAGCTTGTCCTTGAGCACTTTGGGGTTGGCGCCCTGCATGATGGAGATGATCCCCTCGGTGACCACCTGCTTGGCCAGGGCTTCTTCCTTGCTGCGGAACTCCAGTTTGTTGGCGATGGGGATGCAGATCAGGTTGGCGATCAGGGCACCGTAGAGGGTGGTCAGCAGGGCCACGGCCATGGATGGGCCGATGCTCGATGGGTCATCCAGGGAGCGCAGCATCTGCACCAGGCCGATCAAGGTGCCGATCATGCCCATGGCCGGCCCCATCGCCCCCATCTGTTTGAACACTTTCTGGCCCACAGAATGGCGCTGTTGGGTGAAGCCGTAGTCGGTGGCCATGATGAAGCGGATCAATTCTTCTTCGTTGCCGTCCACCGCCAGCTGGATGCCCTTCTTCAGGAACACGTTCTCGATGTCCTTCTCGGCGTCCTCCAGGGCCAGAATGCCGTTGGTGCGGGCCAGGCGAGACAACCCCACCATCTGGTCGATGATGGCATCCATGTTCCAGGTGTCCTCCTTGAACGCCTTCATCGCGACCGTGAAGGCGCCGAATACGGTGCGCATGGGGAACATGATGAAGGTCGTGGCGGCCACGCCGCCGACGACGATCAGCATCGACGGAATGTCCAGGAACGCCAAGGGGGCGCCGCCCAGCACCATGGCGGCCAGGACCAGCCCGAACCCTCCGATCAGGCCAATGATGGTTGCCAGATCCATGAAATCCTCCACAACGCGGTTCGACTCCCCCCACTGATCGGCTGAGGGTAACGGAACTTGAGGCCACGCGGGGCTTTTCCACGGCACAGGAGGTGGACGGCGGCGGGCCGGTGGCACTGGCGCCCGCGGCGCGCCTGTATTATGAAGAACGCACAGTGTGGCCAGGGGGCGTGGGTGCCGGACCTTTGAACCCAACCACCGCCTGCGGGCGGAGAAGGCCTTTGGGCGTCGGCAAGGAGCTGCCCGACGCCTGCCGAAGTTGTTTGCACATAAGGAGACCACCGATGACCCATCCCACCCGTCCGGCCGAGAAAGGCAGTCTGGCGTTTTTCGCTTCGTGGCTGCTCTTGCACGAGAAGGCCGACGACTGGATCCGTGACGCCCTGCGCCGGGCCCGGGAAACCCCGGAGGATCTGCGCCAGGAGTACCAGCAGTTCCTGGTGGGGGTGGAGCGGGAGAAGGAGGGGCTCAAGGGCCTGTTGGCCGAAGCGTTCGGCAACGAGATCCGCCAGCTCGGTTTCGTCCACCGGGACGACACCGAAACCCTGAGCGGCGAGGTGGAGGAACTGCGCGAGCGCCTGCGGGGGTTGGAGGAGAAGCTGGAGCGCCTTGCCTCTGCGGGAAATGGCTGACGGCACCTCCACCCTCGGGGCCGCCGCTCGGCTGGTGCAGATCGCGGTGGTGCTGGGGTGTTATGGCCTTGTGGGTGCCCTGCTCTCCCTGGTCCGGCGCTCCTGGGTCCCCCTGGCCCGGGAGCTGTGCCGCGGCTTCGAACGCCTGGGTCCGGCGTTCGTCAAGCTGGGGCAGTTCCTCTCGGTACGTCCCGATCTGGTGCCCCCGTCGGCGCTGGACGAGTTCGAGCGCCTCCAGGACCGCGCCCGGGAGGTGCCGTTTCGAGCCGTGGAGGGGGTGCTCGCGGCCGAGTTGCTGGCCCCTCCGGGGGACCTGTTCTGCCACCTGGATCCGGTGCCCCTGGCCGCGGCGTCCCTGAGCCAGGTGCACCGGGGGCGGTTGGCCGATGGCACCGAGGTGGCGGTGAAGGTGCAGCGCCCCGGGGTGGCGGCGCTGCTGCGCCGCGACTTTCGCCTCCTGGCCGGCCTGCTGGGGGTGGTGATTCCCCTATCTCCCCTGCGCGGCCGGCTCGACCCCCGGGCCCTGGCCCGGGAACTGACCCGGGCCGTGGAGGCCGAGTTGGACTTCCGGGTGGAGGCGGAACATGCGGCCGCGTTCCGGCGCAACTTCCGCCACTGCCCCGGGCTGCGGGTACCGCGGGTGTACTGGACCCACACCGGGCGCCGGGTGCTCACCACGGAGTTCGTGGCCGGAGAGAAGATCTCCGCGGTGGTCGCCAGGGGTCGCGGGGACTACCGGCAACTGGCAGAGCTGGGGGCCGCGGCGTTCCTGCAACAGATTGTGGTGGACGGACTGTTCCACGCCGACCTGCACCCCGCCAACCTCCTGATCACCCCCGCCGGGGAGATCGCCTATCTGGACTTTGGCATCGTCGGCACCCTGTCGACAGAGGAGCGGCGGGCGATCTTCGGTGCCTTGGCGGGGCTGCTGGCCCGGGATGCCCCGCTGGCCCTGCGCCACCTCGCGATCCTGGGGGTGCGTGTGCCCCCCCATCGAATCACCGGGTTCGCCGAAGACGTCGGCAGGGTGCTGGACGCCGCCGCAGGGACCACCCTGGCCCAGGTGTCGGTGGCCCGCATCGGACGCGGACTGCTCGCCGCGATCCACCGTCACCGGGTGGTGTTGCCGCGGAGGCAGGCCCTGCTGGTCAAGGCCCTGCTCACCGTGGAGGGCTCCGCCCGTCTGCTCCACCCCACCTTCTCCTTCGAGGACGCGGCGCGAAAAACCCTTTTCGGGTGCGCACGAAAAGAACTAAGCTGGAGCCGACTCGCCGAGGCAGCGTGGCGGGCCGGCGCCCTGCTCGGCCTGGCCGCGGTAGTCGCCGCGGCGCCGCCCGTCCCCTCTTCCCCTCCCCCGCCGTGAGCAGGAGAGCGACCCGACCATGAGCGACTCATCCACGGCGCCGCGCCCCCCCGGCAGCACCCACCCGATCACCCTGTACCCGGCGTGGTGCAAGCGCTGCGGCATCTGCATCGCGTTTTGTCCCAAGACGGTGTTCGACACCGCCCCCGGGGGGGGGCCGGTGGCCGCCCGCCCCGCGGAATGCATTCGATGCCACATGTGCGAGCTGCGCTGCCCAGACTTCGCGGTCAGTATCAGCGACGACGAGGAGGAGGCCCGATGACCCCCACGACGGTGCGCGAGGCCCTGCTGCAGGGCAACGAGGCGGTGGTCGAGGGCGCCCTGGCGGTGGGCTGCAACTTCTACGCGGGCTACCCCATCACCCCCTCCACCGAGATCGCCGAAGGCCTGGCCGCCCGCCTGCCGGCAGCGGGGGGCACCTTCATCCAGATGGAAGACGAGATCGCCAGCATCGCCGCCTGCCTGG
>JARGFW010000309.1:3687-4744 GCA_029211085.1 Deferrisomatales bacterium | reverse complement strand
CCCACTCCCTGCTGAACGAGATCCTCGACCGCCTCAAGCCGGAGATCCGGCGCCAGGACCTGCGCCACTTCTATACCCGGCTCGGGGCCAACTTCTACGCGATCTACACCCTGTTTCATCACCTCTACGGCCAGCGCGACGACTTCACCCGGCAGATGGTGCGCCTGGTCGAGGTGCTGGCGGACCAGTACATCACCCGCTCCGATGCGCTCGAGCGCTCCGACATAGAGCGCGAGCGGGATCACAACTGGTTCCTCTCGCAGCAGTGGGTGGGCATGGCGCTCTACAGCGACGGCTTCGCCGGCGACATCCGGGGGGTGCAGTCCAGGCTCTCCTATCTGCAGGAGCTTGGCGTCAACATGGTCCATCTGATGCCGATCCTGAAGTGTCCCGAGGGGGCCAGCGACGGCGGCTACGCGGTCAGCGACTTCCGCACGGTCGACCCGCGGGTGGGCAGCATCGACGACGTCGCGGAACTGGCGCGCGCCATGCGGTCCCGCGGCATGCTGCTCACCCTGGACGTGGTGGTGAACCACACCTCGGACGAGCACGAGTGGGCGCAGCGGGCGCGCGCCGGGGAGCAGGAGTATCAAGACTACTTCTACGTGTTCCCCAACCGTGACGTGCCCGACATGTTCGAGGAGACCCTGCCCGAGATCTTCCCCGAGACCTCCCCCGGCAACTTCACCTGGGACGAACAGATGGGCCGGTGGGTGATGACGGTCTTCAACAGCTACCAGTGGGACCTGAACTACAGCAACCCGGCGGTCCTCATCGAGATGATCGACATCATCCTGTTCTGGGCCAATCAGGGGGCGGATATCGTGCGGCTCGACGCGGTCGCGTTCCTGTGGAAGAAGATCGGCACCACCTGCCAGAACGAGCGGGAGGCCCACCTGATCCTGCAGTTGATGAAAGACTGCTGCCAGGTCACCGCCCCCGGCGTGCTGTTCATCGCCGAAGCGATCGTCGCCCCGGTCGAGATCATCAAGTACTTCGGTGAAGACGCGGTGATCGCCAAGGAGTGCGAGATCGCCTACAACGCGACCTTCATGGC
>JARGFW010000309.1:0-3587 GCA_029211085.1 Deferrisomatales bacterium | reverse complement strand
ATCCTGCTGCTGCACGGCATGATCCTCGCGTTCGGCGGCATCCCGCTGCTCTACTACGGCGACGAGCTCGGCAGCCTGAACGACCGCAGCTTCCTCAAGGACGCCTACAAGGCCGGCGACAACCGCTGGATGCACCGGCCGCGGATCGACTGGGAGCACGCCGAACGGCGCCTCGAGCGCGGCAGCGTGGAGCAGCGGATCTTCGACGGCCTGAAGAGACTGATCGCGGTACGCAGGACCATCCCGGCCTTCGCGGATTTCAACAACCGCGAGCTGATCGACCCGAGCGACCCGCACCTGTTCGCGTTCTGGCGCACCCACCCCCTGCACGCGAACGCGGCGATCCTGGTAGTGGCGAACTTCGACGCGACTCCGTGCCACCTGAACCTGGCGGAACTGGGCAACCGCGGCATGTTCCGGCACGGCCAACTGACCGATCTGGTCAGCGGCGAATCGCCGGCCCTGTTCAAGGAGCAGTTGGTGATTCCGCCCTACCGGTTCTACTGGCTTACCGATCAGCGCCCGAGCGGCGGTTGAGGGTTGGGGGGGGGGCGCGGGGCACGCCGCACCAGTGCTGCACAGCACGGCGGGCGTTGGCGCTGAGGGGCACCCTACAGGCTCGGTGAGTGTCCCTTCGTCACACCCCGCGGCCTGAGGCCGCGGTGAGGAGGGTTTCCCCATGACGTTCCCCCGGGTCCCTGTGTGGGGCGGCGTGCCGGCGCGGCTCGCGGCGGCAGCGGCGCCGCCGCGGCGGCTGCTCCTGGTCGCGCTCCTGCTGCTGGTTCCGGCCCCGGCGCCCGCCGACGCCGACGCCCCGCCCCCCCGGCCGCGCATCGGGCTGGTGCTCTCCGGGGGCGGGGCCCGGGGGTTCGCCCACCTGGGGGTGCTCAAGGTGCTGGAGGAGGCCCGGGTGCCGGTGGACCTGGTGGCCGGCACCAGCATGGGCGCCCTGGTGGGCGCCGGCTACGCCTGCGGCAGCTCCCTGGAGGAGATCGACCGGGTGCTGTCCCAGGTGGACTGGGACGACCTGTTCGACGAGAGCGTGCCCCGGCGGGCCCTGCCGTACCGCATGAAGGTCGGCCGCGACGGGCGCCTGGTGGGGGACGCGAAGCTCGCCATCACCGGCAAGCCCATCGTCGCCGCCGGGGCGGTGGCGGGGCAGAAGGTCCTGCCGCTGTTCCAGCGCCTGTTCGAACGGGCGCCGAGCCCGGCGGAGTTCGACGCCCTGCCGGTGCCGTTTCGGGCCGTGGCCGCCGATCTGGAGACCGGGGAGGCGGTGGTCCTGGCCCGGGGCGACCTGGCGCTCGCCACCCGGGCGAGCATGGCGGTTCCCGGGGTGTTCTCCCCGGTGGAACTCGACGGCCGGGTGCTGGTGGACGGCGGTGTGGCCAAGAACCTGCCGGTGGACGTGGCCCTGGCCATGGGGGCCGACGTGCTGATCGTGGTGGAGCTGCCCCAGGAGTTCAAGACCCGCGAACAGCTGCAGTCTCCCGTGACGGTGGCGGGCCAGATCCTCAACTTCCTGCTGGAACAGAACGTGCGCCGGCAGCTCCAGCTCCTGCGGCCCGCGGATCTGCGCATCTCCCCCCGGCTCGAGGGCGTGTCCTCCACCGACTTCAACCACATGGGCGAGATCGCCGCGGCCGGCGAGGCGGCGGCCCGGGCCGTGCTGCCCGCGCTGCGGCGCCTGGCGGTGTCCGAGGCCGAGTACGCCGCCTACCGGGAGGCGCGCCTGCGCCCGGAGCCGGAGGCGTTTGCCGTGGCGTTCGTGCGCCTCGACAACCGGAGCTTCCTGCGCACCGCCGACCTGGCCCGGGACCTGGAGGTCCGGCCCGGGGAGCCGTTCGACCGGGCCGCGGTGGAGCGCTCGGTGGCGCGGCTGTACCGCCGGGGGGTGTTCGCCAAGGTGGCGTACCGGGTGGTGGAGGAGGGGGGCGGCAAGGGGGTCGAGATCACCGCCGTGCCGCGCAACTGGCTCGAGCGCTACATGCAGTTCGGCATCGCCCTGGAGCGGGACCTGGGCGGGTCGGCCAGCTTCTCCCTGGGGACGATCTTCCACGCCAACGACCTGAACGAGGGTGGCGCGGAGTCGGACATCGACCTGCTGGTGGGCAAGAACCAGCACCTGCTGGCGGAGTGGTACCAGCCCTTCGGGGCCGGCAGCGACTACTTCGCGGCCCCCGGGGGCGGCTGGCGCCGGGACGAGATCCCCCTGTACCTCGACGACCAGATCATCGCCGAGTACTGGCGGGAGTCCGGGTACGGACAGGTGCGGGCCGGCCGGCGCCTCGGCAGCCTGGGGGAGGCCTACGCCCAGATCCTGCGGGGCGGCGGGAGCTTCGAACGCAAGGTCGGCGACCCCGGCCTGACCAGCCAGGGGTTCGAACTGGGGGAGCTCGGCCTGGCCCTGCGGGTCGACGGCCGCGACGACCCGGACTTCCCCCGGGCCGGCACCCTGTTCGGCCTGCGGGGCCGCCTGTCCAGGCGGTACCTGGGCGCCTCCGACGATTTCGAGCAGCTGGTGGGGCTGTTCTCGGTGCCCCTCGCGGTGAGCGCCGAGGAGACGCTGCTGCTGCGGGCCGACGGGGGCGTGTCGTCGGGGGACACCCCGCTCTACGGCTACTACAACCTGGGCGGGTTCATGGACCTCTCCGGGTTCTCCCAGAACTCCATCCTCGCCGAGCAGTACGGGATCGCCCGGGTGATCCTCCTCTCCCAGCTGAGCCGCTTCGGCACCGCCCTGCTGGGGCTCGACGTCTACGGCGGCGCCTCCCTCGAGGTGGCGACCATCCACAACCACGTCGAGGGCCTGGTCAACGACCCCTTCCGCCCCGGCGGGTCGGTGTTCCTGGGGAGCGACACCACCCTGTTCCCGGTCTACGTGGGCCTGGGTTACGCCGAGGGCGGCGAGTTCGCGCTGTACTTCGCCGTGGGCCGGCTCAACACCGCGAGCCGCTGGTAGGGGCCGCGGGGCGGGCGGCGCCTGCCGCAGAAACGAAACGCGGGGCCGATGGCTCGGCCCCGCGTTTCGAGGAGGAGGAGGAGAAGAGGAGGAGGCTTCTCGCACCGTCAGTCAGGGTTTCCGGAAGAGCTGCCACCCTCGCCCGGTCGCCTGGTCGACTCGATGTAGGAAACAAAGTACCCGATCAACATGAAAGGAACCTGAAACCTTCGTTAGAACTCCATGAGATTCGCGGCCTCGGCGAGCTTCGCCGGGATCGGGTCTAATCGCTCAAGGTCGCCAGGTAGCGGCGGTGCCGGGCCGGGGAGCGTGCCGCCAACGGCACCACCGGGGGCTGCTCGGCGGGTTTCGGCCGCCACTCCGCGGCCAGGCGCTGGACCCGGGCCAACTGGTCGGCGGACGCGCTCCACGTCGCCTGGTCCAGGAGCTCCTCGCAGGTGGAGCGGTCCTCCCCGCGGAGGGTGTTGGCCGCCAGGTCCAGCCACAGCAGGGCGCTGCCGATGTCCCGGTGCACCCCCCGGCCCTCCAGGTAGGCGGAGCCCAGGAACATCTGGGCGTCCGGGTTCCCCTGTTCCGCCGCCAGCCGGTACCAGCGCGCCGCGGTGGAGGGGTCCTGGGGCACCCC
>JARGFW010000307.1 GCA_029211085.1 Deferrisomatales bacterium | reverse complement strand
GCATGGTGAGCCACCGGCTCGCGGGTGCGAAGGGCGTCGTGACGGGGTCGTAGAGCAGGCGCAACCGCCAGTGGTAGACCGTATCCGGCTCCAGGACCCCGGCGAGGGCCTCCTTGCGCTCTGCGCCGGACAGCCCCGTGTCGGACCAGACCGGGCTGACCGTGGTTCCGGTGCCGTCGAAGAGGCTGCCGAGCGGCTTGATCTCCCACTCCAGGCCGACCTGGCTGCGGCCAAAGGGGCTCTTTCCGCGAACGGCCAACATGATGGAATCCTCGCTTGCGGCCTTGCCCAAACGCGCGACCGGCGCAGTGTCGTCAGCTCGCCGCTGGCGAGGAAGCAGCGGGTTGCCGCCCCCGTTCCCCTGGTAGAGATACGCGGCCCCTTCGCCCGCCGCAACCGGATTGGCCAGCGGGTCGCCCACCAGGATGTCCCCGTAGCCGTCTCCGTCGACATCCCCCGCGCCGGCGACAGCCTCCCCAAACGAATACAGATAGGTGCCTTCCGAGGCCGTCACGGTCCAATCCGACGATGCGCACGTGGCGTGGGCCGCATCCAACCCGGTCGGCGAGCCCAGATAGAGTTGGGCACGGCCGAGGCCCGGCGGCGAGGTGTACCAGGGGCTACCTACCAACAGGTCCGCGTACCCGTCGCCGTTCACATCCCCGGCGCCAGCCACGGACATCCCCAGTTGGTTGCCAAGCTGGTCCCCCGACTGGCCACAACTCGTCGACCAGTCTGCGGACAGACCAAGCCCTGCAGACGTGGCCGCTCCGTACCAGACGTGGGCTTGCCCCGGGTAGGTGCGGGCCGTGTCACCCGGCACCCAGACCCCTGACGCGCCGATTGCGACGTCCGAACGCCCGTCGCCGTTCAGGTCTCCTGCGCCAGCGACGGAGATCCCGAACAGCGGGTGACCTTCTCCCACCCACACCTGCTCTCCGGGGCCGGTGGCGCTCCCCAAATAGACAAAGGCCTTGCCGCCGATATCCTCAGACCCTGGGAGTGCGGCCTTGACAAAACCGGGGGCGCCGATCACTAGGTCCGAGTACCCGTCTCCGTTGACGTCTCCCGCACCGGCCACAGAAAAACCGTACTGGATCTGGTCGTAGAACGATGCCGCACAATCTTCGGTGTGCGTGCCGAACCACGCGGGAAGGGGCCCCGTGCCCGGGCCTGTTGCGGAGCCCAGGAACAGCATCGCGGCCCCGTATCGCGGAAAACCGGCAGCCTCCACGCATACTTCTCGAAACAGCGCCCCCACGACGACATCCGCGAAACCGTCACCGTTCACGTCCCCCGCGCCCGCTACGGAGTAACCGAAGCGGATGTCGTTCCCCCAACCCCCAGGGAACTCATCACCGAAATATCTCCAGTCCGCGTTGTCCGGTGTCCCCTCCGGCCGCATTCCTCCCTGGTCGAGACCCGTGGCCGACCCGAAGTACACGAAGGCCCCCCCCTCGTTGTCCTGCTGAGGCTCGAGATCTTCAAGATTTTCAAAGGAAGGGGAGCCCACGATGACGTCGTCGTAGCCGTCCCCGTTGACGTCACCGGCAGACGCCACGGAGAGCCCGAACTCGCTCCCCCGGTGGTCGGCGTGCGCCCACCAAGCGTGTGTCGGCGAGGGGCGCCCGGAGGCGCCGTGGTAGACGAAGACGGCGCCCTCGGAGTTCGCGTCCACGTCGTAGCCCGGCGCCCCCACGATGATGTCGGCGAACCCGTCCCCGTTGACGTCGCCGGCAGACGCCAGCGAGGTGGCGAAGTGGGCGCCCGCAGTCCCGCTCGACGCCCACGCGCCGCTGTCCGTTGGCCCGTCCGCCGCACCGTGGAACACCCAGGCGCGGCCCGCGTTGATCAGGGTCGTCGAGGGCAGGGGCAACAATTTGGTTACATCATAGTAGGGCGCCCCCACGATGACGTCCGAGTACCCGTCGCCGTTCACGTCCCCCGCCGTGGCCACCGTGCTTCCCAGGTAGGCGTCGGCCTGGTCCGACTCGGTCGTCCAGTCGGCGTCCGCTGGAGAAAGGGTGGGCGGCAAGGACGCAAACAGGACGGTCTTTCTCCCGTAGAAGAGAAACGCCGCCCCCTCATCCGCCTGCCCCCGATCGTAGTATGGCGCCCCGACGATGACGTCGGCGTAGCCGTCCCCGTTGACGTCACCCGCCGGCCCAACCGCGTCGCCGAAGCGGGCGTCACCTTGGTCGCCAGCCAACACGCTGCTCACCACCTCAGGCCCGGGCTTGCCAAGCCGGTACGAATACAGTAGGACACGCCCCGTCACGGCGATCCCGTCCGGAGAGTAGTGCGGTGCCCCAACGATGACATCCGCCCTCCCGTCACCATTCACATCCC
This sequence comes from Deferrisomatales bacterium, assembly GCA_029211085.1. GTDB lineage: Bacteria > Desulfobacterota > Deferrisomatia > Deferrisomatales > JARGFW01 > JARGFW01. The sequence continues at coordinate 2,454 of JARGFW010000307.1, read as the reverse complement.
CCGCCGTGGCCACAGCGCGCCCGTGTTGTGCCCCGGCGTGGGTGCCGCAGAATTGCCAGGCCGCGTTGCCCGGAACGCCGGAGGCTCCCAGCCCCGTGGCAGCCCCTGTCCAGAGGAACGCGCAGCCCACGTCACCGTACCTCCACGCCCCGACGATCACGTCCGAATAGCCGTCGCCGTCGAAATCCCCGGCGGTGTAGACGGACTTCCCCAGCTCTGCTCCCGCCGAGTTGCTCTCCGCGGTCCAGGGCGTCGTGCCGATGCCGGCGGCCGAGCCGAAATAGACGTAGGCCCTGCCCTCGCTGCTCTCTAGGCCGGAATAGCCTGGAGCACCCACGATGACATCCGAAAAGCCATCGCCGTTGACGTCGCCAGCAGGTCCCACGGCGTGTCCAAACCACGCGTCCGCGGAGGGCGCGCCCCGGACTGCGGCATACGCTGCCCCCAGCCCAGAGGCAGAACCATGGAACACATACGCCCGTCCGGCATCCGGGACCGGCCCGAACTTGTCGCTGGTGTCCCAGCGCGGCGCCCCGACAAGGACGTCGCCGAACCCGTCCCCGTTGACATCCCCGGCCGCCGCCACCGACAGCCCCAATTGGGCCCCGGCCTGACCCGAGGTATAGGTCCAGGACGAGGCGCCATTCAGCCCCGTGGCCGTGCCCAGATACAGGGCGGCCATGCCCTCGTTGAGCTCCCCCCCGTCATAATTGGGCACCCCGACGACCACATCGGAGTAACCGTCGCCGTTGACGTCCCCCGCCGTGCTGACGGACCACCCGAGACCGGCACCTTCTTGGCTGCCGGACAGCAGCCGGTCGGGCAGTACTGAGAGACTCACGATCGCCGGATCGATGGTGATCGGGTACTCGGCGCCGGCGGTCTGCACGGATAGATCCAAGAATTGCCCCGTTGCCGTGAGATCGCAGGGGATGGACTTGCCGACGGCGTCGAACGCCGCCAGCTTGCCGTACTCGAGGCCGTCGCCACTCGAAGGGTCGACAAACCGGATCGCGCCAGGAGCGGATGGTTCTGACCGCAGCGTCCCCCACACGGCCATCCGGATCGAGAACGTTCCATCTGCCGCCGTCAGCTCGGGGACTGCCGCCGGGATGGTGAACCCCTGCTCGATGCCGCGCTCGTCGTTGAGATACCACTCGACGACGGGGCCGCGCGCATACTCCACCCGATTGCCGGACACCTTCGGCGGCACCGGCGCCGCCTCATGCCAACGACCTTGCGTGCCCCACCGGGCGACCGACAGCCCCCAGTGCCAAGCCGGTTCCCTGTGGGTCCGCCGGACGACCCGGATCCCCTCCGGGGTGAAATGCGCGCGCAGGTCCTGCGCCCGATTCGGTGCCTGCCAGGAGGCCCCCACGCCCTCGAGGGAAGCGGTCTCCTGCCACCTCACCTGGTACTCCGAGGACCGAATTTCTGCGCTCACGCTTGCCCACCAGCCTGCGCTTCCGCCGACGGGGGCAAGCGCCTCCAGCACCTCCGGTGTTCCGGCCAGAGCGCTCTTCGCCGCACCATCTACCAGGCCCAGACTCGACAAGGCCCCCAAGAGGGCCATCCACAGGACGATGCCCGCTGCACTTTGCCGCATCACAGTCCTCCTCTTGAAAAAGAGTGGAAACGGCCGAGGTCATCCCCTCGGCGGAAGTCCGCAACATGCCAACGCCGCGACGACACGAGCCGGATCTAGTCCTCCGCGACGAGCAGTCCTCCATCGGTCCGAGGTGAAAGATGACCAAGGCCGGTCAAAGACCGGCCCTGGTTGCATTGCTCTTCCTCCGTGGGTATGGCTGCTACGTCAGCCCGACCGCCGCCTCCGCACACCAACCAACCCGACCAGGCCGGAGCCCAGCAGCAGTACGCTGCCGGGGATGGGGACCACGTTCACGTTCACCTCGGCGCCTGTGTAATCCACCACCTGCTCAGCAAAGGTGGCCGCGGAATAAAAGGGGCCGGCACCACCGTCGGCGGCAGCCAACGCGCTGTCCGCCATAGTCAAGAGACTTGTTCCCATGGCATCAGCCGAAAAAGTGAGCGTGCCCACCAGCGCAGGGCCTGCCAGCCCGCTAAAGTTCCCGATATACAGGTTCTGCAGCACCCCTGGAGAAACCAGCACGGGGGCGCCCGTAAAGCCAAAATCAAAATTCAACTCCGTGGCGAACACGAAGTCCTGATACGACAGAACCGCCGGGTCATAAAAGATGTCCAACCCTCCGCCCACAGTCGGATCCGTGGAAAAGTCCATAGTGACGCCCAGAGTCACCGTGTCCCCCACCATCACCTCCTGCGTCGGCGGCAGCAACGCGAAACTGCCCGCCTGGGCCTGCACCGCACCCAACCCCACCAACAACCCGATGGCCAGTAACACCAAAGACTTTCTCATTCCGTGCACCCTCCTTTCCTAGTCCCTGTGAATGATTCCATGACTACCATCTGGTC
>JARGFW010000308.1 GCA_029211085.1 Deferrisomatales bacterium | reverse complement strand
AGAGCTCGAACACCACCCGGCGCTACCTCGCCACCGTGCTCAGGACCCTGGCCCAGTTCCCGCTCGACCTGGTGCGGGAGGGACTGGAAGCCCTGGCCGAGGACAAGACCTTCTCGCCCAAGATGCGGGCGAGGTTCCAGGCGGTTGCCCGGCGGGGCCCCGAGGGGCTGCGGTAGCGCCCCAGGCCACCGCGGCCGATGGAGGACCGGAGATGACAGACAAACCGTACGACGAACCCGTAGCCCGACTGCTCACCCTGGGGGAGTGCCACCGCGCGCGCTGGCCGGACTACCGGGCCCTCGGGCTCGGGCCCGAACACATCCCCGAGCTCATCCGCATGGTCGCGGACCCGGACCTGAACCACGCCGGCAGGGAGGGCGCGGCCGTGTGGGCGCCCGCCCACGCGTGGCGGGCCCTGGGGCAGCTCTGTGCCGTGGACGCCGTGGAGCCCCTGCTCGAGCTCCTCGACGAACTGGTGATGGACGACTGGGCCCTGGAGGAGATCCCGGAGGTGATGGGCCTGATCGGCCCGGCGGCGATCCCGACGCTCCGGGCCTTTCTCGCCCAGCCGGAGCGCCGGGAGTACGCGCGGATCGGCGCGGCCGACGCGCTCAAAGAGATCGGGTCGCGGCACCGCGGCGCGCGAGACGAGTGCGTGGCGGCCCTGGCCGAGCGGTTGGCCGTACGCGAGGAGGGCGCTCGCGGCCTGAACGGCTTTCTCGTGAGCAATCTCCTCGATCTCGACGGCCGAGAGGCTCTCCCCGCCCTGGAGGCGGCCTTCGAAGCCGGGTGTGTGGACGAGAGCGTCGCCGGCGGCTGGCGAGACGTGCGGCGCCATTTCGGCCTGGCGCTCTCACCGGAGGACCGCCCAGGGCGCCCTGCGTCGGGGCGCGATCTCGAACCACCGGGAAGTCGCCGTCCCGACCCGAGCCGCGCGAAGGCGAAGCGCAAGAAGAAGCTCGCCAAGGCCTCGCAGCAGAAGAACCGGAAGAAGCGCTGAGCGCCCGGGCCCGCACGAGGCCCTTGCCGCCGTCTTGTTGTGTCTGTATAGTCCAGCAAACACAACGAGGAGGGCGGCATGGCCTACGTGCGCCGGCGCGGCAACCAACTGGCGATCGTCCACGGGACGCGAAACCCCGACACCGGGAAGGTGGAGCAGCGCATCCTCTTCACCCTGTACTCCCGGGACGAGGCCCGCGAGGCCCTGGGGGAGACCTCGGAAGGCTCCTTCCGGCTGCAGGGTCTCCTCGAGCACGAGTACCCCGACCTCCGGTTCGACTGGCCCCGCATCCGAAAGGGCATCCGCGAGCACCTGGACGTCCTGCCCGAGCGCTACCCGTATCGGGCGGAGCGCCTGGCCAAGGGGTTTCGCCGGGATCTCTGCACCTTCACCCGCCAGCTCCTCCTCGCCGATCCCCAGGATCTCACGTCCGCCGCCGAGCTCCTGCGCGACCACCGGTACGAGCTCGAGTACCTCGACGAGCTCATCCGCTGGCGCCTGGAGCACGTCGAGCAGGCCCCGTCCCAGTGGACCGCGGACAACCCGTTCTACTGGCGCTTCTCGCTCCAGGGCTCCCAGGTCCCGCCGGAGGCCGAGGAGCACGCCGCCGGCTTCTACGACCGCGGAGAGTACGACCGGGCCGAGGCGGTCTTCCGGCTCCTCACGGAGTGCTTCGAGGGCTATGCGGAGGGGATGAACTACCTGGGCCTCATCGCCCTGGACCAGGGGCGGCTCGACGACGCCATCGCCCGCTTCCGGGACACCGTGGAGCAGGGACGGCGGCTCTTCCCCCGGCGCATCGCCAAAGAACGCTACGGGAGGGAGCTGGCCACTCGGCCCTACCTGCGGGGCCTCGGAAACCTGGCCCTCGCGCTCAACGAGGTGGGCCGCTACCCCGAGGCCCTCGCCGTGTGCGACCGGCTGGAGGCCGAGTGCGGAGACGAGGTGACCGCCGCGGCCCACCGCGCTTCGGTGTACCTGAACACGGGCCGCCGGCAGGAGGCCTCGGAGGCGGCCCTCTCCTTGATCGGGATCGACCCCTCCGAGGGCTTCGTGGCGGCCCTGGCCCGGTTCGAGCTGGGACAGAAGGGGGATGCCCTCGCCCTCTTCCTCCACGGGGCCCTCAACCACCCCCTGGCTGCCCGCCTGCTCCTCGGCCAGCGGACGCCGAAGCCCCGGGACCGGGAGGAAGCCCAGGATCACAACGCCGGCGTGCGGCTCCTGAGAGCGCTCCACGGCTACCTGGACCGCCACGGGAGGGCCTGCCGCACCTTCTTCCGGCGCGTGCTCCGGGACGAGCACGTGGCGGCCCTCCTCGATGAAGTGGCGGACGCGGTCCGGAAGGATCGCGCGGAACGCCACCTGGGGAACCGGGAGGCCTTCGACCGGCTGCGGGAGATGCGCTCCCTCGAGTTCGCCCGGGCCGAGGCCGCCACGCTCCTCCATCTCGCGGGTGCCGGACCCCTCCATCGAGCGCCGCCCGGGAAGGCCCCGGAAAGGGGCTCGCCGTGAGAGACGAACCGGGCGAGGGGCTCACCCGGGCCTCCCTCGCCGCCCTGGGCGCCGAGCGGCTGGCGGAGCTCCTCCTGGACGAGGCGGCCCGCGACGAGCGGCTGTGGCAGCGCCTCGAGCTCGCCGTGGCGACCCGGGGCCCGCAGGGCGGCCTGGCCGGCACGCTGCGCCGGGCCATCGCCGCCTTCGCCGCGGGCGGGCACTTCATGGGCTACCGGGGGAGCTTCGACCGGGCCGAGGAGCTCGAGCAGCTAAGGCGAACGATCGCCGACCAGGTGCTCCCGCAGGAACCCCGGGCCGCAGCCGAGCTCCTGGAGGCCTTCCTCCACCTGGACGAACCCGTGTACGGGCACTGCGACGACTCGTCGGGCGTGGTGGGCGAGGTCTTCCGCCAGGCGGTGAAGGACTGGGGGCGGGCCTGGGCGCGGGTGAAGGACCGGGACCCGCTGGCCCTGGCCGACCAGGTCTTCGGGCTCTTCCGGGAGAACCGATACGGCGTCCACGACGGCGTGATCCCGGCGTGCGGGCGTGCCCTCGGGCGGAAGGGCCTGGGCCGCCTCGAAGAGCGGCTGCACGAGGCCTGGGAGGCGGAGGGAGCGCGCGGCGAGGACGGCAAGTACCGGGCGCTCTCCCTCTCGCTGGGGCTTCGCGAGATCGCGGACCTGCGAAGGGACGTGGACGGCTACATCGAGGCGGTCCGCCTGGGCGGCGCGGAGGACCCCTGGGTCCTGGAGATCGCCGAGCGACTCCTGGGGGCTGGGCGAGCCGAGGAAGCCCTCGGCCGCCTCGACGCGGCCCGCGTGCCCCGGCACCGCTACGGCGCCTCGGCCGACCTCAAGGTCCGGGCCCTACTGGCCCTGGGACGAGACGGGGAGGCCCAGGCCCTTCGCTGGGAGGCCTTCGGCGAGACCCTCTCCACCCAGCCCTTCCGCGACTACCAGGCCGGGCTTCCCCCGGAGGAGCGCGAGGAGGCAGAGGCTCGCGCCCGGCAGGCGGCCCGGGAGCATCCGGACGTCCTGGAGGCCTTGGGATTCCTCCTCGACCTGCCGGACCTGCCCGCCGCCGCGGACCTCGTCCTCTCCCGCTCGGCAGACCTGAGCGGCGACGCCTACATGGAACTCCGCGATACGGCCCGGGCCCTGGAGGCGGACCATCCCCTGGCCGCTGTGGTCCTCTACCGGAAGCTCGCCGAGGCTCCCCTGGACCGGGCCCAATCCCGCGCCTACGCCCATGCCCTCCGGGACCTCGGTCGGTCGGGGGAGGTCGCCCGCCGCGTGGCCGACTGGCGGGGCGAGCCCACCCAGGAAGCGTATCTCGCCGCGCTGCGCGAGCGTCACGGCCTGAAGCGGGCGTTCTGGTCCCGGTGGGACGCGGGCGGGCGCTGACACGCGGACAGGACCTGAACCGTCGCGCAGGGTCTGATCCGCGCACCTGCGAATCGCCCACGGGAGGTGGCGGTATAGGGTTTGGATGCCAGCCGATAGGTAGACCTCGGGTGGACGACCCGAGCGCCAAGCAAACCAATCGGTGCCTTGCCCTCGCGCTTGAGGCCGATGGAGGCGCGTCGGCGTCCAGTACATCCTGGGCCCAGGAATTCGCGGAATCGGGGAGTCGGAGCGCTCTGGATAAAGGCGATCTCCAGCATGCCGGGCGGGCGCGGGCTCCGGTCACCCGGAAGGGTTGCGCAGCAATCCTGGAGCACCGTTCACGGGGACTTCGGTCAGCCGCGGGCCCGACGTGAAGGAACCTGACGTCGGGCCCGCCACCTTGCTTGCCTGGACCTCCGACTTGGCCTCATCGTGGGCAAGAAGAGAGGGGCGGAGACCGCGGTAGTCTGCCGCCGCGACGGGTTTCAGAAGGGAAACTCAGCCGGCGAGCTCCCGAGAATCGGTGAGGTCGAAACCCCAGGCCTCCGGCGAGAGCCGTTCGGCCCTCGACTCAAGACCTCGCGGGACGATCCCCAGGTCCCGGCAGTTGTCACACAGGCCGTCCACGACAGTCCCACATACCCGGACGCCACAACCCTGGCACACACTGCAGCTCATCTCGATCTCCTTCGCCGGTCTCCGGCAGTTCGGTTGGTTGAAGAATGAGGGGGCCCGGAGGCCCCCTCGGATCCGCCTACTCCGCGCTCTCTTCCTTCGCCTCAAACCTCCGCCCGAGGATGAAGTCCGAAGCCTTCTGGGCTTGGGCGGCGGCCTGCACCACCAGCTTCGGGTCGTCGCCGATGACCTTCCGCCAGCCGTCGATGTAGGCGGCGGAGTTGTCCAGGGTCACCTGCTCGATCCCGG
>JARGFW010000001.1 GCA_029211085.1 Deferrisomatales bacterium | reverse complement strand
TTGGGCACAGATGATTACCCCAAATCTGTGTCCAAGAAAACCGGCGGCGCCATACGGATCATACATGGTGGTCACGGTTCGGTTCGCTGGGGAGGTGGCCGTGATCGTTCCCGTGAGGGTGTCGTTCGCCGACGTCCAAGTGCTGCCGTTGATTGTGATCTTTCCGGTCACCTCGTCGGCCACACCATCCAGATCGGTGTCTTGGTAAATTCGATCCGTGGTAGATGCTCGGCTGAGGCCATTGGGCAGCGTGGCCGTCGAGGCCTTCAGAATCGTGTGCTTAAACTCAGGGTCGATGTCGTACGTCTGTTCCACCTCCATGCCGCAGGTGGTGTTGGTCGTAGCACTGAGGTCATCGGCCGCCCGCACAAACGAAGAGGAAGCCCCGTAGGACGTCGTGGTGAGCTGGGTGTACACCCCCAGGAAGTTCCGACTCTCTTGGTAGGAGGTCAGGTTCAGTTCTCCGGTCTTCTCGATGGTGAGGCTCACGCCGTCTACGCCCGTCGCCTGATCATAGGTCCAATGACCGCCCTCGGGGTCGAAGACGTCGGTAAGGCTACCGAGTGTATCGTACCCATGTACGACGTGGTTACGCTTCGGGTCCCACTCGTCTGTCATCAAGCCATCGGAGGTGTAGCCGAACTCGTAGTAGGAGTCGTCCGGGAAGGTGACGTGGGTCAACTGGTTGTTTGCGTCGATGGTCAGGATGGTGGCGAGGCCATCGGGGGAGACGATGGCGGTAGGAGTGCCGGCCTGATCCCTCTGGATAGTCGTAGCGTTCCCATTGATGCCCTTGATAGAGACGAGCAGGCCTTCCGGGCCATAGACAAAGGAGAAGAGCTCCGTGCCGGTCGCAAGGTCCACGGTGGCGAGATGGCGACCCGCGGCGGATATCACATGGCCCGTGCCGTTCTCTGTAACCAGCTCTTCCCCGAGTTGGAGTTGCCAAGCAGCCTCACGAGACACCTCTCGTATGCGGTTGCCCCAATTGTCGGCAATGTAGAGCTTCCCGGCCGCATCTACGGCGACACCTGTAGGATAATTCAGGGCTGCCTTGCTGGCCAGAATCCCGTCTCCGTTGTAGCCACTTTGGCCTGTACCGGCCACACTGATGATAGTGCCGCTAGGGTCGACCTTGCGAATTCGCTGATTGTATTGGTCGGCGATGTACAGATTTCCGATCGCATCCACTGCAACACCCGTTGGGCCGGAAAGGGTAGCCAAAGTAGCCGGAATTCCGTCTCCGTTGTAGCCCTCCGTTGTAGCCCATCTGGTTCATGCCTGCCACGGTAGTAATAATGCCACTGGGATCGACTTTGCGAACCCGTTGGCCAGCCGTAAAGTAAAGATTGCCTGCGACATCAACGGCTACGCTCATCAACCCGCCAATCCGCGACTCGACGGCCGGGATCCCGTCTGCACCAGTGCCGCTGATGCCTGTGCCGGCTACCGTGGTGATAGTGCCACTGGGATCGACCTTGCGGATCCGGTACCCAAAACCGTCGACGATGTAGAGGTTCCCGGCCGCATCCACTGCAACGCCCAACGGTTGGGATAGCAAGGCCTCGGTGGCCGAGATCCCGTCTCCGTTATAACCCTGTACGCCAGTACCGGCCACGGTCGTGATGATGCCGCTAGGATCGACCTTGCGAACCCGCTGATTGTATTGCTCGGCGATATAGAGGTTCCCGGCCGCATCCACTGCGATGCCCCTTGGATAGTGGAGGTGTGCGTCGGTGGCGAGGATCCCGTCTCCGTTGTAGCCGTTCTGGCCCGTACCTGCCACTGTAGTAATGATGCCACCGGAATCGACCTTGCGGATCCTGCTGCCTCCCAATTCGATGAACCAGAGGTTTCCCTCGGCACCCAAGGCAACGCCCCATGGGTAGATGAGCTCCGCCTCGGTGGCCAGGGCCCCATCTCCGCTGTGGCCTATTTGGCCCGACCCCGCCATCGTCTGCATCAACATACTGCTGGCGCTGCCACTCAGGGACCCGTCCCCTTTGAACAAGAGGGATTGGCCTGGGGCAGTCTGGTGATGAGGCGTCAGTGTCCACCCCTTGCCTAGGGTCCCATCACCTAGGTAAGGAGAAGCAAGGGAAATGACCGAGTCCTTCCAGATGACCACCAGATCCCGGCTTACGATCCCAGTGGCACTGTCACCTGCTCGCGCAAAGGCTCTCGCGAAATCGTCCAGGGCTGAATAGTAGACCGCCTCGTATACAAAGCCGGTCCTCACCCGAGCCTTGGTGGCGCCCAGGACCGACCTTCCGAATACATCCAATCCGTCCCAGGCAAGTTCCGCTTTCTGATTCGGGGCAGCAGCTAGGCTTGCACTCAACTGGCGGCCAGCCACCTCCACCTTCACGAGAATACTTTGTAGATTTGGAGGAATCGTCTCTCCACTGGCTGGCACAGTGATCAACGTCTTCCGCCCTGGCACGCGGCTGCTGGAGTAATGCAACGCCACATCCGTTCCAGGGATCGGGATATCTTCGTGAAACGCCCGGGCAAGCGGTTCAACAAAGGAGTTCATGCACGTGGTGGGGTTGGTCTGACTTGCAAGCGGGGGCGTGGCTTGGGGCTGCGCACTCGCTGGAGCAACGGGATTGGGCGGGATGGCACCTACCGGCGGACCATAGGGCCAGTTGTGGTCCCACGGTGTGAAGTGGGTGACCTCAGCGCGCCAGTAGGTGCTGTTGACGGCGTAGAGGACCGAATTCTCAAGCCCGATCACTTCGTCGGTGAATACGCTGTCTCCGTCCAGGTCATCCGCCAGGTCGTCTCCGGTGCTGTCGAGGGCATCCACGACACCGTCGCTGTCCGTATCCAAGAGTTTCACGACCACACCATTGTCCGAGGGCACCCATACGGCGCGCTCGCGGTCGTAGTAGCCCACCGGTACGATCTCGCCCACGTCGAACCCCAGGAAGTTGTCGACGTACATGGTCACTGGCTGATCGAAACGCACGTTTTCACCTTCATCGACGGACAGCTCTGTGCAGTAGGTGTAGGCTGAGGTCGGCGGCAGTTTGGCTGGCATGGACTCGGGGGTGTCGTACTCCGTGGCGCGGGCGGTGATGGTGGACACTTCCACCTCGCTACCATCCGGGTTGGTGACCCAAGCACGATTGTCGCCGGTGAACACCAGGGTGGTGGAGCGACTGCCGAATTCATCTGCAACCGAGGTGCTGGCGTGCGTGACCACGGTCTGGGGATCGCCGTCGAAGGTGACCGGCGTTGCCAGCGGATCCATAGTGAGCATCTGCAGGGTTTCGGCGATGGCGATGTCGTTCCAGGGCACATAGACCTGCCGATGGCTGGTGAGGAGGCCCGCTTTCTCGTAGACCATGGTAAAGGTGGTGCCGCCGTCGAGAGGCAGGGAGAAGCGCCCGTCGACATCCGTGAGGACGGAGCCGTACCTGGGAAGGGCGTGGATCGTCACGGTCACACCCGCGAGGGGCAGGCCGTCGCGGTCTTGCACCAGCCCGGTGACAACGGAGAAACGATCCGGGTCGTAGGCGTCAACTGTCGCGTCCGCCGGGACCAGATCTTCGTACTGTTTGCCGAAGGAGCCCGCGGGGAGCGGCTCGACAGCACTGCAACCTTCGTCGGAGGTGCCGCTGCAGTTATCATCGAGGCCGTTCGAGCACACCTCTTCTGCATCCGGGCTGACCAAGGCATCGCCATCGTCACAGTCCCCAGCGAGGTCCGCAAAGCCCGCTGGCACAGTGCACGCCTCGGTGGTGACTGTAGACAGGCCGTAACCATCCCCGTCCGCGTCCTGGAAGAAGGTGGCCGTGAGGCCTTCGTCGAGCAAATCGTCGCAGTCGTTGTCCAGGGCATCACATGTGGCTTCGTCGATCTCGTAGCCGGTTACCCCGGCATAGTCGTCCACCCACGACCCGGCCGAACAAGCCTGCAGCGTGCCAGCACAGACACCGGCTTGTATGGTGTTGGACGGCGGGGTCTCGCCGACGCCGTCGAGGGTGTCGACGTCGCAATCGTTGTCGGTGCCGTCACACACCTCGGCTGCTCCCGGGTAGATGGCGGCATCCGCGTCATTGCAGTCGGTGGCGCTCGCCACGTACCCGGCCGGCTGCGTGCAGGCATCGATGGCCTGCGTTGGGTCGCCGTGGGTGTCGCCATCGGCGTCAAGGTGGAACGTGGATGCGAGGTCTTCGTCCACGGCCCCGTCGCAGTCATTGTCCACGCCGTCGCAAGTTTCGGCCGCCCCTGGGTGCACCGCCGCATCGGCGTCGTCACAGTCTCCCTCGTTTTCCGTGAGACCGTCTCCGTCGTCGTCCATGTCTTCCAGCGGGTAGTAACCGACGACCGTGATTGTGACGTAGGAACTCGGGATGCTGTTGAGCTGGATGTCCAGTTGGTTCTGAATCCCCAGCGAGACGGGGCTCTCCAGGTAGTAGGTGTGTTGGTTGAAATCGTTCTGCTTGAAAATAGTCGTCCCGTTCACCTTGATTACGGCACTGGCAATCAGATCCGCCTGATCCACCGAACCGTTTTGCACTTGCAGCACATAGGACTGCGCTGCAATCGGAACGGTGAAGTCCCGCACCGCCGACTGCGGCGCCCCGGTGTCCCGGACGAATGGCTCTGGGCCGAAGACCGGCACCTCCACAAGCGATGCGTGAGCCGGTGGAGTGACCCACAACCGCAGCACGAAAACAATTGAGCCGGCGACCACCGAAGACCTACCTATCCCCTTCATCTCTGCCTCCTCTTCCATGCACCGCAGTCGCCCCGACAAGGCCTCCCCCGGCACACACCCCGATTCCGGATGCCCCTCCGCCGAAAACAAAAGAGCCGTTCACACCCCTTTGGTGTGAACGGCTCGCGTCCGCTTTGCTGGTCTGGTGCCCACCCCGGAATGTCATCCCGCCCCGTCTCCCTCCCTGATTTATGACCTGAAAATAGAACTCGATGGGAGGTGACGTCAAACCTAATTTGTATAGACGATGAAAAGCCTTAGCGGGAGGGTTGGAAATTGTCCGTCTCTGCTATAGATGGTGGTCTGCAGTGGGAACAATGTGGCGCGAAGGGCCCCGGAGAAGGCTCATTGAGTGGTGAGAGCAGAGACCTGATACCCACAACAGGCAGCAGCCGTGCCAGACAGTTCGGCTGTGTTCACCCGCGTTCTCCTCGGTCAGTTTCCCCGATCTGCACCAGGGTCACCGGGTTTTGTGGCTCCAGTCGGTGGCGCCCGGCCACCGGTTTGGAGCGGGACGCGCTCACCTCCCGGAACGACACGGGGACTACGCGCTCCCGGCACCAGGCCAGGGTGTCGGCCAGGGTCTCGGTGAGCACCGCAGACACCACCAGGCCGCCCCCCGGACGCAGGCGGACGCGGCAGGCATCCAGAATCTCCGCCAGATTGCCCCCCGAGCCGCCGACGAACACGCAGTCCGGGTCCGGCAGGCAGCCCAGGGCCTCGGGCGCCACCCCCGCCACCGGCACCAGGCCTGCCACCCGGAAGCGGCGCCGGTTTTCCCGGATGTGCTCCAGGCCGGCGACGGTCTTCTCCACCGCGTAGGCCCGCAGCCCCGGCGCGGCCAGGCACGCCTCCACCGCCAGGGAGCCGGAGCCGGCGCCCACGTCCCACAACACCCCCTGGCGCGGCAGGCGTAGCAGACCCAGGGCCACGGCCCGCACCTCGGCCTTGGTGATCAGGCCGCGGGCGTGGCTGAACGCCGCCTCGGGCAGGCCCGGCCCCAGGGGGCGCGGGTCCGGGCCGGGGCGCAGCAGCAACACCACGTTGAGGTCCGATCCGCGCCACTCCAGCAACTCCCGGGGCGTGCCCCGGGTCAGGCGCTCGCCGGGCAGTCCCAGCTCCTCGGCCACCACCATCTCCCCGTCGTCCCACCCGGCGTCGAGCAGAAACCGGGCGATGGCCGACGGGTTGTTGGCCCCGTCGGTGAACAGGCCGATGCGTTGGGCGCCGAGCACCGCGGCCAGGTTCACCAGGGGACGCCCGTGGAGGCTGGCGAAGCGGGCGTCGGACCAGGTCTCCCCGGCCCGGGCGAACGCCAACTGCAGGGACGACACCGCCGGGTGAATGTGCAGTTGGTCCGGGGAGATGCGCCGCAGCAGCAAAGCGGCCACACCGAAGAAGCCGGGGTCTCCCGAGGCGAGCACCGCGGCCCGCAACTCGGGGTCGGCGGCCAGGCGCTCCACCAGGGGCTGCAGTCCCGCGGCCAGGTCGTAGCGCTCTCCTGCGAACCGCGGCAGCAGTTCCAGGTGCCGGGCGGCCCCGGCAAGCAGGGCGCAGGTACCCGCGGCGGCGCAGGCCCCAGGGCCCAGGGCCGTCGCGCCCGGTTCGATGCCGATGACCTGGATGCGCGCTTCGCTCATGGTTCGATGCCCGGGGCGGGCGGCGGCCGCGTTCCGGGGCCGCAGCGGGCCAGCAGCTGTTTCTGGTAGTCGAACAGCAGCGTTTCCACCGACACTGCGCCGGCCACCCGTTGGCCAGCTACCCGGGCAACCGCCCGGGTAAGGCCGGTGAACACTCCGCGGTCGCCGCCCGCGCCGCGATCCGCGAGCCACTGGAACACCTCGCGGGCGGTGTTGGCCGCGAGCGCCGCGGCCACCTGGTCGGGCGGGAACCCGGCCCCGCGCAACAGCTCGGCCACCACCCCCATGCGCAGGGTGGAGTCCTTGACGTGGGTCTCGAAGAAGCCGGCGCTGACCTTGCAGAACTTGGCGAACTGTCCGGCCAGCAGAATCTCCAGGCCGCGCGCTGCGGCCGCGTCGAGGGCATGGCCGACGTGGTCACCCATGAGGATGAACGCCTCCTCGGGCAGTTCCGAGAACAGCGCCTCAGCAGCGGCCTCGCTGGAGCGGCCGTGGGACAGCACCACCCGGGACAGGCCCGCGGCCCGGGCCACGTCCAACCCGGCGTCGATGGTGGCGCGCCAGGCGTCGGCCGACATGGGGATCACCACCCCGGTGGTACCGAGGATTGAGATCCCACCGAGAATGCCGAGCCGCGCGTTGAGGGTCTTCCGGGCGGTCTCCGCCCCTGCGGGCACGCTGATCTCCACCCGCAGGGTGCCCCCGGAGGCATGGCCGGCGGAGGCGAGCACCGCGGTTACCGCGGCGTGGATCATCTCCCGAGGTACCGGGTTGATCGCTGGTTCGCCCACCGCCACGGCCAGCCCCGGTTTGGTCACCCGGCCCACCCCGGGGCCCCCTTCGAGGACGATCTCGACGGGGCCTTTCCCGGCGTCGGAAGCGTCCTGCCACTCCACTCGGGCGCGGATCTCCAACTTGTCGGTAACGTCCGGATCGTCCCCGGCGTCCTTGACCACCCCGCAGGCGGCCCAACCCGGGCCCTGCTCCGGGTGGACCAGGGCAAACGCCACCGACCGAGCCCCCGGGCGCCGCCAGGGGAGCTCCAGGGAGGCTTCGGAGCCGGTCGAAGATACCAGCAACCGGGTCGCCCCCTGGGCCGCAGCCGCGGCGCAGGCCCCGGTGCTGTAGCCAGAGCGCAGCGCTCGCCCCTTGGCCAAGGTGACCCTAGACCTCGCCCGCCGCGACCTTGAGCAGGGCGTTGACGATGGACGCGGCCACGTTGCTGCCGCCCTTGTTGCCGCGGCAGGAGACCCACGGCGGGGCCTGGCGGGCCATCAGCGCCGCCTTCGACTCGGCGGCGCCGACGAAGCCCACCACCACCCCGACCACCGCGGCCGGGCGGGCCTCCCCCGCGTCCACCAGCTCCAGCAGGCGAAACAGAGCGGTGGGGGCGTTGCCGAACGCGAACACCGCACCCGGGTGCTCCCGCACCGCCTTCTCCACCGCGACGATGGAGCGGGTCAGGCCCCGGGAGCGGGCCTCCTCGGCGATCTCCGGGTCGGCGATGGCACAGTGCACCGTGCAGCCGAAGCGCGCCACCCGCGCTTGGCTGATCCCGGCGCGCACCATGTTCACATCGGTGACGATCGGCGCGCCGCGACGCAAAGCTTCGGCCGCAGCGTCGATCCCATCCGGCGACCAGGCCACCAGATCCACGAACGACGGGTCGCCGGTCGCATGGATCACCCGCTTCACCAGGGCGGTCTCCGCGGGGGAGAAGCGCGCCAGATCGGCCAGTCCGTCGATGATCTCGAAACTCTGGTTCTCGATCTCCTGCGGTCGCAGGTCGTAACCCCATGGTCCGGTCATCGCATCACTTCCCGGGCGCGCTCGGCGGCCACTTCGGCGAGTTTCGGGTGATCCCCCAGAACGCCGGCCAGCCGCAACTCGAGGCCCGGGTGACGGGCTTCCAGGGCGGCCAGGGCCCGGGGAATGTCCTCCCGGACGTGGGCTCCCGGGAACAGGAAGAACGGCACCACCGCCACACGGCGGGCTCCTGCTGCGAAACAGCGCTCGACCGCCTCCTCCAGCCCCGGCTCGGCGAGCTGCAGGAACGCCACCTCGACCCGCGCACCGGCCAACGCCTCCGTGACCCGGGTGGCGACCCGATACAAGCCCTGGTTGCCGCTCGGCAAGCGGCTGCCGTGGCCCAGCAACACGACCGCTTCCGTGCCCACGTCCATCCAGTTCTCCCCGTCACGGCGGCCGGTTTCCCGTTCGCGGCAAAAAACAAAGGGTGGATGCTCACACAGGCGGTGGGAGGTGTCAAGCAGCCGGGTCGGGGAGGACAGCCCCCTGGCCAGGTCCCGCCAGGGGCAGGGTAAAGGAGAAACTGGTGCCCTTGCCGGGCTCGCTCTCCACCCAGATCACCCCGCCCATCTTCTCGACGATGTCCCGGGAGATCGACAGCCCCAGGCCGGTGCCCAGGGGGTGGGCCTTCAGTGGGTCGCGGACCTGGGTGTAGCGTTCGAACACGTCGATCAGCCGATCCCGGGGGATTCCTGGCCCCTGGTCGGCAACACTGACCACCGCCTTGAAGCCCCGGCGCCGCGCCGCCACCGTCACCCGTCCCTGTTCGGGAGAGAACTTGGCGGCGTTGGAAAGCAGGTTGGCCAGCACCTGGCGCAGGGCGTCGCGGTCGGCGAGTACCGCCGGCAGTTCCGCCTCGGCCACCACGTCCACCTCGACGCCCCGTTGTGTGAACAGGGGCCGGGCGGCCTCCACGGCGGCCTCCAGTGCCTCCCGGGCGGGGACCACAACAGGCTGGATTTCATGGCGCCCCGCCTCGATCTTGGACAGGTCGAGCAGATCGTTGATCATGCGCGTCAGGCGTTCGGACTCGTCGCGAATGATGGATACGAAGCGGCTCCGCTTCTCGGCGTCGTCCACCCCGTAGCGCAGCAGGATCTCGGAGAACGAGCGGATCGAGGTGAGGGGCGTGCGCAGTTCGTGGCTGACCGTGGAGAGGAACTCGCTCTTGAGGCGGTCGAGTTCCTTCAGCCGCTGGTTGGCCTCCTCCAACTGCACCGTGCGCTTGCGTACCTTCTCTTCCATGGCGTGGCTGTAGTCCTGCACCTCGGTGTAGAGCCTCGCGTTCACCACGGCCAGCGCCAACTGTCGGGCCAGCGCCGCGTAGAGGCTCACGAACTCGTCGGTGAAGTGCATCGGGCCGCGGGTGCCGTAGGCGGTGAGCACGCCCATCGCCCGGTCCTCGTAGATCATCGGCGCGTGCACCAGGGACGTCACCGGCACGGTCTCGGTGAGTTTCCCGAAGAACACCGGTTTGTCGATGTCCCGGGCGTCCTCGACCACCACCGGCTCGCCGCGCAGGAAGCAGGTGCCGAAGTAGGTCTCCTCGGTCGGGGGCACGGCCGACAGACTCACGTAGCCCGGGTCGAGGCCGACGAAGCTGCGGATACGCAACATGCCATCTTCGTCCAGCAGTCGCACCGCCAGGTACTCGAAGCCGAACTCCCGGTGGATGAGCCCCAGCACCTCGGAGAGCACGGTGTCGATGTGCAGGCTCTTGGACATCACCGCAGCGGCCTCGTGGAGCACCAGCAGCTCGCGCAGGCGGCGTTGCAGGGCTTCGCGGCTCTCGGACTGCTCGCTGGAGACCCCCCCGAAGATGTCCAGGATCTCCACCGCCCGCTCCCTCGGCAAGGCCAGGAAGCCACGGGTGATGGCCCGCGCCGAGGGGGTACCCAGGGCACCGGCCAGACAGCGCTCGGTGGCCTCCAGCAGCGCCTGGGGCGAGGCGCGCAGGGGCAACTCCCCCAGCACCTCCCGGGCGGTGCCGGCCCCCACGAAACGCGCCAGCAGGGTCTCCAGATCCTCCCGGGAAGCCCAGCCCCCCACCGCCGGTTGCCCGTCGTCCGCCCGGTAGCGGCTGAGGAAGCTCACGCCCAGGAACGCTCCCCCGTTGCACACCAGGCTCCACACCAGGGCATGGGTCCAGGGGTCCAGGCCGTCCAGGCCCAGCAGAGCCTGGGGCCGCAGCAACCCCCAGCCCAGGGGGCCTTCGGTGAGAAACCGGGTACCGATCCAGCCCGACTCCGCGAAGCTGGGCAGCAGCAGGGTGTACCCCCACACCAGGAAGCCCAGCAGCAGTCCGGCCAGGGCCCCGGAGCGCCGCGCTCCGCGCCAGTACAGGCCCAGGAACACCGGTGGAGCAAACTGCACCACCGCGGAGAACGACAGCAGGCCGATGTTCACCAGGGTGTGGCTGTCGCCGATCCAGCGCTTGAACCCGTAGCCGAGCAGGATCACCGCCAGGATCATGACGCGCTTGCTCACCAGCAGGGGCCGGGACAGGTCCATCCTGCTGCGCTGCAGGGTAGGGGAGGCCGCACCCAGCAGCGACGCACCGGGGTGGTGCAAGATCATGGTGGCCAGGGCCACTGAGGAGACGATGACCATGCTGGTGGCGGCTGAGAACCCTCCCAGGAACGCCAAGAACGCCAGGGCAGAGTGACCCCGGGACAGAGGCATGGAGATCAGGAAGAAGTCCGGGGCCCCGGTGGCTCCGGTGAGGACCCCGACCAGGGCCACCGGCAGCACCAGCAGGTTGATCAGCAGCAGATACGCCGGGAACCCCCAGGCGGCATGCAGCAGGTGTTCTTCCCGCACGTTCTCCACGGCCAGCATATGGAACTGGCGCGGCAGCAGTACCACCGCGGCGGCGGACAACACGCTGAGGCTGACCCACTGGGCGTAGGAGGTCGGGCCGCCGTCGCCGACCCGGAACAGGGTGGCCAGATCGGCCCGGGCCAGGGCGCTGGCGAACACCTCCCCCAGGCCTCCGCCAATCTGCCAGGTGATGTACACCCCGAGCAGCAGGAACGCGCCCAGCTTCACCGCACTCTCGAACGCCACCGCCGCCACCATGCCCTCGTGACGCTCGGTGGTCACCAGGTTGCGGGCCCCGAACAGCACAGCGAACAGGGACAGGCCCAGGGCAGCCCAGAACGCCGGGTCCCCCAGCACGCCCACCGCCGGGTCTCGGGCCGTGAGCAGGTCGAAGGTGTAGCCGATGGCCTTGAGCTGCAGGCCGATGTAGGGGGTCACCCCCACCAGCATCATGAAGGTGGCCAGGGTTCCCAGAGCACGGCCGCGACCGTACAGCGCCTCCAGCAGGTCGGGCACGCTGGTGACCCCTTCGCTGCGGCAGAACCGCACCAGGCGTCGCAGAACGGTGGGGGCCAACAGGAACACCAGGGTGGGGCCGAGGTAGATGGGCAGAAAGCCTATCCCCTGGGAC
This sequence comes from Deferrisomatales bacterium, assembly GCA_029211085.1. Classification (GTDB taxonomy): domain Bacteria; phylum Desulfobacterota; class Deferrisomatia; order Deferrisomatales; family JARGFW01; genus JARGFW01. The sequence continues at coordinate 100,636 of JARGFW010000001.1, read as the reverse complement.
GAGGCCCGGCCGACGCTGCCGTAGAACGTCCAGGAGGTGCAGTACACCGCCAGGGACAGGCTGTACACCCAGGCGTTGTCCACCGGGCTGTGGCCCCGCCTACGGCGGCGGTCGGTCCCGTGGGCGATGCCGAACAGGCACACCAGGTAGGCCAGGGCCAGGGCGGCGACCCACAAGGTGCGGCTCATCGTTCCGCGCGCCCCACCACCAGGAACGCCAGCCCCACCAGCGCCACCCACACCACCAGCAGGAACAACAGGGACGCGGGAACGCCGAGGATCGGGGCGACGCCGTTGAGCGCGCCAACGGCGGGGGACAGCAGCAGCACCAGGCCGGCCAGGAACAGGGCGGCCAACCGGCGAGTGACAACGGTCATGGTGGGCAAGGGCGACCCTCCTTCACACCGGGGTGAAAGCCCCTGAGGGTCCTTCTCCGGGGTGTCCCGACGGCAGCGTTCGGACACAACGAAACTGGCAGGCCCTCCAGGCGGTCGGGCACCCAGCCGCGACCCGGGACGATCCTCGGGCGATCCCGGTGTTCACGGACGGCACCGCGGGACCTTCACGCCCTGGCGGTTGCTGCCTCTGGAGCCTAGCCGCGTCCCGCTACCCACGGAGGGGCGAGTGCCGTGCAGCGCACAGGATGCACGAGAACGGCCGCCATGCCCTGGGGCCCCCGACCGCCCCCGTTGCATGCCCCGGGGCACCGTCGGCATTGCACCTCAGAAGCGGTTCGCCTGCCAACGCAGCAGCAGCATGCGATCACAGAACCCCTTGGCATCGCCCAGGGTGTGGATGTCCCGGGACCCCAGCAGGGACAGCAGTCGCAGAAAGATCTTTGCGGTTGCCATGGCATCCCCCATGGAGGTGTGGCGCCCCTGCACCTCGATGCCCATGCGCTCGGCGAGGGCATCGAGGTTGTGCCCCTCGAACTCCTTGTGGATCCCGTAGGACAGAAACAGGGTGTCCAGGATGGGATTTTCGAGCTGCGGCAGGTGAAACTTGTTGGCGACGATCTCCAGGAACTTCTTGTCGAACGCGGCGTTGTGGGCCACCAACACCGCGTCGCCCACGTACTCGGTGAACTGTTGCAGGGCCTGCCCGGCGTCGGGTGCATCCGCGACCATGGCGTCGGTGATCCCGTGAAACTGGATCGACTCCCGCGGGATGTGCATTCCCGGGTTGATCAAGGTGTGGAAGGTATCGGTGGTCAACAGCTTGCCGTGCCGCGCACGCACCGCCGACAAACTGACCAGAGCGTCGCCCCGGGACGGGTGCAGGCCGGTGGTCTCGGTGTCGAACACCACGTAGTCCAGACTCTCCAGGGGCGCGTCGAGGATCTCCCCGGACTCCCGGGTGGGGCGCGGCAGGAACAGGTCGAAGTCGTAGAACTCGGGCTGCCGATCGGCGATGCCCTCCTTCCCCACAGAATTTGCCACCTCGGTGCACTGCATCAGACCCAGCCGGACCTCGAAACGCCCCTCCCGGCGCCGGGTCCAGATCTCGCCACGGTTGAAGCGCACCGCTTCCCCCAGGGAAACCGGTTCCTCCCCCGCGGCGGCGGCAGGCAAGGCGTCGAGCTTCTCGTCCCCCCCGGCAAACGCTCCCTCGGCTTCGAAGCAGGTGACCACGGCATCGTCTTCGACCCGCACCGTTGCGACGACCGGGGTCCAGCCCGTGGACTCCCCCGCGAGCCAGCGCAACACCGCCGCCAAGGAGGTGACCCAGGAGAACGGCTCCACCCGCACCCACGGCAACGGCTCGTCGGGGAGGTCCACCTGGGCGAACACCCCTGGCACGGCAGCGACCGCCTCCTCCAACAGTACCCGGGGATCGGACGCCAACCCCCTCCAGCGCCCCGCCCTGGCGTGGCCTGCCGCCTCCTCCGCCAGGGAAAGCTGGGCGCTGAGCTGGGCCACTTCCTCCTGCAGGGCCGAGACGAACGCGACCCGTTTGACCGGGGGCATCTCCGGGTGCCGATCCAGGGTCTCCACCAGGGACGCTGCAGTGGTCATCGGCCCCCGCAGCATTTCCGGAAGCTTCCGCGCCACATCCTCCGGACGGCGCAGGGCGCTTTCCTCCAGGTTGCGGTGGTGGGCCCGGAAAACCAGCAGAAACCCGGCCAGTTCACCGTCGGGCCCGGCCACGGCGGTCATGGTTCCCCGCAGCAGGATGCCGTCAGGCAGGGGAAATGCCACGTCCTCCGCCGCATCACGGCCCACGTCCCAGCGCTGCCGGAGCTGGCGCTGGTGGTAGGCAAGACGCTCCGGGGGCAGCAGCCGTGCCAGGGACGCACCGATACCGGAGCTGGCCCCGGCCTGCAGGATCAGTCGGGCCCGGGGGTTCATCAGCAGCACTTCGCCCCCCGCGTTGGTCATCACCACCGCGTCCACCATGGTGCGCAACACCGTCGCCAGGCGGTTGCGTTCTTCCTGGAGGTCGCGGGTGGTGTCGCGCACGCGTGCCTCCAGGGCGTCGTAGGCCCCGGCGAGGTTGTCGGCCATGTGGTTGAAGGCGTCGGCCAGGTCCTCCAACTCGTCGCCGGTGTCGACCTGGATGCGGTGTCCGAGGTTGATCCGGGAGATGATCTCGGCGCCGTGGCGCAACTGCAGGATGGGGGCCAGGAAGCGATCGGCGGTCTTGTACGCCAGGGCCGTGACCATGGCAGCGAAGGCCACCAGCAGCAACGCCACCTGGGCGGCGACGAAGTGGAACGCGCCGTACACCTCACTGGCAGGGAGCACCACCGCCAGGAACCAGTCGGCGGTGATGCCCGAGCCGCCCGGGCTGACCGGCGCGAGTCCCGCGAAGCGTTGGGCACCCCCGGCCTTGAAGGAGGTCCAGCCTTCGCGGACGGACCCAACCGGCGGCGCCGCCGCACCCTCGCCCCCGGCCAGCACCCTGCCGTCGGCGGTAAACAGCACCGCGTGTCCCTGCCGGGAGCGTTCGACCCACTCGAACATCCGGGTCAGGTTGCCGATCTCGAACTGGGCCGAACAGATGCCCGCCACCTTGCCCCCGGCGTCCACCACCTCCACGGTGAACTCCAGGGTGTTTCCGTCCCCCCAGGCGACGTGGGCAAACGCCGGTCCGGGAGCCGGATCCAGGTTCTCCCCCAGGGGCAGCAGTTCCACCTGCCGCAGGCCGTCCAGGAACTGGCGCGCGGTGCCCACCACCTCGGCGGGGTACGGTCCCCGACCCGCCAGGTACTGGCGCACCTCAGGGGCACCCGCCAGGGCACGTACGAACTGGCTGTTGCGGTCGATCTGGATCTGGACGTGCTCGGCGAGGTGTTTGGCGTCCTGAACCAGGGCGTCGCCCTGAATGCGGCCCACGTCGTGGCGGGCCACCAGGAACAGCACTCCCAGCCCGAGCACCAGGGGCAGTACCGCCAGCCCGGCAAAGGACCGCACGGTCCGACGCCGGAATCCGGACCGGCGAGGGTTGACGGGCTCAGGGGAGGGCGTGGTCATGGGCCGAGGACGCTCCGGATCTTGTCCAGCAGGTCTTCGGCGCTGAACGGCTTGGTGACGTAGACGTCGGCTCCCACCTCCAGCCCCTTCTTGCGCTCCAGGGGCTGTCCCTTGGCGGTGAGCATGACGATCTTCACGGTCTGGAACCGGGCATGCTCGCGCAGCGCCCGACACACCTCATAGCCGTCCTTGCGAGGCATCGCCACATCCAGCAGGATCAGGTCGGGGCTCACCTCCGCGGCCACCGTCAGGGCCTCCTCCCCGTCCCGTGCCACCCGCACCTCGTAGCCCTCCTGCTCCAGGATGTACTCCAATGAGAGCAGAATGTTCGGTTCGTCATCCACCACCAGGATCTTGCGCTTGGTCATCGCCCTTCTCCCCAATACCGAACCCCGTCCGGGACGCCACCCGAGCTCCAAAAACAAACCATATCTCAAATCGAATCCCGGGAAAAGCCCGGGTTTCCACGCGCCCAAAGACCGCGCCGGCATCGTCCACCCCCGGCGCCGTGCCGTTGGGGCCGGGGCCGGGCCGACCGGAAGATGCCACAACGCCCGACGTGGAACTCTTGCCGGGGGGAGGTCCCGTATTCTCAGAACTGTCTCCCGAGTCCCTGGAGGATCTGGAACGCAGTCTCACTCGCCGCCGCGCAGAACTCGTCGCGTACCCGTTCCGCCAGGGAGAGGGGCCTCCGACCAACGTGTTCTATCTGGTCTCGGCCGTGGCCCGGCTCTTGCGCCCCGGGGAGGCCGTGGACCACTACATCGATCCCCAGGCCCTGCCCATCCAGAAGCGCTACCTGCTACGCCACGCCCTGGAGGCCGCCGGCCGCCTGCAGGGGCTGGTACACGCCAGCTTGGGGGATGGGTTCTGATAGCGCTGGCGCCTCGCGGGTTTCGGGTCGTGGCTGCCGACATGGACCAGCCGTCCAGCGCAACAGCGTCTTCCCTGCCCCCTCTCGTGGGCGTTAACGACAAAAAGGCCGACCCCGGAGGGTCGGCCTTTACGCTACTGCTCTGTGCCGTCGCGATCTTACATGTGCGGCAGCAGGGGGGCGATGACCAGGCTCACCACGCTCATCAGCTTGATCAGGATGTTCATCGCCGGGCCGGAGGTGTCTTTGAAGGGGTCGCCTACGGTGTCACCCACCACGGCGGCCTTGTGGGCGCTAGAGCCCTTGCCGCCCATGGCGCCCTTCTCGATGTACTTCTTGGCGTTGTCCCAGGCGCCGCCGGCGTTGGCCATGAACAGGGCCATCAGCACGCCGGTGACCGTGGCGCCGGCCAGCAGACCACCCAACGCCTCGGCGCCGAGCACGAAGCCCACCACCACCGGGGCCACCACCGCGGTGCAACCGGGCACCACCATCTTCTTCAGCGCCGCGTTGGTGGAGATCTCCACGCAGGCAGCGGTGTCGGGCTTGCCGGTACCGTCCATGATGCCGGGGATCTCGCGGAACTGGCGACGCACCTCGGTCACCATCGCGAACGCCGCGTCACCCACCGCGGTCATGGTCATGGCGCCCACCAGGAACGGTACGATGCCGCCGATGAGCAGGCCGATCACCACGTTGGGGTTGGTGAGGTCGATCACCTGCAGGCCGGCCGCAGCGGCGTACGCCGCGAACAGGGCCAGGGCGGTGAGCGCCGCGGAACCGATCGCGAAGCCCTTGCCGATGGCGGCGGTGGTGTTGCCCTGGGAATCGAGCTCGTCGGTGATGGCGCGAACTTCCGGCCCCAGGCCCGCCATCTCGGAGATGCCGCCGGCGTTGTCGGCGATCGGGCCGTAGGCGTCGACGCTCATGGTCACGCCCACGGTGGACAGCATGCCCACGGCGGCGATGCCGATGCCGTACAGGCCGGCCAGGTGGTAGGCGCCGAAGATCGCGGCGGCGATCAGTAGCACCGGGACGGCGCAGCTCTCCATGCCCACGGCGAGGCCGGTGATGATGTTCGTGGCCGCACCCGTCTCGGACGCCGCAGCGATGCGCTGGATGGGCGTGGAGGCGGTGTAGTACTCGGTGACCAGGCCGATGCAGGTACCGGCCACCAGGCCGAACACCACGGAGTAGAACACGCCCACGGGCAGGCCCAGGGCGCCGGCCAGCCAGTAGGCGGCGATGATCAGCAGGATGCCGCCGACGAAGGTCACGTTGCGCAGCGCCTTGGCCGGTCCCTGGCTCTGCAGGGTCTTCATGGAGAACACGCCGATGACGCTGGCTACCAGGCCGAGCATGATCACCAGCAGGGGGTAGGCCATATAGGCCGCCTTCTCGGTAGCCGGAATCACCGCGCTGGTGGCGGCAATGGCGATGGTGGCGATGACCGATCCCACGTAGGACTCGAAGATGTCGGCGCCCATGCCGGCGGTGTCGCCCACGTTGTCGCCAACGTTGTCGGCGATGGTAGCCGGATTGCGGGGATCGTCCTCGGGAATGCCGGCCTCGACCTTGCCCACCAGGTCCGCACCGACGTCAGCAGCCTTGGTGAAGATGCCGCCGCCCACGCGGGCGAACAGGGCAATGGAAGAGGCGCCCATGGCGAAACCGTTGATGTACTGGGCGGTTTCCGGGGTACCGAAGAAGTAGTACGCCCCGCCGACGCCCAACAGGCCCAGGGCGGCCACCGACAGACCCATCACGGCGCCGCCGGAGAAGGCGGTGAACAGGGCCACGCCCATGCCGTGCTCGCGGGCCGCCTCGGAGGTGCGCACGTTGGCCCGGGTGGCGGCCTTCATGCCGAAGAACCCGGCGGTCATGGAACAGGCGGCGCCACCCAGGAACGACCACGCGGTGTTCGGGTGAATCTGCCAGAACAGCAGCAGGAAGACCACGGCGATGAAGATCGCGAGCAGTTTGTACTCGCTCTTCAGGAACACCATGGCCCCCTCGTGGATGGCGTCCCCCAGTTCCACCATCTTCTCATTGCCCGGGCTCTGCTTCTTGATCTGGGCGTAGATGAGGCCGGCTACGAGCAGCCCCGCTACACCCACCAGGGGCGCGTAAATGGTCCAGCTGACGAAGTTCTCCATGCCTTCCTCCCTTGTTCGACGTTTATGAGGGAAATAAATTCATGGCCCTCGCGGGCCCCTCGACGATGATGCTCTCGACGGCGTCAGCCGCTCTCTCCAGGAAGCCGGAGAGCACGGCTTCCTCCTCGGGGCGAAACGGCGAGAGCACGTGGTCCACCACGCTCTCGCCCGCCGCCGGGCGACCGATCCCCAATCGCAGGCGAACGAACCCCCCAGACGGAAAAACGTCCAGGATCGACCGCACCCCGTTGTGGCCGCCGTGCCCACCTCGGACACGGATGCGTAGGCGTCCGAGGGGCAGATCCAGGTCGTCGTGTACCACCACGACCCGGCCGATTTCAATCTCCGAATGCTCCACCAACGCCGCCACGGCTGCCCCGCTGCGGTTCATGAAGGTTTGGGGGCACGCCAGCCACACCCGCCGCCCCCGCAACTCCGCGGTGGCGAGCAGGCTGTGGCAGCGGGCCTGCCAGGGCGCTGCACGCCATTGGGCAGCCAGGCGCAGGGCGACGGCAAAGCCGACATTGTGGCGGGTGGAGCCGTAACGGGGGCCGGGATTGCCGAGGCCCACCACCAGGTGACCGGGTCGTTGCCCGCTCCCTGCCGTTGGCACCGGAGGCTACTCCGTGGCGGCAGGCTCCTTGGCGTCCGCGTCCTCTCCCTCGCCCTCTTCCGCCTCGTCCTCCTGCAGGCCGGACGGGGCAATGACCACGCACACCGCGAGGCGCGCAGGGGCCAGGATGGTAACCCCCTTTGGGGCTTCCAGGTCGCCCACGTGGATGGAGTCACCAGGCATCAGCGCGGTCACGTCCACCTCGATGGCCTCAGGAAGGTCGCCAGGCAGACACACCACTGCGAGGTCGCGGCGAGCCACCTGCATGATACCGCCGAGCTTTACACCCTGGGCGGTGCCGTGCAGCCGGATCGGCACGTTCGCATGGATCTTGCGGGTCGGGTCGAGCCTGTAGAAGTCGGCATGCAGGAACACGCGACGCAGCGGGTCGACCTGCAACTCCTTCACCATCACCCGAGCGCCGCTCAGTTCCCCCACCTCGCCGCGCAGGTTGAGGAACACGTTGCGTGCCGCGGGGGTGGAGAGGGCTTTGACCAGTTCCTTCTCCTGGAAGGTGATCATCACCGGATCCATCTTGTAGCCGTACACCACGCCGGGCGTCTTCCCGGCGGCCCGGGCCTTTCGGGCAGCGCCTTTGCCCTGTTTGGCCTTGGTCTCGACATGGAACTCCAACTCGGTCTGCATATCCTTCTTCCTTTCCCTTGGTTCCGAACCAGGCCCGCCTGCGGCGGGCTACACGAAGAGAGAACTTACGGAGCCGCACTCGGTGACGCGGCGAATGGCCTTGGCCAGCAGGGGGGCGACGGTGAGCGCACGGATCTTGCCGCTCTCTGCCGCCTCTCCGCTGAGGGGGATGGTGTCGGTGGTGATCAACTCCTCCAGCGGCGAGTCCAGCAGGCGCGCCACCGCGGGGCCCGACAGCACCGCGTGGGTGCATGCCGCGTACACGGCCCGGGCGCCCTTGGCCTTCAGTGCCCGTGCGGCGTTGGTCAGGGTGCCCGCGGTGTCCACCATGTCGTCGAGCAAGATCGCGTCCATGCCCTCGACGTCGCCGATGATATGCATCACCTCGCTGACGTTGGCCTTCTCGCGGCGCTTGTCGATGATGGCGAGGCTGGCATCCAGGCGCTTGGCGAACGCCCGGGCCCGCTCCACGCCGCCGGCGTCGGGGCTCACCACCACCAGATCGTCGCCGCGGAAACGCTGGCGCATCTCGTCGAGCAACACCGGGGTGGCAAACAGGTTGTCCACCGGGATGTCGAAGAACCCCTGGATCTGCCCCGCGTGCAGGTCAACGGTGAGCACCCGGTCGGCCCCAGCCACGGTGATCAGATCGGCCACCAGCTTCGAGGTGATCGGCACCCGCGGGTTCACCTTGCGGTCCTGACGGCCGTAGCCGTAGTAGGGAATCACCGCCGAGATGGAGTTTGCGCTGGCCCGCTTGAGGGCATCCATCATGATCAGCAGTTCCATCAGGTGCCGGTTCACCGGCATGCAGGTGGGCTGCACCACGAACACGTCCCAACCGCGCACGCTCTCTTCGATCTCGACGCTGATCTCGCCGTCGCTGAACGATTTCACCGTCGCCCTGCCCAGGGGCAGCCCCAGGTGGCGACAGATGGCTTCGGCCAGCGGGCGGTTGGCGTTGCCCGTGAAGATGCGAACATTGTGCATGGGAATCTCGGTGCGCGACGCGGCGCCGGGGAAGAAGTCGATTGGCTGGGGCGGGAGGATTCGAACCTCCGATTGCCGGAATCAAAATCCGGTGGCTTACCGCTTGCCGACGCCCCAGTCCAGGATCACGCAGCCGGAAATGGGAACGCTCCGGGGGCCAGGGTGTGCACTACCTCGATCTGCCAGGCGGCCGCCTGCGGGTGCCGGGAAACCTCGTCCGCAGCGGCGCGGGCCTTCCCGACGTCGGCAAACAGTCCGAACACCGTCGAGCCCGAACCGGACATCAACTGGCCCGCGGCCCCGGCTGCGGAGAGAGCATCGAGGGCCACCCCGACCGCCGGCTCTACCTCCAGCGCGGGGGCCTGCAGATCGTTGTACAGCCCCGCCACCAGGCCCCGGAAGTTGAACTGCGCAATGGTAGGGGGCCGCCTGGGGGTTGTCAACCTTCTTCTCAGGAGGGAAAACACCTTCGGTGTCGACAGAAAAACGCCCGGGAACACCAACACCATCCACACCGCCTCGAGTTCCGGAACGGGTTCCACCACCTCACCGATCCCCCCCACCCAGGCCGGAGCCCGAGCGAAGAAGAACGGCACATCGGCTCCCACCGCGAACGCCGCCCGCCGCCGCGCCGCCGCGCTCAGTTGCCGGCCGTAGAGCCGTTCCAGGCCCAGCACCGTCGCTGCTGCGTCACTGGAGCCGCCGCCCAACCCCGCCCCGGCCGGAACGCGCTTGGTCAACTCGACGGCCACCCCCCCCTGCACACCGGTTTCGGCGAAGTAGAAGCGGGCGGCGCCGTGACACAGGTTGTCCGCCCCCGGCGCCACCGCCGCGGCGGCGCCGGCCAGGGTCACCTGAATGCGCCCCGGTTCCGGCAGGGGCCGCAACCGAAGGGTATCGCACAGGCTCACCGGGGCCATGAGCATGTGCAGGTCGTGGTAGCCGTCTTCCCGACGGTTCAACACCTCCAAGCGCAGATTCACCTTGGCCGGCGCCTGCAGGGTGAGCAGCGGGGTTTCGGAGTTCGCGTCCACGGGCGTCCTCACTACGAAAACGCCCGGCCACCGGGGCCGGGCGCAGAAACCGAGAGGGTGGGTAGCGCAGCACGGCCGCCCACCGGCTGGGGACGGGCTACATCGCCTCGAACATGGACTTGTCGGCTCCGCAGTCGGGGCATACCCAGTCATCCGGGAGATCCGCGAACGCCGTGCCGGCGGCCGCGCCGTTGTCCGGATCTCCCTTTGCAGGGTCGTAGATGTAGCCGCAGATGGTGCACTGGTACTTCTCCATGGTGCGCTCCTCTCTCCACTCAGGGGGGATGGGTCACGGGTTCGGAGGGGCAAGAATGACACCGGGCCCGGGGTCGTGCAAGTCCTTGCGGGACCGATTCACCCTTTTGGAGGATGCCGGCCGCATTGCGTCCGTGATATACCCCGTCTATCCTACGCGTGAATTGTCTGCAGGCCCCGGCCGCCCCGGGGAGGAAGCCGCCTCCCGCGGTTGCCGCGTGGTCAACCGGATCGCGAGACACCATGAAGGTACCCCGCATCCTCGCCCTGTGGTTGCTGCTGTGTCTGGTCGCAGTCGCACCGGCCCACGCCGACCGGGACGACGCCACCGCCCTGTACAAGAAGGGGCTGCGCTCCTACCGGGCCGGGCAGCTGGAGGCGGCGATCGCGCTGTTCCAGGCCTCCGAAGAGGCAGATCCCACCTATCCGTTCCCGGCCTTTGCCCTGGGACGCATCTACCATGAGCTGTTCGACCAGGAGACCCGCCACTACCAGGGCGCCGTGGACGCCTACGCCCGGCTGCTGCTGCTGCTCCAGGCGAACCCGCCGGCAGAATCCCAGCGGGCGCTGTACCAGGCCCACTACTTCCTCGGCCTGCTGCAGCTCAAGGGCGGCGAGTACGAGAACGCCCTGGACTCCCTGCACACCTTCCAGCGCCTGGAGCCGGCGTTCAGCAACCCGGGAGACGTGCTCAACGCCATCGGCATCGCCCTCTACTATCTGGACCAGTACGACCAGGCGGTGGAGGCGTTCCGCCAGGCCCTGGTCCTGGACCCGGACTACGCCGAGGCTCGCTTCAATCTGCGCAGCGTGTTCACGCGTCTCGCCGCCTACAACGAGGCGGTGGCGATCTCCCGGGTGGGGGAGCTGGACCTGGCCATGGAAAAGGTGCAGCAGCTCAAGGAGTGGGCGCCCCGCTACCTGCCCGGTCGCCGGCTGGAGGCGAAACTCTACCAGGAGATGGGCCGTGAGGACGAGGCGTTGCGGGTGTACGAGGAGATCCTGGGGGTGGACCAGACCCACCCGATCACCTACGTGATCCGGCTGAACATGGCCCAGCTACTGGTCAAGCGGCAGCAGCGCGAGCGGGCCCTGGAGTTGCTGGAGCAGGCCCTGCAGCTGTTTCCCCAGGTGGAGGACGAGCGCTCGAAGCACCAGGTGCTGCAACTGGCCCAGCAACTGCGGGGGGCCCAATGAACCGGCTGCTGGCAGGGCTCGCCGGCCTGCTGATCGGGGTGGCCGCGGCCGCCGCCGAACCGCCGCCGGTGACGGGCCGGCACGGGGAACTGGACTGTGAGGACTGCCACGCCGAAGCCCCGGAGTCAAACACTCCCCTGGACTGTGTGGACTGCCACGACGCCGCCACCAACATCCACCCGGTGGGGATGATCCCGGGGATCCACGTCCCCGCCCACATGCAGCTCGGTGGCGACGGCCGGCTGTTGTGCCGCACCTGCCACCAGCTGCACGGCGGCGACCCGGTCCACAAGTTCCTCAATGCTCCCGACGGGGTGACCGATCGATCGGCGTTTTGCGCCCAGTGCCATGGCGCCAAGATGACCCGCACCAACCCTCACCAGGCCAAACGCGGCACCGCCCGCTGCGCCTACTGCCACGCGTCGATCCCCGGGGCGGGGACCAAGGGGGTGGCCCGCGCCGACATCGTGAAGCTGTGCGACTTCTGCCACGACGTGGTGGCCAAGGACCACCCGCGCAACATCGACCCCTCCCTGTCGTTCCCCGAGGGGTTACCCCTGGCCGCGGACGGGAGCTGGACCTGCTTCACCTGCCACGACCCCCACGGCACCACCACCACCACCCACTACGTGCGCCCCGAGTTCGCCCAGCACTACGAGCGCGGCCGAGAGACCAACCCCCACCTGGACATCTACTCCGCCTGCAAGGCGTGCCATAGTGTCGGTGTCGGTGGCGACATTTCCCCCCCCGACTACGCCCTGCGCTACCGCGGCGACATCAACGTGATGTGCGTCTCCTGCCACGTCACCGACAAGGGGCACCACCCCACGGGGCTGCCCATGCCCCCGGTGATGCTGGAGTATCTGAAGAACTCCAGCCGGCAGCTTCCCTTCGACAAGAACGGCCGCATCACCTGCTACACCTGCCACGACAACAACTGTGCCACGGATCAACAGCACATGTCGGAACGGTTCTACGACCGGGTCAACCTGGTGATGGACCTGTGTTGGAGCTGCCACGACCGGGAGTTGTACCGCAAGGTCAACCCCCACGTGGAAGACGAGAAGTTGTGTACCCAGTGCCACGAGTCCCGGCCGGTGCCCGGGAGCAAGGACCGGGGCCTTCTCACGGTAGCCAAAATGGTGTGTCTGCGCTGCCACGATGTAAAGCCTCACCCCTCCGGTGCCGATCATCTCCGAGAGCCCAGCGGGAAGATCAAACCGGACGAGTCCCTGCCCCTCGGGGCCGGAGGAGCAGTCACGTGCATCACCTGCCACGATCCCCACGCGCAGCCGCCTCCCGGAACGGCGCGACGGCTGCGCGCCGACCCCGGCGCCATCTGCGCCATGTGCCACTGGCGCTGAGCGCTGGCCTTTGTCTGTTGGCCGCGCTGGTGGGCTTCGCCCGGGCAGAGATCTACCGCTGGGTCGATGAGCGCGGTTCAACCCACTTCGCCGACAACCTGCACTCCGTACCCCCACAGTACCACGCCCAACTTCGCGCCCTGGACGACCGGCTCCCCCCCGCGCCCCAGCCCCACCTGATCCCCCTGGAAAGCGCGGCCCAGGGGTTCGTGGTGGGAGCCACGGTGAACGACCAGGCCACGGTGCGGCTGGTGCTGGACACCGGCGCCACCTCCACGGTGCTGGCACCACGGGTGGTGCAAAGTCTGGGCATCCCCATCCGCACCGACCCGCCGGTTCAAGTCCACACCGCCAACGGCGTGGTGGAGGCCGGCTGGGCGGAGGGCGTGGTGATCGCGGTGGGCGGGCGCCGCTCCGCCCCCCTGCAGGTGATCGTCCACGACGCCGTGCCCGGCACCGACGGGCTGCTGGGCATGAACTACCTGGGTGCCTACCGGGTGGAGATCCGCGCGGCCGGCCCGCACCTACTGCTCTCGGCGCCCTGACCCGGCACGGCGTTGCACGGCCCCGACCCCAAAAACATAATGGCGACGCCGCGTCCAGAACGATCCACCCGAACGCGCTGGAGAAACGCCCCATGAAACAGGTCTGCTCCCTCATCCTCGCCGCCGGCAAGGGCACCCGCATGAACTCCGAGCGCGCCAAGGTGCTCCATCCCCTGCTGGGCCGCCCCCTGATCCGTTTCCCGGTGGAGGCCTGCCGCGACGCCGGGGTGGGCCGGGTGGTGTGCGTGGTGGGCCACCAGGCAGAACAGGTGCGCGACGCCCTGCCCGGCGCCGACCTGGCGTTCGCCCTGCAGGCCGAGCAGCATGGCACCGGCCACGCCGCCCTGTGCGCCCGGGAGGCCCTGCAGGGTTTTGCCGGCACCGCCCTGATCCTGTGTGGGGACGTCCCCCTGTTGCGCTCGGAGACCCTCACCCGACTGGCCGCACAGCACGCCGCCACGGGCGCGGCGGTCACCGTGCTGTCCATGCGACCGGCGGACCCTTCCGGCTACGGCCGCCTGGTGCACGACGGCGTCGGCAACCTGCGGGGGATCGTCGAGCACCGCGACTGCTCGCCGGAGGAACTGCGGATCGACGAGGTCAACACCGGCACCTACGCCGTGGAACTGCCCTGGCTGTGGGAGGCCCTGGCCCGGGTGGGCAACGCCAACAGCCAGGGGGAGTACTACCTGACCGACGTGGTGGCCGCGGCGGCCGCCGCGGGTCGGGCAGCCTCCCTGGTGCTGGAAGATCCGGAAGAGGTGATGGGCATCAACTCCCGCACCCACCTGGCCGCGGCCGCCGCGGTGCTGCGGCGGCGCATCAACCGTGCCTGGATGGAGGCCGGAGTGACTCTGGAGGACCCGGACACCACCTGGATCGAACCCGGGGTGGCGCTGGAGCCCGACGCCAGCGTGGGGCCGAACTGCCGGCTGGAGGGGAGCACCCGGGTGGCGGCCGGCGCGCGCCTGGACCAGGGGGTGGTGGCGACCGACAGCGTCATCGGCGCCGGCGCACACATCAAGCCTTACTGCGTGCTTGCCGAGGCCGAGGTGGGGCCGGACACCCAGGTGGGCCCGTTCGCCCACCTGCGCCCTGGCACCGAGATGCTTCGGGGCTCCAGGGTCGGCAACTTCGTGGAGATGAAGAAGACCACCCTGGGGGTCGGCAGCAAGGCCAACCACCTCTCCTATCTGGGGGACACCCTGGTGGGAGATGGCGCCAACATCGGGGCCGGTACCATCACCTGCAACTACGACGGCGCCAACAAGCACCGCACGGTCATCGGCGACGGCGCGTTCATCGGCTCCAACGCCAGCCTGGTGGCGCCGGTCACGATTGGCGCCGAGGCCACCGTGGCCGCCGGCTCCACCGTCACCCAGGACGTGCCGGACGCGGCCTTGGGTGTCGCCCGGGCCAAGCAGCGCAACCTGGACGGCTGGGCCGCGCGCCGGCCGCGCAAGAAGAAGTAGAGGAAGCAAGTTGTGAGCTTTAAGTCGTGAGTTGTGGGTTCACCCAAAACCCACCAACCAAAACCCAAAACCGTCCTTAGGGAGTTCAAAGCCATGTGCGGAATCGTCGGACACGTCGGGGCGGAACGGGCCGCGCCCGTCCTGCTGGAGGGCCTGCAGCGGCTGGAGTACCGGGGCTACGACTCCGCCGGGGTGGCGGTGGTGGAAGGCGACGCGATCCGCATCGTGCGCAGCGTGGGCAAGCTCTCCGGCCTGCGGGACAAGCTGGCCGGAGTGGAACTGACCGGCACCCTGGGCATCGGCCACACCCGCTGGGCCACCCACGGCCGCCCCAGCGAGGAGAACGCCCACCCCCACGCGGTGGATGGCGTGGTGGTGGTGCACAACGGCATCATCGAGAACTACCTGGCCCTGCGCGCCGAACTCACCGCAGCCGGGCAGCGCTTCGCCTCCGAAACCGACACCGAGGTGATCCCCCACCTGGTCAGCGGCTATCTCAAACAGGGAGCCGGGCTGGAACAGGCCGTGCGCCAGGCCCTGGCGCGGCTCGACGGCAGCTACGCCTTGGCCGCGATCACCCCGAGCGAGCCCGGCCGGCTGGTGGCCGCCCGCAAGGCCAGCCCCCTGGTGGTGGGATTGAGCGACGACGCCACCTACGTGGCCAGCGACGTCCCCGCCCTGTTGCCCTACACCCGGCGCTTCATCTTCCTGGAAGACGAGGACATGGCCGTCTGCGAAGCCGGCACCGTGCGCATCGTCAACCTTCGCGAGGGCCCCGTGGAGCGCCCGGTACAGACCATCCAGTGGTCGCCGGCGATGGCGGAAAAGGGCGGCTACAAGCACTTCATGCTCAAGGAGATCTTCGAACAGCCCCGGGCCATCGCCGACACCCTGGCGGGCAAACTCGGCGTCGAGCCCGGCACGGTGCACCTGGACGGCGGCGAGGCGGCGGAAAAGGCCGTCCGGGAGATCCGCCGGCTGCACATCGTCGCCTGCGGCACCAGTTGGCACGCCGGGCTGGTGGGCAAGTACTGGATCGAGCAGCTGGCCCGGGTGCCCGTGGAGGTGTCCCTGGCCAGCGAGTTCCGCTACCAGGACCCGATCCTGGGCCCCGACATCGGCTTGCTGCTGGTCAGCCAGTCTGGGGAGACCGCCGACACCCTGGCCGCCCTGGCGGAGGGCCGGGGAAAGGGCACACCGGTCCTGTCCATCTGCAACGTGGTGGGCTCCAGCATCGCCCGGGCCTCCGACGGGGTGCTCTACACCCACGCCGGCCCCGAGATCGGGGTGGCCTCCACCAAGGCCTTCACCACCCAGCTGGTCACCCTGTACCTGCTGGCCCTGCACCTGGCAGCGGTGCGCAAGGCCCTGCCGGCGGCCGACCTCAAGGCCCGGGTGGAACGGCTGCGCACCCTACCCATGGCGGTGGAACACGCCCTGGAGCTCGACCCCGAGGTGGAGCGGGTAGCCAAGACCATCGTCGACGCCAAGAGCGCCCTGTTTCTGGGCCGCGGCCTGCAGTATCCCATCGCCCTGGAGGGCGCCCTGAAACTTAAGGAGATCAGCTACATCCACGCCGAAGGCTACGCCGCCGGGGAGATGAAGCACGGCCCCATAGCCCTGGTGGACAACGAACTGCCGGTGATCAGCATCGCCACCCGCGGCGCCACCTACGACAAGATGCTCTCCAACATCGAAGAAGTCCGGGCCCGGGACGGCCGCATCCTCTGTGTCGCCACCGCCGGCGACGACGCGGTCGCAGGCATCTCCGAACAGGTGCTCTACGTCCCCGCGTTCGACGAAGAACTCATGCCCATCATCACCTCCATCCCCCTGCAGCTGCTCGCCTACCACGTCGCCGTGTTCAAGGGCACCGACGTGGACCAACCGAGGAACCTGGCCAAGAGCGTAACGGTGGAGTAAGGGCCAGGGCCTTGAGGCAAGTTGGTGTATAGGTACGAAAGTTACTGGCACGGGGTGTTCTTCTGACCGCGGCCGGGCGCCGAACAACGCTGACACAGAAAAGCCCGGGCGGGGTGACCGCTCGGGCTCTCTTTGTACCTCGATTTCACTCCAGCGCGTCCCCAGCGTGTCCCAAGGGTTGGCGAGAGTCCTGTAAAACTGGTGCCCAGGGACGGAATCGAACCGCCGACACGGGGATTTTCAGTCCCCTGCTCTACCGACTGAGCTACCTGGGCGCCGGTAAGGTGCGGAAGGCTACTCCACCGTCCGACAGCCTGTCAAGACTGCTGCCGGGTGCGTTGTAGAGAGCGCGGCTCCTTCTACTTCTTCTCTTCGAACAGATCCCCAAAATCCAGGTCTAGCAGCCCGTCGTTCTCCTCATCGAGGGGGGGGACCGGATCTCGGGAAACGTCGGCAGCCGAGTCTGCGTAGCTCGTCCGTTCCACCAGCGGCTCCTGGTCGGCGTAGCTGGTCGGCTCCACCAGGTCGTCGAACGACCCGTCGAAGTCCAGCCCATCCAGGATCTCTTCATCTTCGTCCAGGGGCCGCATGTCGCCGAAAGAACTCTCCTCCGCCTGCGCGCCTTCGTCCAGGGGCTCCTCATCGAGCATTTCCATCGTCGGCGCGGCGGGAGCCTGATCCTCGGGGGACACCGAGATGATCTGTAGCAGGCTGCGCGCGTCGCGCAGGTCCGTCCCGCAGCGCTTGCAGGATTCAAGGTAGTCGAAGCTGGAGTAGTTGCACTTGGGGCACTTCATCGCGCATATCCCTCCGTGAAACGGGTATCGTGGAGCGAAGCTACCATCGGGCGTCTGCAGAGACAAGGTCTCCCCAGCGCTGCATGACCAGGGCGCAGCCGGCCAGGGCTGCGGTGTCGGTGCGTAGGATGCGAGGCCCCAGGGAAACCGGGCGGAAGTTCGCATCCTGCAGCAGCTGACGTTCTTCCGGGGCCCAGCCGCCTTCGGGACCGACGGCCAGGCGGATCGTGCGGGTTGCGCCGCTGTCCGGCCAGGGTTCGCCAGAGGCGCGTTCAGCCAGCACCAGCCGCAGTTCCCCTGTGCCGCAAGGACCCAGGTGCCGCAGGCAGCGGTCCAGGGGCGCGGGTTCCTCCAGGAGGGGAAGGCGACCGCGTTCACACTGCTTCAGGGCCGCCCGCAGTTTCTCATGCCAGCGCTGCATGCGTTTGTCCAGACGCGGAAGCGGAATGTGCGGTACGCTGCGTGCGGTGTAGAGGGGGCGAAACGCCGTTACGCCCAACTCGGTACCCTTCTCCAGCACGTCGTCCCAACGGTCTCCTTTGGGCAGCCCCTGGAGCAGCTCCAGGTGCAACCCCGGTTCGTTGGCGGCCAGGGGTTGCAGTTGTTCCACCTGGACCCGGGAACCTCCTGCGCCGGCACAGGTTCCCTGCCAGCGCCGGCCCGACCCGTCGGTGAGAAGGATTGGATCGCCGGCACGCAGGCGTACCACCGCGGTGCAGTGTTTCGCCTCGGGGCCGTGAAGGGTCGCGCGACCGCGGGCGAGGTCGAGATCGGCGCTGGCGACGATGAACTGGGGCATGCTGTTTCTCCGCTTCGGCGAGATAGAGGAAAACCTTGAGAAAACTACTTCCCGGGGGGCCCGGGGCGGGGCGGCGCCTACAGGCCTACCTTCTGGTGAACCTGGCTACCCTACTGTGGGCCGGCAACGTAGTGCTGGGCCGCGCGCTGCACCAGAAGATCGGGCCCTGGAGCCTGACCTTCGTGCGCGCCGCGGTGGCCTCCTGCCTGTTCGCGGTGGTGCTGTGGCGGCGCCGCGAGTGGCGGGCTCCACCCACATGGCGAGACGTTGCGCTGCTGTTGGGCATGGCGCTGGCCGGGGTGGTGCTGTTTCAGGGACTGCAGTACACCGGGTTGCACCATACCACGGCGGTCAACGCCGGTCTGATCAACGGAGCGGGGCCGCTGCTCACGGTGTTTCTGGCGCGGGGGCTGCTCGGCGACCCGGTGCGGCCGGTCCAGGTCGCCGGGGCGCTGCTCAGCTTGCTGGGTGTGTTGACGATCGTCTCCGGCGGGTCCGTATCGAGTCTGTGGCGATCCGGCGCGAACCCCGGCGATCTCCTGGTGCTGGCGGCGGTGACCCTGTGGGGGGTCTACTCGGTGTTGGGGCGTCTGGCTATGGCCGGCCGCGGGACGTTCTGGGTCACCGGCGTGTCCACCGCGCTGGCGGTGCCGCTGTTGCTGGTGCCCGCGGGAGTCGAGGTGAGCCACACCGTGCCAGCGTTCGACACCACCCTGGTGCTGGCCCTGCTCTACATCGGCGCCGGACCGTCGTTCGTGGCGTTCCTGGCGTGGAACGAGGGAGTGCGCCGCCTCGGTCCCGGCGGGGCGATGGCGTTCTACAACACCCTGCCGCTCTATATCGGCATCCTCTCCTGGGTGGCGCTGGGGGAGCAGCCGGGGCTCAGCCAGTGGCTGGGGGGGGCGCTGGTGGTGGGGGGATGCCTGCTGGCCACACGGGGGCTGCCGGGCAAGGCGCGCGCAGCCCCCTGAGCCCTACGCCGGGGGCGGCGGCATGCTTGCGCCGTTCCGGACCGTTTGCTAGCATCGGCCCGGTTTTCCGCCATTTAACGCTATTTATCGATCCGCCGAGAGGTGTACAGGCCGATGGCAGGTAGTTCGCAGAAACGGGTGGTTCTGGGCACGGCGGGTCACATCGACCACGGCAAGACGTCCCTGGTGCGCGCCCTCACCGGCATCGACACCGACCGGCTCAAGGAGGAGAAGGAGCGCGGCATCACCATCGAACTCGGCTTCGCCCATCTGTCACTGCCCAGCGGCGAGGAACTGGCGATCGTGGACGTGCCGGGTCACGAGCGGTTCGTGAAGAACATGGTGGCCGGGGTGAGCGGCATCGATTTCGTGATGTTGGTGGTGGCTGCCGACGAGGGGGTGATGCCCCAGACCCGCGAACATCTGGAGATCTGCTCGCTGCTGCAGGTTCCCACCGGTCTGGTGGCCCTGACCAAGACCGACATGGTGGACGAAGAGATGGTGGCTCTCGCCCGGGAAGACGTACGCGAGACGGTGGCGGGGACGTTCTTGGAGGGAGCACCGATCCTGCCCGTGTCGTCGGTCACCGGGGCCGGCATGGACGCACTGGTCGTCGCGCTGGACCGCGTGGTGGCGTCCCTGGAGCAGCGCAGTGCCAAGGGGGCGTTCCGTCTGCCCGTGGATCGGGTATTTACCATGAAGGGTTTCGGCACCGTGGTCACCGGCACCGTGGTGGCGGGCGGGGTGCGCAAAGACGATGAGGTGCAGGTTCAGGTGGGCGGCCGGCGCGGCAAGGTGCGGGGCATCCAGGTACACGGCCGCCTGGTGGAGCGGGCTTCGGCCGGGCAGCGGGTGGCTCTGAACCTCAGCGGCCTGGAACTGGACGACCTGCATCGGGGAGACACTGTGAGCCACCCGGGGGAACTGCGCCCCAGCTACATGGTGGATGCCCGGTTGCGGCTGCTGGCCTCGGCCACCAAGCCCCTGGCCGATCGCACCCACCTACGCCTGCACCTGGCCACCCAGGAGGTGCCGGTGACGGTGGCGTTGCTCGATCGCGACGAACTGTTGCCCGGGGACGGGGCGTATGTGCAGTTGCGCTCCAGCGAGCAGTTCATCGCCTGCCCGGGGGACCCCTTCGTGGTGCGCTCCCTGTCGCCGGTGGTCACCGTGGGGGGGGGGCGGGTGCTGGACCAACGCCCCCGGCGGCACAAGGGGCGCGACCCCGAGGTGCTGCGTGCTCTACAGATCTTGGATGGCGGCGAGCCGGGGGAGCAGCTGGCGACGTTCCTGCAGTTGCGGGGTTTCGCCGGGCTCGACCCCCTGGAAACCCAGGTCACTCTGGGGGTGCCCCTGGAGGAGGCCCGCCGGCAGCTGCAGCTGGCGGTGCGCAACGGTGCAGCCCTGGTCACCGAACGCAAGAGCCAGCTGCATCACGCCCCGGGGGTGGTATCTCGACTGGAGGAGCGGGCCCTGGAAACCCTGGCCACGTTCCATCGGGAACACCCCCTGCGCAAGGGGCTCGGCCTGGAGGAACTGCGTACCAAGTTCCCCCGCTACATCGAGGCGCGGCTGGTGGAGTTCGTGTTGCAGCGGTTGGCAGCCGAGCAGCGGGTGGTGTTCGACCAGGACCTGGTGCGGCGCACCGACTTCACCGTGACCCTGAGCGCCGACGACGAAGAGCTGCGCGAACGCGTGCTCGCCTGCGTGGAAGCACGGGGCTACGCCGCGCCCACCCGGGAGGAGGTTGCCGCCGACCTGGGGGAGGGCGCCGCGAGCCTGCAGCCGGTGTTGGACCTGTTGGCGAGCCTCGGGGTGCTCACCCGCACCAAGGAGGGGTTCTTCTTCGCCACCGCTGCTCTCGAGCGCCTGGGCCGGGAGGTGGTGGCGGTGCTGGAGCGACAGACGGAGATCGGCGTTCCGGAGATCAAGGAGATCACCGGGACCACCCGCAAGTACACCATCCCCCTGTTGGAGTACCTGGACGGCAGAAAGATCACCATGCGCCGAGGTGATGTGCGGGTGCTCGGTCCCCGGGGCCGTGACTGAGGCAAACCGCCGAACGGGCTGTGTGCCCCGACCGGAAAGGCCGCGGGAAGAGGGCGGTACTTGCGGTACGGTTGGCGCCGGGGCGCGTTGCGTCGGCGGTTCCCGTCAAGATCACCCAGAGCGACGTGCCCCCTACAGGCGTCCCCAGGCTCCCCCACGGTCCAGTACCTGGACGATGCCGTGGTATGCTGCGCGTGGGGGCTTTACCGTGTACACCCCTGCTGGGAGGGTGACCGGGGCAACGACTGCAGTCGGAGGGTCCGATGGATAGGGAGCAGAAGGAGGAGTTTTTCCGCCGGTTGTTGGCGCAGCGCAGGGAACTCGCCGGCGACGCCAGCACCCGCACCCATGACGGTTTCGCCCTGGGACAGGACGGAGCCCAGGACGTGGGCGATGCCGCCGCCAACACCGCGGCCCGGCAACTGCTGCTGGGGCTGGGGGATCGGGAGCGGCGGCAACTGCGGGAGATCGACGACGCCCTGGAGCGCCTTGACCACGATACCTTCGGCTTCTGCGAGGCGTGTGGTGAAGAGATCGGCGCGGCGCGGCTGCAGATCCTGCCCCACACCGTCTTGTGCGTGGACTGCAAGGCGATCGAGGAACAACAGAACCCGAGATAACCGGCGGGCACCCGTTCGCCCCCTTCCTGATGAGGTGAGACGTGTCTGGGAAATTACGCGCGGTGGCGGTACTGGTCGTGGCCCTGCTGGCGTTCGGCTACGTGTTCTCCCTGAATCCGGGAATCACCGAGTTCAAGATCATTCCTGGCAAAGCGCCCATCCGCACCAGTTTTGCGTTGATCCTGTTTCTGTTCTTCCTCACCGGGTTTGGAGTGGCGGTGTTCGCCACCGCGTTCCAGGGGGCGCTGCGCTCCTTCGCTTTCTGGCGCTTCGCGCGCCGCAGCCAGCGCAAGGATGAGGCCCGACAGATGGTGGTGGAGGGGCGCAGCCGGGCGGCCCTGGGCAGGATCGGCGCCGCGCGGCGGCTGCTGCAGCGCGCCCAGCGCAAGTCGCCGGGGGAGACCTATGTGGCTCTGGAGACGGCGCGCATGGAACTCGCCGACGGCAGGGTGGATGCGGCCGAGCGCCGGCTGAAGGGGCTGCTCAAGGGCGCGCCGCACAACTCCGAGGTGCTCTCCCTGCTGCTCGATGTCAACCGCCGCCGCAACAACTTCGAGGGGCAGGTAGCCACCCTGAACCGTTGGCTGGAGGTGGACCCCGGGCATCTGCCCGCCCTGCGCACCCTGCGCGACCTGTACACCGGGGTGGGCAACTGGGCCGAGGCGGTGCGGGTGCAGGGGCGCATCCTGGCCAAGGTCACCGAGCGCGGCGAGCGGGTGGCCGCACGCCGCAAGCTCTCCCTGTTCCGTTACCGGCAGGCGGCGACCCTGCCTCCGGCCCGGGCCAAGGGGTTGCTGGAGCAGGTGGTGCGGGAGGACGAGGTGTTTGCCCCGGCTCACGCAGCCCTGGGCGACGCCCTGCTGGCACTGGGGGATGGCGAGGCGGCGCTGCGGGCCTGGGCCCGCGGGTACCAGGTCAGCGGCCAGGCCGGTCTACTGCTCAAGGCCGAAGCGCTGCGGGAACATGACGGCCAGGTGGAGGAGATGCTCAAGCTGTACCGCAAGCTGGGCAAGAAGGGCGGCATCCCGCTGCTGCTGCGCGCGCGCCTGCTGGTGCAGCTGGGGCGCAACGAGGAGGCCCTGAAACTACTGGAAGACGACCGCCAGGGTGTGGGGGGAACCCGCGCCGGGCGGCTGTTGGCTGGGGAGGCGCAACGCCGTATAGGTTCTTTTGACGGGGCCGCCAAGGCGTTTCACGCGGCGTTGTACGGGGAACGCGCCGAACTGCCGGTGGCGTTCGTGTGTGACCAGTGCCACCGCGGGGTGCCCGAGTGGGCAGCCACCTGTGCTCGCTGCGAGGCGGTGGATAGCCTGGGCCTGGATGTCGGGGCCGTGGCGCCTCTGGAACGCTGAGGCATGGCGCCGCGCCGCGCCGCGCTGATCATCCTCGACGGCTGGGGACAGCGGGAAGCACTTGCCTACAACGCCGTGCGCCAGGCCCACACGCCCCACCTCACGGCCCTGGGCGCGAGGTGTCCCACCACCACCCTGGGGGCTTCGGGCATGGCCGTGGGGCTGCCCGAGGGGCAGATGGGCAACTCCGAGGTGGGGCACCTCAATCTGGGCTCGGGGCGCATCGTCTATCAGGATTTCACCCGCATCAACCAGGCCATCGCCGACGGATCGTTCGCCCGCTGCGAGGCGCTGCTGGCCGCCTGCGCCGCGGCTCGGGACGGAGGCGGTGCCCTGCACCTGCTGGGGTTGCTCTCCGACGGTGGGGTGCATAGCCATCAGGAGCACCTCTATGCCCTGTTGCGGATGGCCCGTGAGCAGGGAGTGGAGCGGGTGTTCGTGCACCCGTTCCTGGACGGCCGCGACACGCCGCCGCGCAGCGGCAGCGGCTACCTGGCCGCCCTGGAGGCTGCCGCCAGGGAGATCGGGGTGGGTCGGGTTGCCAGCGTGTGCGGCCGTTTCTACGCCATGGACAGGGACCATCGCTGGGACCGGGTAGCGCGGGCCTACGGCGCCCTGGTGGGCCGCGAGGGTCGCCGGGCGGGTTCGGCGCGCCAGGCGGTAGAGGCGGCGTACGCGGCGGGGCAGAGCGACGAGTTCGTGGAACCGTGGGTCATCGCTGACGCCGACGGTGCCCCGCTCGGCCCGGTGCGGGACGGCGATGCCGTGGTGTTCTTCAACTTCCGCGCCGACCGGGCCCGGGAGATCACCCGGGCGTTCACCGATCCGGGGTTCGAGGCCTTCGCAACCGGCGCCCGGCCGCGTCTGGCCACCTACGTGGCGTTCACCGAGTACGACGAGACCTTCCGCCTGCCGATCGCTTTTCCCCCCCAGCGGTTGCACAATCTCCTCGGCCAGGTGGTTGCGGACGCCGGGTTGCGCCAGTTGCGCATCGCCGAGACCGAGAAGTATGCCCACGTCACATTCTTCTTCAACGGCGGCCAGGAGGAGCCGTTCCCCGGGGAACAGCGGGTGCTGATCCCCAGCCCCCGGGAGGTGGCGACCTACGACCTGCAGCCGGAGATGAGCGCGTTCGCGGTGCGCGACCGGCTGATCGAGGAGATCGGCACCGGCCACCCGGACCTGATCGTAGCGAACTTCGCCAATCTCGACATGGTGGGGCACACCGGGGTGATGGACGCCGCCGTGCGGGCGGTGGAAGCGGTAGACCAGTGTGTGGGCGCGGTGGTGGGGGCCCTGCGGGGGCACGGCTACGCGGCGCTGATCACCGCCGATCACGGCAACGCCGAAGAGATGTTTGCGACACACAACGGTCAGGCGCATACCGCCCACACCCTCAACCGGGTACCGCTGCTGTTGGTGGACGACCAGGCGACGGGAGTGCGCCTGCGCGACGACGGCATCCTCGCCGACGTGGCCCCCACCCTGTTGCAACTCATGGGCCTTGCCGTGCCGGCAGAGATGACCGGCGCGAGTCTGCGGGTTGGGTGAGCCGGTCCCCAGGCCCCGGGCCGTGGCGGGTTGCCGCCCGCGGCCTGCTGCACCTGTTCCTTCCCCCCCTGTGTCCCCTGTGCCGGGAGTGCGCCCCCCGCCCCGGCCAGCCGTTCTGCATGGCCTGCGGCGCCGGCCTCACGCCCCTGGAGGAACCCTGGTGCACGCGGTGCGGAGTGCCCTTTGCCGGTAGCGGGCCGTCCCACCCCTGCCCCCGTTGCCGCCGCGACCCGCCGCCGTTTGCCCAGGCGCGGGCCTGGGGTGTCTACGGCGGGCCCCTGGCAGCGGCTGTACAGCGGTTCAAGTACACTGGGCAGCTCACCCTGCGCCGGACCCTTGAGGACTTGGCCAGGGACGCCTGGCGGCGCCACTACGCCGGGTACCGGTTCACCGCCGTAGTGCCGGTGCCGACCCACCCGGAAACCCTGCGGCGCAGGGGGTGCGACCTGGCCGCGCTGCTGGCCCGGGCGGTGGCCCGCAGCGCGGAAGTACCGTGGCATCCGCGGGCCCTGAGCAAGCGGGTCCGCACCCCGGATCTCGTGACCCTGGACGCCCGCAGCCGCCGCACCGCGGCAGCCCGGGCGTACGCTCCGGCACAGGAGTTGACCGGGGAGGTGCTGTTGATCGATGACGTAATCACCACCACCGCCACTGCGCGGGCGTGCGCGGGAGCGTGCCGAACCGCCGGGGCGGCGGAGGTGCGGGTGCTGGCCCTGGCACGCACTCCCGCGTGGACAGGGCAAAATTGAAGGGGCCACCGCATCTGTGATAAAGGGATGCGGGATTTTTTAACGAGCGGAGACAACACGGAACCGAGGATCGGGAAATATGCCGCAGGAACGACGCACCCTAACGGTGACCTGGCAAGACGCGGAAGGTACAGGGCTGAACCGCTTGACCGTGCGCTTGCGCTGGCTGCAGATCGGCGCCGGCGCGGTTCTGGCCGCACTGCTGGGGACAGTGGTCCTGGGCGCGGTGGCCCAGCGGCTGCAGCGTGAGAGCGCAGCCCTGTATACCCGCCAGAGGGCGGTGGAGAGCGAGCGCAACCAACTGGCGCGGCAGTTGGACGAGGCCCAGGCCGAGATGGAGCAGGCGCGGGACAGCTTGGTCCAGGTGCGTACCGAGGAAGCCAAGATCCGCTCCTGGCTGGGCCTGGAGGCCTCGCCCCGGGAGGAGCTGCCCCCGGTCCCGCCGGGGGAGGATATCGCGGGGGGCAAGGGCAGCCTGGGGGACGAGGGGTTGGAGGCAGTGTCACCTGGGGCGCGGAGCGCCGAAGCGGAGGAGCCCTCCGGACTCCCCTCGGATCTGGGCCTGGTCGCGGCGTCTCGCTCCCTGGCGGCGGACCTGGCGGACCTGGCGGTATACGTGGAGAAGCAGAAGGAGGGCTGGGACGCGATCCCGGCGATCTCTCCGGTGGATGGGGAGCACTGGGTCAGTTCGGCGTTCGGCTGGCGGGCCAGTCCGTTCACCGGTGCGCGTGAGTTCCACAATGGCCTGGACATGGCCGGGCGCAAGGGCACCCCGGTGGTGGCCGCCGCCAACGGCCGGGTGGACCAGGTGTTCGACGACAGCGCCCTGGGCCAGGGGCTGAGCATCGACCACGGCAACGGCATCCGCACCATCTACGGGCACCTGGAAAAGGTGTTGGTGCGCAGCGGAGAGCGGTTGAGCCGCGGCGAGCCGGTGGGTCTCATGGGAAGCACCGGCTCGCGCTCCACCGGACCTCACCTGCACTACGCCGTGAAGGTGGACGGCCAGTACGTGAACCCCCGCAACTACCTGCTGGACCGCACCCAGCCCGGCACCGCCGTGGCCAGGAAGTAGCCCGCGGGCCCCGGAACCGCGTTTCCGGTTCCGAACGGTCCAACCAACGCCCCCCACGGTGTTCGGACGGGGTTGCGGCCTCAGCCCCCCACCCGGCTCATGGACAACCCGCATTTGTGCTGACCGGCCTCGCCGACGGTGTGGCGTTCGGGCTTGCTGTGTACGGCGTCGCGGAGCGCCGCGGCCAGAGCCCCGGCGGCGGCCGCGCCGCGCAGCAAGGGGCGTAGATCGGTCTCCTCCTGGCTGAACAGGCAACTGCGCAGTTTGCCCTCGGCGGTCAGGCGTAGGCGGTTGCAGCTGCCACAGAAGTGGTCGCTCAGGGGGCTGATCACCCCCACCAGGCCGCCTCCGGGCAACCGGAAGGTGCGGCTCGGTCCTGCGGCAGAGCCGTTGGTGGTGGGCTGCAGGTCGTAGCGCGACCCGAGGACCGCCAACACCTCGGCAGAGGTGAGCATCTGGCCACCGTCCCAGGCGTCGGCAGTCGAGGGCATGAACTCGATGAAGCGCACCTCGCAGGCCTCCTGCTGGGCGAACGCCGCGAAGTCCAGGATCTCCCCGTCGTTGACCCCCCGCAGTGCCACCACGTTTACCTTGATCGGCGCCAGGCCCACCCGGCGCGCCTCGGCCAGCCCGGCGAGCACCCGCTCCAGCCCAGGGCGGCGGGTGATGCGTTCGAACACCTCGGGGCGCAGGGTGTCGAGGCTCACGTTCACCCGGCGCAGGCCGGCCTGGCGCAGGCTGGCGGCCGCGTCGGCCAGCAGGAGGCCGTTGGTGGTCAGGGAGAAGTCCCGCAACCCGGGCAACGCCCCCACTCGGGCTACGAATCCGACCACTCCTCGGCGCACCAGGGGTTCACCGCCGGTGATGCGGATCTTCTCGATGCCCAGGCTCACCGCCACCCGGGCCACCCGCAACAGTTCCTCGTAGCTGAGGATGTCGCCGTGGTCCAGGGCGCTCACCCCCTCCGCGGGCATGCAGTAGCTACAGCGCAGGTTGCAGCGGTCGGTAATCGAAAGGCGCAGATAGTTAATGCGCCGCAAGAAGCGGTCATGCAGGCCGGGCTCGTTCATCGCAGGGCGTCCAAGGCGCTGGGGTCGCTGGGGTCCAGGCGTCGCAAGGTGGTGGGGGAAACCGCTTCGGGCTCCAGGGCCTGCGGCACGGTGCCGCGCAGGAACGCCGCTGTGAAGGTCTTCTCCGCGCCGGCCCCGGCCAGATGACCGGTGGCGGCGTCGATGCGGGCGAACTCCACCCCTTCCGGCACCGCGAACGACGCCGGCGGGCGTCCCAGGGTAGCGACCTGCATGAACTCCAGCCAGATCGGCGCCGCGGCGATCCCCCCGGTCTCGCGTTTACCCAGGGTGTGCCCGTCGTCGTAGCCCACCCACACCCCGGTCACCAGCTCGGGGGTGAACCCCAGGAACCAGGCGTCGCGGTTGTCGTTGGTGGTGCCGGTCTTGCCCGCCGCGGGCTGCTTCAGGCCCTGGGCGCGGCTGCCGGTGCCCTCCCGGATCACCGCCTGCATCATGTCCACCATCACGAACGCGGTGGCGGGGCTGAGAACCGGTCTCCCTGCTGTCGGAGGGGGCACATCGACAGCTCCGGCGGCGGGGTCTTCCACCCGCAGCAAGAAGCGCGGTTCGTGCAGCTGCCCGCCGGAGGGGAACACCCCGTAGACCTTCACCAGTTCCAGCACGCTCAGGCTGGACGCCCCTAGGGCCAGGGACAGATCGGCGCTGAGCGGGCTGGTCACCCCAAGCTGTTGCAGGAACGACACCGTACGGGGCACACCGAGCTGCCGCAGCACCTTCACCGTGATGATGTTGCGGGAGTGCACCAGGGCCTCACGCAGGGTGGTGGCCCCGTAGAAGCGCTTGGAGTAGTTGCTGGGCTTCCACTTCTCGTCCAGGTCCGGGGAGTCGTATACGATGGGGGTGTCATACACCAGGGTGGCAGGAGTGTAGCCATTTTCCAGCGCGGCGGCGTACACCAGGGGCTTGATCGCAGAGCCCGGCTGGCGTTGGGACTGCACCGCCCGGTTGAACTGGCTCCGTCCGAAATCGTAGCCCCCCACGCAGGCGAGGACCTCGCCGCTGCGGGGGTCCAGGCACACCAGGGCCCCCTCCACCTCGGGTTCCTGGGTCAGGTGGGCCACCAGGTCGCCGTCTTCGGCGACGGCAAACTCGCACAGCACCACGTCCCCGGGCTGCAGCAGTTGCGGGGGTTCGGCGTCCCGAGGCAGGGCCCACGCCAGGTGCTCCCGGGGCAAGGCTACCGTCAGGCCGCCGAGCAACACCCGGGCACCGTCCGTGTCCACCGCCGTCACCAGGGCACGGCGGCGGTCCCCTGGGGCGGGAGCGGCTCCCGTGACGAACGGACCCGGTACGGCCGGGTCGATCTTCTCCAGGGGGCCGCGCCAGCCCTGGCGCCGGTCCACCGCTTCCAGGCCACGCCGCAAGGCCGTTTGCGCGGCCGTTTGCAGGCGCGCGTCCATGGTGGTGATGATGCGCAGCCCGCCTTGCAGCAGCGTGTCGCGGCCGCGACGCTCCTCCACCAGGCGCCGCACGTGTTCGCTGAAGTAGGGACTCACGGTGTAGAAGGGGTTCTCGCTGGGAACCAGGCCCAGGGGCTCGGTGGTCAGCCGGGAAGCGTCTTCGGCGGCGAGCCAACCCTCCGCGGCCATGCGCTGCAGTACGTAACGACGACGCTCTTTCGCCCGCTCCGGGTACTGGAATGGGTCGTAACGGCTGGGGGCCTGGGGCAGCCCCGCGAGCAGTGCCGCCTGTCCGATACTCAACTCCGCGCTGGGAATGCCGAAATATACCTGGGACGCAGCTTCCACCCCGTAGGCGCTGTGGCCCAGGTAGATCTGGTTGAAGTACAGGTGCAGGATCTCAGCCTTGCTGAGGTTGCGCTCGATGCGCAGAGCCAACACCGCCTCGCGGGCTTTACGCCGCAGACTGCGCTCGGAGGTAAGCAGCAACGACTTGGCCACCTGCTGGGTGATGGTACTGCCGCCCTGCACCACCCGGCCTTCGCGCAGGTTGGCCCACGCCGCGCGCAGGATGCCGGGGAAGTCGAGACCGTCGTGTTGATAGAACGAGCTGTCTTCGGCAGCGAGGAACGCGTGGACCACGTGAGGGGGAATCGAGGCAACGTCCACCAGCTCGCGGCGCTGGTCGAACAGTTCCGCCATTAGCGCGCCGTCGCGGCTGTACACGCGGCTGAGCACCGGGGGCTTGTAGTCGCGCAGGGAGGCGACGTCGGGCAGATCGGTGAGCAGGCCGCGCAAGGACCAGCCGACCGCGGCGGCCGCTACGGCGGCCAGGATCAGCAGTCCCAGACCCACTCGGGCCAGGGTTCGCATCTTCTTCTCACGCTGGGGTGGGAGGGCTACCGTGGCGGACGGGGAGCGAGAAAACTACTTTAGCACACAGCGGAAACGGCGAACAAGAATGGCTAATACATTGACGACGGCGCCCGGCACGGGACACAACGCCGTCATCCTGGATGACCACCGCATCGAGGAGGCCTTGGCGGCGATGTACCGCTCGGTCTCCGCTTGCCAGTTCTACCCCCCCAACCACCCCATCCTGGGCGAGGCCTTGGCCGCCGGCTATGAGGTGTGGCGGCGTGTGGAGGAGGATTTCCGCTGGGAGCAACCGGGGCTTCACCTGCGCTCCGGCGGCTTGTGGTTCGGGGAGACCCGGCTGGGTGCCGCAAACCCGTCGGTGGCCAGCCTGGTGCGGGTGCTGTCCGGTCACGGACTGATCGGCCTGCGGCGCACCGGAACCCTGTCCGAGGACGGGTTCACCTGGCTGATCTCCACCCTGGCCACGGCGCCGGATGTGGTGGCGAGCCGGGGCGGCATCCGCGGCGCCTGGCAGCGCGAGCCGTTCGCCAAAGCCCTGGCCCTGGAAGCCCTGACGGTGGCGGCCGGAGACGGCAGCGGCAGGGTGGGGGGCGGGGGCAAACGGCGCAAGGAGCGCCGCGAGCAGTGGGGCCAGGGGGTCGAGGAGTCTGCCGAGGGTCTAGCGGGCACGGATAGTTTCTTGCTCGGGCGGTTGCGCTCCCTGCAGCAGCGCAGTCCCCGGGAGCAGATCCTGATAGACCAGTTGTTGAGGTTGGGGCGTTGCGAAGACATCCATGCCTTTCTGGCGGTCCTGCGGGAGATCACCGCCTTCGTCGAAAGCTACCTGGAGGTGGAGCGATACCGGGAGGCGTTTTACGTGGTGCTGTTTCTGTACCGGGAGGCCCAGAACATGGAGGCCTTGGGGGAGGACGGCAAGCGCGACTACCTATTGGACACCCTCCGCCTGTTGGTGAAGGGCGAGTTTCTCGGTTGGTTGATCCAGCATGTGGCGTCAGCCCAGGGCGAGGAAGAGTCAGAGGTGGGCGAGTTCATCCTGCGGGCACTGGGCAAGGGTGCCGTGGTGCCGGTGATCAACGCCCTCTGCGGGGCGAACAGCCGGGTGACTCGGCGGCGGCTGGTGAACGTACTGGTCTCCATCGGCACTCCGGCGGTGCCGTGGGCGATCCGGATGCTGGACGACCAGCGCTGGTTCGTGGTGCGCAACATGGTCACCGTTCTCGGCGGGGTCGGCTCCGCGGAGGCGGTGAAGGCGCTGCTGCGGCTCACCGGTGATCCGGATTCCCGGATCCGCAAGGAGGTGGCCCGGGCCTTGGGGCGCTCGCGGACAGCTCGTGTGGAGGAGCCGCTGCTGGTCCTCCTGGAGGATCGCGATCCCGGGGTGCTGCAGATGGCGGTTTCCGCCAGCGCCGCCCACGGTTCCCCGCGGGTGCTCGACGGTGTGTGGCGCGCGTATCAACGGGTACCGATCAACCGTGCCCACTGGGAGCTCAAGGTGGTGGCCCTGCACGCGGTGGCGCGCATGGGCTTGGAAGGGGCGGAGGGGCGCCTGCTCCGGGAGCTACAGCGCCGGCACTGGTTCTCCCGAGAGCGCTGGCGGAGGGTGCGGGTGGCCGCGGCTCAGGCCCTGGGGAAGGTGGGGAGTGCCGCGGCGAGCGCGGTCCTGGAGCGCTGCGTCCGCCGCGGCGAACCCGAGCTGCGGGTCGCCGCGGAGCGCTCCCTCGCTGCTCTCGTGCGCCGCACCGGGGGTGGGTCGTGAGCGAACCCGTATCCCGCACCGTTGCGGAGCGCCTGCTGCAGGCCCTGGTGGGGCTGGTCAAGGTGCAGGCGCTCTACCCCGAAGGGCACGGCGCCGAGGCGCGGGCGCGCAAAACCCTGGCGGAGGTCCTCCACCAGGTGCTGGGCGGGGGTGAGTCGCTGCTGCTCGGCTGCCGGGACGGGTACCTGGTCGTTGGGGACGTGCCGTTCATCGGCGACGGCGGCAGCGCGGCCGAGGTGGTGGCCTGGCTCGACGCCCGCGGCGCCGAGGGGGTGACCCTGCGGCCCGGGGTGCGGGCCGAAGAGGTGGCCGCGTTCTGCCGTTGGCTGCGCAACGCCGGGCCCGACCCCTGGCAGGGCGAGCGGCTGGTGCTGACCCGCCTGGCCCGGGGGAAGGAGGAGTGGCAGAAGGGCCTGAAGGCCTACCGCAAGGCGCTCGACGCGGTGCAGGAAGTGTACGAAGACCTGGCCGAGGGGCGTCACCCGGATCCGACCAGGGGTCGGGAGAGCGTGCGCGAGTTCTCCGCGTTGCTGCAAGAAAGCCCGGAAGTGATCCAGGGGTTGTCTCTGATCAAGGACTACGACCGCTACACCTACCACCATAGCGTCAATGTGTGCCTGCTGGCCCTGCGCGTGGGCCAGCAGTGGCGGCTCAGCGCGCACGAACTGGAGACCCTGGGCATGGGGGGGCTGTTTCATGATATCGGCAAGACGCGGACTCCCGCGGCAGTGGTGCGCAAGGCGGGCCCCCTCACCGCCCAGGAGTGGGCCGCGATGTGCCGCCACCCGGAGCAGGGCCGGGAGTTGGTGGAGGAAATGGCCCTGTTGCCACCGGACAGCACCCTGTTGGTGTACGAACACCACATGCACCACAACGGCGGCGGGTACCCCGGGCGGGCCCCTGGTTACCGGGTGCACCCCCTGTCCTCGGTGATCTCGGTGTCGGATGTGTGCGACGCCATGACCAGTCACCGCAGCTACAACCGGCCCCTGTCCCTGCCCGGGGCGATGCAGCAACTGGAACAGCTGCGCGGCAAGACCCTGGATCCCGCCGCGGTGGATATGCTGTTGGCGGTTCTGGGGCCGGTGCCGTTGGGGGCTGTGGTTCGCCTGCCGAGCGGGGAACTGGGCGTGGTGGTGGCGGTGTCCGGAGAGGACGAGGCGGTGGCGGTGCGGGTGGTGCGCACGACGACTGGGGAGGAGCTGGATCCGGCCACCGGGCCGGTTCTGCACCTGGGATCGGGACGCGATCTGCATCCGGTGGATCCCCTGGCCCACCGCATCAGTCCCGTGGAGGTCCTCCAGCACGGGAGCTGAGGCCGATGCGTCCCAGTGCCCCCAGGGCGGCGGCGCGAACCTCGGCCTCCGGATCGGCGGCCAGGGCCAGTAGACCGGTTTCGGCCGGAGTGTGTCCGAGGTCCCCCAGGGCCGTAGCGGCGTGGGCCCGAACCTCGGCCTCGGGGTCGTCCAGCAGGGGGAGCAGGGACGGCGCGCCCCGGCGGTCGCCGAGGATGCCCTGGGTCGTCGCCGCACGCACGCGCACCGCAGGGCTGGGGTCGGCCAGCCGCTGGGCAACCGCCGCGGTGGCTCGCCAGTCGCCGATCTCGGCGATGGCTTCCAGGGCGGCGATGCGTACTTCTTCGGCGGTTTCTCCCAGGGCCCGCAGGGCTAGTTTCAGGTAGGTTTCGTCGCGAATCCCGGCCAGGGAGCGCAACAGCTCCACCCACCGGGCGGTGTCGAATCCGGCCATGCCGGCCAGTTCCTGGGGTAGGCCCTCCAACAGGTCCAGCCGGTCCAGGGCCTCGGCCGCGCGCCCGCGCACCGCCGGGTCGGTATCCTGCAACCCATCCAGCAGGGCCTTGCGCCGCGCGTTCATCGGTCAGTCCCCCAGGATCTCCAACTTCTTGCGGGCGATCACGGCCTGTTCCGAGTCCGGATGTTCCCGCAGCACCTTGCGCAGCAGGATCTTGGCGTCGGTGGGGTCGCCGATGGCATCGAACGCGAACGCTTGCTTGAGTAGGGCGCTGGGCACCTTGTCCGCCTGGGGGAACTTCTGGATGACCTTGTCGTACTCGAGGATCGCCTGCTCGTACTGGGCCTGGTCGTAGTAGCTCTCGCCGATCCAGAACAGGGCGTTGTCGGTGAGCTTGGTGTCCGGGTACTCGGTGGCGTAGCGGCGCAGCTGTTGGCGGGCGTCATCGTAGCGCGCCTGTTTGTACAGGGCGTAGCCCTGGTCGTAGAGCTGTTGGCTCGAGAGCGGGGCCGGGGTAGGGAGCGCGGGTGTCGAGGCTGGCGCCGGTGTTGGGGCCGGTGCCGGGGGGCTGCTGGACTCCAGTTCGGCCATCCGCACCGCCAAGGCCTTCAGCTCCTGCTCCAGTTTCCCCAGGGAAGCGGAGGTGAGAGGGGAGGCCTCCGGGGTCCCGCGCTGGCTGGCGGCGTCCAACCGGCCCTCTACGGCGCGCAGTTGGGCGGCCAGTTCCTCCACCCGCTGGCCCAGGTCGGCGAGTCGCCGCGCCTGCTGGGGGTCTGGCGCCGTGACGGCCAGGGCGGCGCCGCTGCCCTCCGCCAAGGCGCGCTCGAGGCGGATCACCTGTTCCTGCAGCACATCGATGCGGCTGCCCTGCTGGGCCACCTGCCGCTCGGTCACGGTGCAGGAGGTGATGAACAGGCCGAAGGCAAGCAGGGCCGCCGGGGCGGCCCTGCCGGTCAAGCGGCACGTGGAACGGTGGGGCATCAATGAATCTCGACGAACTCGGCGCGCCGATTCAGGGCCCAGGCCTCCTCATTTTGCCCCGGATCCAGGGGCTGTTCCTCACCGTAGCTCACCACACCCATGCGGTTGGGGTCCACGCCTAGATCCATCAGGTACTGGAACACGCTCTTGGCGCGGCGCTCGCCCAGGGCCAGGTTGTACTCGGTGGTGCCGCGCTCATCGCAGTGGCCCTCGATGCGGACCCGCACCCCGGGGTTCGAGTGCAGGTAGTCGGCATTGCCGGACATGATCTTGCGTGCGGCGGCGGTAAGGTCGTACTTGTCGAAATCGAAGTGCACGCGTGCCAGACCCGCCGTGGTCGGCTGGCTCAGCCCCTTGTCGGCCACCGGGGTGCGGGGGGCCGGTTCCACGGCCGCGGTATCCCTGGGCGCAGGCTCGGTTCGCGGCTGGGCGATGGGGGTTTCGCGCACGGGTCGCGGTGCCGGTGCCGGTGCCGGTGCTACGACCGCTGGAGGAGTCTCCACCCCCTCCGACACTACCTGCTTCTTGGCACAGCCACCTGCGGCCAGGGCTGCCAGAAAACCAATCGCCAGTATCGACGCCCACAACGGATTTCGCTTCATGACTGAGAACCTCCTTTTGGTCTACGCAAGACAACGGGCCCCGTCAGGGGTTCAAGAAAGTCGGTGACCAGGCCGGCTGGGAGGCGGCCTCGCCAGGCGGGCTCACCCGGTGCAGTTCCTGGCCGCCGAGGCGCAACAGGTAGATCGCGCTGTCACCTCCGCGTCTCGAACTCAGGGCCAGGAACCGGCCGTCGGGCGACCAGGACGGATCCAGACTGTCCCGGGAACCGAAGGTGAGCTGACGCACCTGCTTGCCCTTGGCGTCCACCACATACACCTGGAAGGTGCCCCGCTCGTCCTGGCCGCTGAACGCGATCAGGTCGCCGCGGGGCGACCAGTCTGGGTCGCCGTTGTGGTGGCCCGAGCGGGTCAACCGTCGCACATCTTTGCCGTCCCGGTCCATCACAAAGATGTGCGGATTACCGAGCCGATCAGAGACGAACGCAATGGATTCGCCGTCGGGCGACCAGCTCGGCGCAACATCGATGGCGCGGTTGCGGGTCAACCGGGTCAGCCCTCGGCTCGCCTTGTCCATCCGGTAAATCTCGGCATCCCCGTCCACCGTCAGCGACAGCAACAGATCCTTGCCGTCCGGGGAGTCCTTGCCGCTCAAGTCGATTCCCGGACGGCGCGACACCACCCAGTGCTTCCAGGTGGTCAGATCCAGCAGGTAGAGATCCGGGTCGCCCAGCATGTAGGACGTGTAGTACAGGTAACGGGCGTCCCTGGACCACGCCGGAGACAGGTTCAGGGAACCGCCCCGGGTCAACCGTACGACCCCGGTGCCGTCCATGTTCACCAGGGCCAGTTCCTTGGCGTCCCCTTCGCGTACCACGTAGGCGATGCGGGTGCCGAACGGGCCGGGCTTGCCGGTGAACTCCTCCAACACGGTGTTGGCGAACATGTGCGCGATCGCCCGGGCGGCGGAGGGTTCGGCCTCGTAGTGGCGGCCGAACAGGCTCTCGCGACGCAGCACATCGTGCACCCACAGATCCACTTCCAGGCGGTCGCCCTGCCGCTGCACCTGCCCCTTCACCAATATTTCGGCACCCACCGCAAACCAGTCGGCGAAACCGTTGGCGCTGGGCTGCACCGGCGCCAGTTGCGGATCCTCCAGGTAGCTTCGGGGGTCGAGCACCTCGAACAGGTCGGTCAGTCCCAGATCGGAGCGGATGGTGTCCGCGATCTCGAAGTGGGCCTGGTCCACCCCTCCGCTCACCCTGCGCAGGACAGGAGCGGCCAGGGGGATCTGCCGCAGGGTGGGGGCGTTGATGTCGATGTATACCTTCGCCAGGGCGGGAGAGGAGCACCCGGCGAGGAGCAACGCAGCCAGCACCCAGCGGAGCGGACCGTGTTGGGAGTGTGGCTTCAGGGGTCCATCCCTCCGTACCCGGGGTTGCCCGGCAGGCGAACACCGGGCCGAGCCAAATCAGGGCGAGACGATATCTATGGTCTACCGGAAAGTCAAGCCAGGGCGGGGAACCTGTAGGCGGAGGGGCGGCGCCCGAAGGGTCCCCCCGCGGGGGCTGAAGGAATGCGGCGGGCCACGTCAGCGGGCCTCGGCGGCCACGGCGTGGCCGAACGCGGCAGTGGTCAGCAGCTCCGAACCGGGGGCCACGGCGGCCAGGTCGGCGGTGAAGCGGCGCGCCTGCAGCACCCGGGCCATGGCCTGCTCGAGACGCGCGGCGGCCTCGGGCCAGGCCAGGTGCCGTAGCAGCATCGCCCCGGACAGGATCAGGCTGCCCGGGTTCGCCTTGCCCTGGCCGGCGATGTCGGGTGCGGTGCCGTGGGTGGCCTCGAACACCGCATACTGGTCCCCGATGTTTCCCCCCGGGGCGATGCCCAGGCCGCCCACCTGGGCTGCTGTGGCGTCGCTGATGTAGTCGCCGTTGAGGTTCGACAGGGCCAGGACGCCATAGTTACGGGGATGCAGCAGCACCTCCTGGAACATGGCGTCGGCGATGCGGTCCTTGATCACCACCGTGCCAGGGGGGGCCTTGCCCCGCAGTTCCGGGGGGCGGTCGGGGTGGAACAGCTCGGCCTCGGTGACGGTCTGCTCGGAGAACTCGTCGGCGGCCACCTCGTAACCCCAGCGGCGGAACGCCCCCTCGGTGAACTTCATGATGTTGCCCTTGTGCACCAGGGTCACCGAGTCGCGGCCGTTGTCCAGGGCGTAGCGGATCGCCTTGCGTACCAGGCGCTTGGAACCGTGCACGCTCATCGGCTTGATGCCGATGCCCGAGTCCGGGGAGATCGTCGCCCCCATCTCGCCGGTGAGGAACGCGATCACCCGCGCCGCCTCCGGGGTGCCCTGCTCGAACTCGATGCCGGCGTACACGTCCTCGGTGTTCTCGCGGAAGATCACCACGTCCAGATCCTGGGGGGCCTTGACGGGGGCGGTGACCCCGGGAAAGTAGCGCACCGGGCGCACGCAGGCGTACAGGTCCAGGGTCTGGCGCAGGGCCACGTTGAGGCTGCGGATGCCGCCCCCCACCGGGGTCTCCAGAGGGCCCTTGAGGGCCACCTTCGTGGCGCGGATCGCCTCCAGGGTGGCTTCGGGGAGCGGGGTGCCGAGCTCCTGGAACGCCTTCTTGCCGGCCGCCGCCGGCTGCCACTCGATGCCGCGGGCGCCGCCGTAGGTGCCCGCCACCGCGGCGTCGATCGCCTCGATCGCCGCCGGCGTGACCTCCGGGCCGATTCCGTCCCCCTCCAGATACACCACCTGAGGGTGGTCTGGCGCATTCGTCATCACGGTGTCCTCCTGCGGAGGGACCGTGGCGAAAGCCTAGAACCCTCCCTTTGACAGCATGAACGGGATGGACAGGATGAAACCCCTGAGCCCCTGCGGCTCAGGGGCTGTCTCTCCACGCGGCTATACAGTCCGTCTTCCCGAAAGAAGATCCCGTGCACTGTTCTCGTATCAGCCAGCCCGCGGCGCCCCAGCCGCGGAGGAGCAGCAGCGCTTCCCATGGACAGGACCGATATTCGCGAGTGGCTAGAATCCCAAGGGCGCAACGAACCCAGGGTGCGTCTTTCCCTCCCGCCCCCAAGCGCTTGCGTCCTTTGTCTCTGTGGGCCGGTTGCCGGCTTCACGCCCCCCCGCGCTCTCCCAGGGGCACGAAGGCGCAGCCCTGGGGGCCACAGTAGTCGCCGATGTACTCGGCCTGGGGCCGGTACAGCTCCGGCTTCTCCTGGGCCTCGGCAAACTTCTCCTCCACCACGTGGGCGCACCAGCCGGCGATGCGGCCGAGGGCGAACACCGGGGTGAACTGATCGGGGGCGATGCCGAGCTGGTAGTACACGGCGGCGGAGTAGAAGTCGACGTTGGGGTAGATGTCCTTGCCCTTGCGCTTGCGGAACTCCTCCTGGGTGGTCTCCCGCACCCGCTCTGCGATCTCCACCCAGGTGCTGTCGGCGGTATCCAGGCCCAGGGCCAGTTCCTTGAGGATCGCGGCCCGGGGGTCCAGGGTCGTGTATACCGCATGGCCCATGCCCATCACCCGCTCCCCAGCGTCCAGACGGGCGCGCACGAAGCGCGCCGCGTCGTCCACTCCGTCGATCTGCTGCAGCATCGCCATCACCTGGGTGTTGGCCCCGCCGTGGAGCTCGCCGGAGAGGGCCCCGACCCCTGCCGCCACCGAGGCATACAGGTGCGCGCGGGTGCTGGCCACCTCCCGGGCGGCGAAGGTGGAGGCGTTGAAGGTGTGATCGGCGTGCAGCACCAGGCACACGTCGAAGATGTGGGCGGCCTTCTCCGACGGTTCCTTCCCGGTGAGCATGTACAGGAAGTTCGCCGCATGCCCCAGCTCCGCCTTGGGCGCCAGCACCGGCTGGCCGGTGCGGATGCGCTCCCAGGCCGCCACCACGGTGGGCAGCCGGGCGATGAGGCGCTCGGATTGGCGCTGCACGGCGGCCTTGTCGGTGAGCACGAGGTCGGCGTCGTGGCCGGCCAGGAACGGCACCGCTCCCTGCAGAACGTCCATGGGAGAGGCGTGTTTGGGATGGTGGCGCAGGGACGCGATCACCGCCTCCGGCACCGCCCGAGCGGCGGCCAGCCGCCGGGAGAGGGGCTCCAGCTGAGTCTTGCCGGGCAGCTCACCGTAGAGCAGCAGGTGGATCACCTCGGTGAAGGTGGAGTACTGCGCAAGATCCTGGATCTTGAAACCGCGGTACTGCAGCTCCCCTTTGGCGCCGTCGATGTAACTGACCTTGGTGTCGGCCACTGGGATGCCCCGCAGCCCCACGTTCTTCACCCTGGGAAAACACACCTCACCGGCCATGGGTTCCTCCTCGTTCCGTAAAGCGAACCGAAATGCTCTTGTTTTTGTGGGTGGCTGACAGCATACCGGAGGCCAGGCGGGTGTCAACGGGGAGACCCACGGCGCGGCAACCCTACGCCGCTGGCGGTGGATGGGTTGCTACGGGGATCCCACGGCGTCGCGGGCGATCAGCGCCGCGCCGAGGGCGCCAACGCTGCCGGCATGGGGTGGAATCACTACCCGGGCCCCGGTGGCGTCCGCCAGCAGGGGACCGAGGAGGGGGAAGTGCTCGGGGACCCCCCCGGCCAGCACCACGAACTTCCCCAGGGGGCCCTGTTCCAACAGGCGTTCGGTCACGGCGACCAGCGCCGCCCGGCACAAGTCGGCCAGGGGCTCCCCCCCCCGTACGCGCTCCGTCGCCTCGGCGACCGCGAACAGGCCGCACTCCGCCTCCAGCCGCGCGGTCGGGGCGCCCGACGCGGCCAGGTCGCCCAGCTCCCGGGGTGCCAGCGCCAGGCGCCGGGCCAGCTCCTCCAGGAAGAAGCCGGTGGCGGCGGCGCAGCGGCGCTGCTGCAGGAAGTGCTGCACCCGCCCTGCGGCCGTCACCCGCACCGCGACGCAGCCGCGGCCCCCCACGGCCAACACATCCAGGTCCTGGGGGAACCAATGGTGGGCGGCGCGGGCGAGACACGAGATCTCGGTGCGGCGCTGCAGCTCCGGCCCGGCGTGGTGCCGACCCTCGCCGGTCACCACGGCGGGGTTGGCCACCGGCCCCCGCGGCTGTACTGCCAACTGGTCAGCCAGGGTGCGGCCGGCGGCCCGGTAGTCGGTCCCGGTGGGGTGTTGCCCGTGCCACAAAAGACCGCCGGCTCGATCGACGGCTGCGCCCCGGCACCAGCAGGTTCCCAGGTCCAGCCCCAGGAATACCCGGCCGGGGGCGGCCGGCTGCGCTCCGTGTGGTTCTCTTTCCCCGATCATGACCCGTGTTATACACGACCGGGACCGAAGCGCACAGGTGGGGCCGGGCGGTCACCCCCCGCACACGGTGGCCAGAGGGATTTCCGTCCTGGCCTTCACGCTGTTCCTGGTAGACCCGCCCGCGATGGTGCCCTTCGCCGGGGCGAGACAAGGGCTCGTGGGTCAGCGGCCCGGTGCGGTGGTTTCCGGTGCTGACAGCAGCGCCTCCAACGTCTCCCCGAACGCTATCGGCAAGGCGTACACCGGGCCGGTACCGTCCCCCGCCCGGGCGTAGCGCTGCGACCCCAACTGGCCGAGCGCGATCTCCTGGCGGGAACCCCCGTCCAGCGCAACGGCCAGCTTGATGGCCATGGGCTCCAGACCGTAGGCGGCAGCGTCCGGCGCGTCGATGACCTGGTCGGCGGCGGTGGTCTCCAGGACTGTCACCAGGGCTTGCAGGGCAGCCCCCTCCGCGGTCTCCAGCGCTTCTCCTCCACGCCTCCAGACGCCGCCGATCTGGTCGTACGACCGGGATTCCTGGCC
This sequence comes from Deferrisomatales bacterium, assembly GCA_029211085.1. Lineage (GTDB taxonomy): Bacteria > Desulfobacterota > Deferrisomatia > Deferrisomatales > JARGFW01 > JARGFW01. The sequence goes on along the minus strand of JARGFW010000001.1, from coordinate 59,913 downwards.
CCGAATCACCTCCACTCCGCGCACTGGCCAGGCACCCACCAGCAATGGTTTGCGGCGCCGCAGGGCGTCGGGATCGAGCAACAGGGAGGTCACCTGCTGGCTCTTCACCACCAGCACCGGACCGTTCCCGGCGCGCAGGTAGCGGGCATCGCCCGCAGGGGTCACGCCGCCCACCGCCAGGGATAGGGCGGGTCCCTCCAGGGCCACCAGCAGCTCCGGATCGACCAGTCCGTACGGCTCCAGGTTGGCATCGGCCCCCGCCACCGCGCGCTCGGCCCTGAGGGTGCCGATGTCGGCCAGCAGGGAGCGCACCCGGTTGGTGTTGCCCCGGTCCGGCACCGGCGCGGTCACGTTCCAGACATCCCCTTCCCCACGCTCCACCCGCACGGTGCCCTTGGCGCTGTGCAGCGTGACCGCGGTCACGGCCCCGGGTTCCAGTTCGGGCAGGACCAGACCCCGGCGTTCCAGCTGGTGCTGCCGGGCCTGTTGTCTGGGCTCGTCCACCAGGAATAGGTACGCGGCCAGGGTGGCGAACACGGCGAGAAAACCGCAGGTGGCTTTGAATTTCATGGGACGGGGTTCGAGGTTCCACGTTCGATGTTCAAGGTTTCGGCTTCCCGGCTTCCTAGCCTTCCAGCTTTACAGGTTCCGCCGCTTCCACCAGATCATGAGGCCGCTAAGGATCAGCACCAGGGGTGCGAGCACCACGCTGCTGTAGAGGAGGGTGGCGCCCTGGGCGCGGGTCAGCACCAAGGGCGAGGGTTTGGTGTCCCGGGGCCGGATAGCGACCAGATCCTCTTCCCGGGCCAAGTAGCTCACGGCGTTCAGGAGCAGGTCGCCGTTGCCCGAAAGACGGAAGTTCCCGTTGTCGGCGAAGTCCGAGTCCCCCACCAACAGGATGCGCGCCCCCGTACCGCCCTCACCGGCCGTGCGTTCCAACAGCGCCGCTGCGGTGAGTGGCCCCTTGAAGTCGACCGTGGGGTCGAAGGATGCCTCGGCGTTGTTCAGATCGGTCTCTCCCCAGGACTGGGGGGTGGTGCGGGCCAGGGGGTGGGTGGCTATGCCGTCTGGTGCCACCGCGGCCAGTTCGATGCTCCGGGCCAGGGGCAGGAAGGTGGCCAGCTCGAAGCCCCGGGTCAGTGCGTGGGCCGGGTAGTCGGTGAGGATCGGCGTGGTGTAGCTGCCTCCAAACAGCCGGCTCATGGGGTCGACGATCACATCGGGTCGCAACACGGCCCCCCATTCTGCGGCGAGCGCTTCCAGCCCGGTCTCCGTCCCCGGGTCGAGCAGCAGCACCAGTTGCCCGCCCTGGTTCAGGTAGCTGCGCAGCGCGGCCAGTTCCGGTTCCAGCAGGGGCTTGGTGGGGCCGCCCACCACCAGCACGGCACACCCCTCCGGAACGGCGCCGTCGCGCAGCAGCAACGACTCCCCAACCGCGAAGCCTTGGTCGGTCAAGGCCTGCTGCGCCGCGGAGTAGCCGCCGCGTTGGGTGTCCTCCAGGCCGTGCTCGCCGTGACCGGAGAGGAAGCGCACGGTCTTTTTGCCCTCCCGGGTCACCCGTATCAGGGCGTTGGTGAGGGCCTCTTCGGAGAGCTCGTGGGTGCGGAAACTCTGCTCCGCGCTCTCGAACACCGTGGTTCCGTAGGTGCGGATTCCATACCGGCGCGCCAGGGCCGGATTGCGGTCCGGATCCACCAGGGTCAGGCGGAACCGGGCGTTTTGCTCCCGATACTGCTCCAGGCGGCTCTTGATCTGCGCCTGTTCTTCGGTGCCCTCGGCAAAGAACGCCGTGACCTTCACCTCCTGCTCCAACTCCCGCAGCACCTTGCGGGTCTGTTCGGAGAGGGTGAAGCGCCGGTCCCCAGTGAGGTCCCAGGTGCCGTTGTGGCGCACCGCCAGGACGTTGAGCAGCGCCAGAGTGCCCAAACACGCGGCGGTGATCACCGCCGCGTTGGCGCCGTGCCTCGCGCCGCGACTGCCGGCGCCGCGCCGCAGATTGGGTCGCTCCCGATAGAGGAAGTGGCCGATCGCCGCCGCTCCCAGCCCACCCAGGATCCAGGCCAACGCCCCTTGTGCCGGATAGTAGGCAGTGGCGAACAGCGCCGCCAGCACCAGCAGGACACCGAGCAGTCCGGCCAGTTTGTTGCGCGGGGCCATGGTCCGCGAGGCAGGGGGGTTGGCCGACATGCGGGTCACTTCCAGCGGCTCGATTCGAGCACGCGATGGGTCAGGAACAGCCCGAAGGCGCACACCGACAGGTAGTAGACCACGTCGCGGGTCTCCACCACCCCGCGCAGGAAGCCGTCGAGATGGGAGATCACCGACAACTGCTCCAGCACCGCACCGACGCCTCCCCCCCCCTGGCCGGCCCAGCCCAGCATCCAGAACCCCAGCAGCAGGCCGAAAGTGAGCACCGCGGCGACGATCTGGCTCTCGGTGACGCTGGAGGCGAACAGCCCGCACGCGGCAAACGCCGCCATCAACAACACCAGACCCAGATACGCCGACCCGATCGGGCCCCACTCCAGGGTGCCGTAACTCCATACCAACAGCGGCATGTACAGGGTCAGCAGCAGGATGCCCGCAAGCAGCAGCACCACCGCCAGGTACTTGCCCAGCACCACTTCCCCCAACCGCACCGGCGAAGTGAACAGCAGCTGCAGGGTTCCGCTCCTCCGCTCCTCGGCCAGCAGGCGCATCGTGACGATCGGCACCAGCAGCAGCAGGGTCACCGCCACGTTGTGGAAGACCGGCTCGAACACCAGCCGGTTCACGTTGAGCTCGCTCCCGGCACCCGGGAGCTGCATCATCTGGAAGCTCTGCAGGCTGTACCAGTTCACCAGGTTGTAGAACAGCAGCCCGGTGACCCCCAGGAACACCGTGGCCACCACCCACGCCACCGGCGAAAGCAGGTACGAGCGCAGTTCCTTGGCCGCGATGGTGAGTGTGACCGTCATGCGGCGGCCTCCCTCTCCACGGTGGTGAGCCGCAGAAACACCTCCTCCAGGCTCACCGCTACTCCGGCGAGCTCCAGCAAGCCGGCGCCGCTCTCCACAGCCACCCGGGCCACCTCCTCCCGCAGGTCGCGCTCGCGGCCCGACTCCACCCGGTAGCCGCCGTCGGCTTCGGTGTACACCGCCAGCACTCCGTCCAGGGCCAGCAGCCGGGCCGCCAGTTGCGGATCCGGCCGGGCCACCCGCAGCCTCACCTGTCGGCTGCTGTCCATCTGCTCGGAGAGGTTCTGGTAGGTATCGACGGCCACGATGCGGCCGTCGTTGATGATCACGATGCGCTGACAGGTGGCGGTGACCTCGGGGAGGATGTGGGTGGAGAGCACCACGGTGTGGTCGGCGGCCAGTTCCTGGATCAGGGTGCGGATCTCCAAGATCTGCGCCGGGTCCAGACCTACGGTGGGCTCGTCGAGGATCAGCACCGGCGGGTTGTGGATCAGTGCCTGGGCCAGACCCACCCGCTGCCGGTAGCCCTTGGACAGGTTGCCGATGCGCCGCCTCCCCATCGCGGCCAGTCCGCAGCGCTCCTGCACCGCGCCCTTGGCAGTGCGCAGTGCCATTCCCCCCAAGCCCTTGAGGCGGCCGGCATATTCCAGGTACTCGTCCACCGTCAGCTCGGGGTACAGGGGCGGGTTCTCGGGCAGGTAGCCCACCTGGCGCTTCACCGCCAGGGGTGCGTCGAAGATTTCGTGGCCGGCCACCGTGGCGGTGCCCGCCGAGGGCGACATGAAGCAGGTGAGGATCTTCATCGCCGTGCTCTTGCCGGCGCCGTTGGGCCCCAGCAGGCCGACGATCTCTCCCTTCTCCACGTGGAACGACACCCCGTCCAGGGCCCGGATCTCCCCGAACCGCTTGGTCAGGTTCTGCGCTTGGATCATGGTCTCCTCCGGCCGGCAGGTTGGCTCCCAACGGTCGCGGAACCGGCAGCGCCCCACCATGGCACCGGAAGATGAAGCGGGGATTAATCGGGAATTAGAAGTTGCGCGGGGAGAGGGGCCTTGCCGAGTCCGGAGCCCGGGTTCCTCGTCGCGCGCGGCGCTGTAGCCGGTTCCACACCGGCAGGTGAGGGAAGACCCGTGCCCCCTTCCCGGAGGGAAAAGGAGAGACCGCCGAACCGGCGCGGTATCTTTGGCCACGGAGTAGAACCTCTCATCGGGGGATCGTGGACGAAGATCCTCGTTGTCGAGGACGACCCCCAGCTTCTTGCGTTCGTGTCCCGCGGGCTCGAACAGGCTGGCTCCGTGGTCGATCGGGCCGCCGACGGTGCAACCGGGCTCGAAATGGCCCTCCACCCAGTCTACGAAGCGGCAGCGGTCGATATCCTGCTGCCGGGCCGGGACGGCTTGTCGCTCATCGAGCAGAGGCGCGCCCAGGGCGTGCGGACCCCGGTACTCATTCTTAGCGCGTTGCCTCGGTGGATGAACGGGTGGAGGGATTGCGCCGGGGGGGAGACGACTACCTGGCCAAACCGTTCTCCTTCGCCGAACGGCTGGCCCGGGGCTCGTGGGGGGCATGTCCTGGGCAAGGGATCGGAAAAAGAGCCTCGGCAGCGCCGGGGGCAGTCAGGGGGAAGGGGGCGCCCGATGGAACGTGGGCCGCAGGCCGCGGCTCTGGAACTCCCGGAACCGGGCCCGGGCGTCTTCGCGCAGCTCCGGCAGGTCCACCGGCGCCAGGTCGATCACCCGGGCGAAGCCGTCGATCCGCTCGGGCACCGTCGGTCGAGCGAGCACCAGAACGTGGGCGTCGTTGGGGTTGCCCTCCTGCCAGCCCACCGCCACCGGCTCGGGCACCGCGGTCTCCCCCTGCCAGAGGGCGTGGGGCACGAAGCTGTCGTCTCGGAAGGTCCACAGCAGTTCGTCGAAGTGGCGCGCCCCGGCCTCACCGTCGGCCAACAGATAGACCCGCTCGCCAGCCGCGACCGCCTGTTCCACCTGGGCGCACAGCACCGACTGCCAGCGCGGCCCGCGGACCTCGAAGAACTCCACCAGGGTCATGGGAAAAGGCCTCTTCGCACGGTGGCTACCCCACCACCGCGGCGCCGATGCGGAGGGGCAGGATCAACAGGAAACAGGCGCCCTGGGAACAGGGCTCCAGGGTGAGGCTGCCGCCGTGGTTCTCGGCGATGCGTCGGGAAACCGACAGGCCCATGCCGCTGCCCTGGCCCGCTGGCTTGGTGGTGAAAAACGGCTCGAAAATCTGCTCGGCGATCTCCCTGGGAACCCCGGGGCCATCATCGCAGACCGTGAAGCGCAGGGTCGCGGCGTCCACGGCGCACGCGAACTGCACCGTGCCACCCGCGCCGGCGGCGTCCGAGGCGTTGACGAACAGGTTCAGCAGCACCTGGTGTATCTTGATCCGATCCAGGCCCACCCGCAGGGCGGGCACTTCGCGACTGGGGACGAACCGCGCGTTCTTCTTCACGGCCACCTTGGCGAACAGCTCGGTGTCGCGGCAGAACTGGGGGAGATCCACCTGGGCCAACTGCAGTTCACCAGAGCGCGACAGGTCCAGGAGTTGCCCCATCACCCGCGAGATGCGTTCCAACCCGTCTTTGAGGATCCGCAGGTAGCGCCCGTCTTCCGCGTCGGCGCCCTGCTCCAGGCGGTACACCGCGCCCTCCATGGCCGCCAGGGGGTTGTTCACCTCGTGGGCTACCCCGGCCACGGTCTCCCCCACCGCTACCAGGCGCTCGTCCTCGATCAGCCGGTCCACCGCGGCGCGGCGCTCGGCCTCGCTGCGCTGCAGGCGCTCGACCATGGCGCTGAACGCCCGCTCCAGGTCGCCGATCTCGTCCTTGCGTTGGGACGGGGGGCCCGGTTCGGGCAACTCGCCGCCCACCGACTCCATGTTCTCGCCGAGCTGTAGCAGGGGCCGCGCCAGCCGGGTTCCGATGAGGATGGACAACGCCATGGCCAGCGCCGTGTACGCGGCGCCGAACACCGCAAGCTGGCGTGCCAACTGCGCCAAGGAGTGGTTGAGGGGTTCCAGGGAGAGGCCCACCCGCAACACGCCCCAGTGTCGGCCGTGCACCGCCAGCGGCTGGGCCAGATCCCAGATCGGCTCTTCACCGCGCTGGGTCGGAGTGATGCTGAACTCCGCCGCCTTCAGGGTCGCGCGGCTGAACGGGTCGTCGTACACCCGACGGTACTCGGCGAAATCGTTGTGGGCCAGCACCACCCCGTTGGGATCCAGCACCATGGCGTACACCGGCGCCACCTCGCTCTGGCCCATGATCTCGGCGATGAAGTTGTCGAGCAGGCCCCCTTCCTCCACGATCCCAAGCTCTTCGTAGAGCAGGGCGTTGATGAACGGAATGGCCATGGAGGAGAGCAGGATGCGGCCCTTCTGGCGCAGTTGGGTTTCCAGCAGGCTGCGCTCCCGCTGCCACACCCAGCTACCCCACACGGCGGTGGTGAGCAGCGCCAACAGGGTGGCCAACACCGAAAACTTGACGGCGATGCCGAGCCGCGCGTGGAGGGGCTGTCTCACCGGTGACAGCCCTCGCCGCAACCGTTGCCCACGGCGTCCAGCATCTCCACGATCGGGCGGTAGTCCTCCAGGGTGGCGGGCACGAAGCCGTGGCGGAACTCTGGATCCCAGGAAGCCATCATCCGCTGTTGCTCCGCATCCACCGGATCCAGGGCCAGCAGGGCCCGGGTCACGGCCCGGCGCACCCCCTCGGGGGTCTCCGGATGGGCCACGATGGGTACCGCCGGGATCGGGTCGGACTCGGCCAGGAAGCGCAGTCCGTGCTCCCGGTAGCGCTCGGCGATCACGTCCTTCACGGCTCCCGCATCGACGTTGCCCTTGAGCACCGCCTTGGCCACCGAGTCGTGCTTGCCCAGGTTTTTGTACCAACCCAGGTCGTCCAGGCCGATGCCGTGGCGGAACAGGTAGGTGCGGGGCACCAGGTTGCCGGAGGTGGAGTGGTGGGAGCCGAACGCGAAACTGCGTCCGCGCAGATCCTCCAGGGACCGGATGTCGCTGTCGGCCCGCACGATGACAACGCTGCGGTAGTGGGCCTGGCCCGCGGCGTTGCGCGGCCGCACCAGGGGCACGGCGCCGAAGGTGCGGTACGCCTTGATGAAGGTGACACCCCCCAGGCTGGCCAGATCGACTTCGCGGTCTGCCAGCAGGCGCACCGCCTCCGCGTAGTCCCGGGCTAGTTTGAGCTCGAAGTGGTAGGGGGTGCGGGCGCTGAGGTAATCCATGATGGGCTGGTAGGACTGGACCATCAGCAGGGGGTTGTAGCGGGGGATCACGGTGAACCGCACCGTCGGCGCGGGTTCGGCAGCGTAGGCCGGCGCCAGGGCCGCCAGCCAAAGCGCCGCTCCGGCAACTCGGCGCAGGAAATGGGCGGTCGTCATCGAGAGGTGTGCCTCCGTGTCACCCCCGTCCCCCCGTCGGTCAGCCCCGGGCTTGGCGGCGGTGGGCCGGCCGTGTGCCCCCCACCCACCCAGGCGCTGCCGCCGGTGGGAGAGCGCCCCGGCAGGATAGGGTTGCTGCCGCCTCCGGTCAACAGGGTCGGCAGCGAGAGGGCGCCGCCGGCTAGCCGCTTGCGGGATACCGCTGCCAAAATCAGCCTGTGCCTGGTTCTTGCCGATCAGTACCGGAGCAGCTCTCCGGTGCTTGGCGGTGCACCGGTCGGGGAACCATCGAAGCGGAGGCGAGCACGTGGCGAGGTGCAGGTATTGTTCCCAGCGGGGTTGGGCCGTGCGCACGGACGCCGCGGGGCTTTGCCGCGCCTGCCGCCAAGGGATCCAGGAGGAGATCGCGGTGAAACTGGCGCACGTGCGCCAGGCCCTGGACCACGTGCGCCACGCCAAGGATCCGGAGTTCCAACTCGCCCTGTGCGACGTGGCGATCGAATCGGTGGCGCGGCTGATGCCCTACGAGGAGCGCCGGCTGGCAGAGATCACCCCGCTGCCCTCCTCCCTGCTGACGATGCTCCAGACCTGCAAGGACGAGGCGGCCGAGCAGATCGTCCTGCGGCGGCCACCGCTGCCGTTGCTGCCCCGCGGCTCGGCCTGCCCGCCGGGGGGCGCGGCGACCGCGGCGGCTGGACCGCCAGGGGACTCCCCGCCGCACGCCCTCGGAAAAGCCTGGGAGTCGTCCGCGCGTGCCGGGCCGCGGTTGCGCCCCTGCCCCGGAGAGGAAGAGAGGGAGGAACGGCGCCGGCAGGGCCGGTTGACCGTGGAGTGCCTTGCGTTCCTTCTCCCCGGCGGCACCCGGGCCACCCTGGAGAACCTGTCGTCCGGCGGGGTGTTCCTGCGCACCGACCAGTTGCAGCCCCCCGGTACCCCCCTACGGATGATCGTCAGCGCCACCTTCGGCCCGGCCCAGGCCCAGGGGGTGGTGCGCTGGTTGCGGACCTCCGCCGGGGAGATGGGGATGGGCCTCGAGTTCACCCAGCTCTCCCCGGAACTCCTGGCGTACCTGGAAACCCGGCTGGGCTGCAGCGTCTCTCCAGCCCTGCCGACCACCGTCCCGGCGTTCCGGTAGTCCGCGCTCCAGGCCCCGCCACATGCCGTGGAACGCAGCCGAAGGGGGCGGGGACCGTGGTCGTCGCGGATTGACACCGCCGGCCCCGCTGCCTAGAGTCCGGATTGCCGCTCCCCGCACCGGAGATTCCATGCCCGCCGTCGAGCTCACCCTCGTCGATCTGGACCAACCGGCCCTCGAAGGGTTCCGGGAGTTCATCGGTGCCTGGATCGTCCGCGGGCCGGACAGCGCCCTGGTGGTGGACCCCGGCCCGGCTTCGACCATCCCGGTACTGCTCGACGCCCTGGCCGCCCAGGGGGTGCGACGGCTGGACGGCGTACTCCTGACCCACATCCACATCGACCACGCCGGCGGCGCGGGCCTGCTTTTGGAGCGGTTCCCTGCCGCCCGCGCCCTGTGCCACTCCAAGGGCATCCCCCACCTGGTGGACCCGGAGAAACTCTGGCGGGGCTCCCGCAAGTTGCTCGGAAAGGTCGCCGAGGCCTACGGCCCCATCGCCCCGGTGCCGGAGGACCGGATTGGATTTGCAGAGAACAGCAGGATGGGCGGACTCACCGTGGTGGCCATCGACACCCCCGGACACGCCGCCCACCACCTGTGTTACCAGGTCGGCGGCGTGCTGTTCGCCGGGGAGGTCGCCGGCATCGGCCTCGACACCCCGGAAGGGCCGTACCGGCGCCCGGCCACCCCGCCGCGGTTCCAGTATGAGGTGAGCCGCGCCTCCCTCGAAGCGGCCTCGGCTGTTCCCGCGCACAGCGTGTGCCTGGGCCACCGGGGCCGGGTGGAGGATCCCGCGCCGTTCTTCGCCGCCGCCCGCGACCAGTTGGACCACTGGGTAGCGGTGGCCCGCCGCCACCTGGAAGCCGGTTCCGCGCCGTGGCACGAGGCGGTGGTGGCCGAACTGCTCGCGACCGACCCGATGTTCGCGCGCCGGCGCACCCTGGCCCCCGACATCCAGGCGCGCGAGAGCTATTTCACGGGAAACGCACTGCAAGGGATGCGGGAGTATCTGGAGGCAGAGTAGCCGCCCGCCTTCACCGCAGGCACTGGAACACCCCTTTGCACCACAGGCAGTCGCCGCAGGGCTCGTGGTTGATGTAGCAGTCCTGCTCGAACTCCTCGGCCGTCACGTAGTCACAACACTTGGCCAGGTTGCAGTCGGAGCAGAACGGGTAGTCGTAGCCCAGCACGCTGGCGCGGAACGCCGTGTATGCGGCATCTCCCCAGATGTCCAACAGGGCCCGTTCGGCCAGGTCTCCGAACACCTTGGGGCGCACGAACTTCTCGCGGCCGTTGATGAAACACCGGTAGCCGTGCCACAGGAAGTAGCAGGGGTGCACCTTGCCGTCCCAGCTGATGAACGCGCCCCCCTCTTCGATGAACGCGCAGGTGCGCTCGCCTGCGGGAACCACCTCGGGGAGTTGCAGGTCCAACCCCTCCTGCCGAGCCACCTCGGCCGCCGCGCCGAAGATCTCCTCTACCCGCTGAAGCCATCCGTGGTCCCGGGCCAGGATCTTCTGGACGTTGACGAAGATCTCCTGGCGGTGGGCGGCCGCCTTCATCTCCTCCACGAACGCGATGATGCGTTCCTCTTCGGGGGTCTTCGTGTACTTCCACAGCACCGGGAAGTAGCGGTCCAGGTCGATCCCTTCAGCCGCGGCCCGCTTCTGCCAGGGCTGGAAGAACCCCACGGCCCGGTCGGTGTTGGGGTCGTAGGCGGCCTGGGCCACGAGGCCCTCGTCGTAGGGCAGCACCTGGGTCACCAGGGCGAAGCTCGCTCCCCGCCGGGCCGCCCAACGGACCACGTCCGGCAGCTCCGCCACGTTGTCGCGCATGGCGACGAACTCCACCCCCTTGTCCACTCGATGGCCGTTGCGACTCTCGGCGCTCGCTAGCGCCGCCAGGGCCCGGTCCACCGCCCCCACCTCGCCGCCCTCGCGCAGACGGGCGAAGGTGCCCGGCGTCACCGCGTCCACCGACAGGCACACCCGATCGAGCCCTGCGTCCACCAGGTCGGCCGCCCGCGCCTCGTCCAGGAGCAGCCCGTTGCTCTGGAACCCCACCCAACTGCCGGGGGGCATGGCCGTCTTTGCCGTGCGGATGAACGACCCGAGCTGGGGGTGCAGCAGGGGCTCGCCAGTGCCGGACAGCACCAGGGCTTCCAGGTGGGGAAACGCCGGGGCCAGCCTCGCAAAGGTCTCGGGAGCGAGGTCTCCCTCCATCACCCCGTGGTCCGCGGTCTGCTTCACGCACATGGCGCAGCGCAGGTTGCAGCGGGTGGTGGTCTCCACGAACAGCTTGGTGGGGTGTGGGCGCAAAGCCGGCGAGGAGGAGGGCTGGGTCATGGTCGGGTGTGGGGTGCCGGGGGTCTGGAATCGGATGTCACACTACCCGACCCTATCGCGCCGGCGACTCCCCTGCCTTGACCCGGATCAACACCTGGCCCCTGCGACCCGACTCTCACCGGGGAAGTACCTGCCCCGGAAGCGCAGGGCCACGTTGACCAGGCTGATCAGCACCGGCACCTCCACCAGGGGCCCGATCACCGCGGCGAACGCCTCCCCGGAGTCGATGCCGAACACCGCCACCGCCACGGCGATGGCCAGTTCGAAGTTGTTGGACGCGGCAGTGAACGACAGGGTCACGGTCTGGCCGTAGGTGGCGCCCACCTTGCGGCTCATCCAGAACGACACGAAGAACATCACCAGGAAGTAGATGGTGAGCGGTATCGCAATGCGCACCACGTCGAACGGCAGGGCGACGATCACCTCGCCCTTGAGGCTGAACATGACCAGGATCGTGAACAGCAGGGCGATCAAGGTGAGGGGGCTGATCCGGGGGATGAACTTGGTCTCGTACCACTCCCGGCCCTTGAGTTTCAGGCCCAGGAAGCGGGACAACATGCCCGCCAGGAACGGGATGCCCAGGTAGATGAACACGCTCTCGGCGATCTGGCCGATGGTGATGTCCACGGTGGCTCCGGCGATGCCCAGCTTCGGCGGCAGCCAGGTGATGAAGAACCAGGCGTACACCGAAAAAAACAGCACCTGGAAGATGGAGTTGAACGCCACCAGCCCGGCGCAGTACTCGGTGTCGCCTTTGGCCAGGTCGTTCCACACGATGACCATGGCGATGCAGCGGGCTAGGCCGATGAGGATCAGCCCCACCATGTACTCGTGGTAGTCGCCCAGCACGGTCACCGCCAGGGCGAACATCAGCACCGGTCCCACCACCCAGTTCTGTACCAGGGACAGCCCCAACACCTTGGTGTTGCGGAACACCTGGGGCAGTTCCTCGTAGCGCACCTTGGCCAGGGGCGGGTACATCATCAAGATGAGCCCCACGGCGATGGGGATGTTCGTGGTGCCCACCTGGAAGAAGTTGATCCCGTCCTTGACGCCCGGAAAGAAGTAGCCGCTTCCCACGCCGAGGAACATCGCCAGGAAGATCCACAGGGTGAGATAGCGGTCCACGAAGGACAGCTGCTTGGAAAGGCCGCTCATGCCGCATCCTCCTCCAAAAAGGTCTCGATCCGCTGGCGGATCGCGTCGCGCACCCGGCGGAACACCGCCAGGATCTCCTCTTCGCTCCCCGTCGCACCCGCCGGATCGTCGAACGGCCAGTGCAGGCGCTCTTTCACCTCACCGGCGAACAGGGGGCACGCTTCCTTGGCCCCGCCGCACACCGTGACCAGCAGGTCGAAGCTCTCGGCCAGGTATTCACGCACCGCGTTGCAGGTGTAACGGGAGATGTCCACACCGGCTTCGGCCATCACCTGCACCGCCCGGGGGTTGACGCCGTGGGTTTCAAGGCCCGCCGAGTACACGGCGTAGCGGTCGCCGGCCAGGTGAGCCAGCCAGCCGTGGGCCATCTGGCTGCGGCAAGAGTTGCCGGTGCACAGGAACAGCACCCGCTGCTTCATCTGCACTGCCCTACACGGCCACGGCGGCGCCGCAGGTGCCGCGGGTGGCCACGGCCTCCAACTTCACCCGCACCTCGGCAGCCTCCGGCAGCCTCGCCCCCTCCTGGCGCACCAGGCCCAGCAGTGCCTGGGCGGCGGGCCGGGGTAGTTCGCAGAACCGGTAGTATTTCCACAGGCCCTGACGGCGCGCCTGGATCAGCCCCGCTTCCTCCAGCACCTGCAGGTGCCGGCTCACCGTGGACTGGGCGAGCCCCAACACCTCCTGGATATCGCACACGCACAACTCCCCTGCTTCCAGCAGGAACAGGATGCGCAGCCGCGATTCGTCGGCAGTGGATTTGAGCAAACCGGCCAAGGTCTTCATACGGCCCTCCATATCGCTTGGTGGCGATTTGTGACCCTATCCGCGCGCACCAGGAATGTCAACTTCCGTATTTGTAAATAGGGATGAGACGGCAGTGACCGCTGAATATAGATTCGTTGCCTGCGCATATAGTGGGTAATTCCAGCTTGCCATTCGGAAGTACCTCTATTACTATCCCGTTATCAACTGAACCGGAGGAGCCCATGGACGCTTCCGCAGAGCCCCGCCGTGCCGAGATCCTGAAGGCCATCGCCCACCCCACCCGCATCGCCATCCTGGAGCTCCTGCGCCGGGGGGAGGAGTGCGTGTGCCGGATCTGCCCCGAGCTGGAGGGCAGCCAGCCCAACACCTCCAAACACCTGGCGACGATGAAGGCCGCTGGCATCCTGGAGTCCCGCCAGGAGGGCACCATGACCTTCTATCGGGTGGTGGACACCCGGGTGTACGAGATCCTGGAGCTGGTGGACGAAATGGTGCGCCGGGAACACCGCGCAAGAATGCGTGCTGTGGGTTGAGCGTCGGCCGTCCGGTCATAAGCTCTTCGTTATCAATGGAGGTAGCAGTCATGTGCAAGCCCCGAACCCTGGGTATCCGCTTCCTGCTCCTGGCGGCACTGTGCGCGATGCTGCTGGTCCCCGTCGTTGCATCGGCCGAGACCATCGCCCCGAAGGGAAGCGAGTCCCTGGTCTTCGTAACCCAGAGCGACGCCTGCGAATGTGTGCGCAATCTGTGCGTCGCAGGAGAGCAGGAGGTGCTGAACTTCCTGGGTGGCAGCGGGGAGGGCTTGCGCTATGAGCGCGTCGACCTGGCGAAGGATCCGGACGCCGGCAAGACCTACCGTGCGGTGACCCTGCCGGTGGTGCTGTTGTTCGATGGGGCCGGCGCGGAGATCGCCCGCTTCGACAGCTTCTTCACCGAAGACCAACTGGCGGCTGTGTGGCAGCAACACCGCACCCGCCGGGAGGGGCGGCCGTGAGGAAGACCTTCCTGGGGATGGCTGCGGTGGCAGTCGTTGCCGGTGGTCTACGGCTCGGGCTCGCCCCCGCCATCTCGAGCGGGAGCCAACAACCCATCGCCCCTCCCGCCGTCGAGCGGCCCGCGCCCTTGCCCCCCCTTGCGGCGGGCGGGAAGGTGGTGTTCCTAGAGTTGGGCGGCGAGGGCTGCAAACCCTGCGAGGCGATGAAGCCGGTGATGCAGGCGGTGCGGGAGAAATTTCCCGACCGGGTCGAGGTGACCTTCCACGACGTCCGCAAGATTCCCGCCGTCGCCGGTCAGTACGGCGTGCGGCTGATTCCCACCCAGGTGTTCCTGCGCGCGGATGGCACCGAGTTCTTCCGCCACGAAGGCTACCTCCCCGAGGATCAGGTCCTGGCGGTGCTGGCGAAGATGGGGGTGGAATAGCCGGTGACCACGACCCTGGTTCTGGTGGCGATCTTTTTCGGGGTCGCCGTCGCCTTTTCGGCGCTGGGCCAGGGGGGCGGGGCGTTCTACGTGCCGCTCCTGCTGGCGGCCAGTGTTCCTTTCCACCAGGCCGCCGCAACGAGTCAGGCGGTGATCATGGCCGTCTCCCTCTCGTCCTTGCTGATCTTCCATCGTGCCGGGTTCGTGGACTGGAAACTGGTGCTGCTGGTGGAACCGGCCACCAACCTGGGCGCCTTGCTGGGCGGGTACCTCTCCCAGTACGTGCCGGCGCAAGCGGGCAAGCTCGTCTTCGCGTGCGTCGTCGTGGTCGCCGCGTTCTTCATGCTGCGCCCGTTGGTCGAACAAAAAGGGCCACCCCGGCGCGGCCGGGCCTACTGGACCCGCAGCCTGAATGGTGAGTCATACACGGTCAACTGGCTGGTGGCCGAGCCCCTGATGGCGGTGGCCGGTTTCTTTGCCGGAATGCTCGGCATCGGCGGCGGCATCTTGAAGGTGCCGCTCATGGTATTCGTATGCCGCATCCCCTTGAAGGTGGCGGTGGGTTCCAGTTCCGCGATGATCGGCCTCACGGCGCTCACCGGGTTTCTGGGACACGGCCTGGCGGGCCACTTCGACCCGGGGCTGACGCTCCCCCTGGCCGCCGCGGGCTTCGTCGGCGCGCAACTCGGTCCCCGGGTCTCCCTGGCGGTGGACAAGCGCTCCCTGAAGCGGGCGTTCGGGGTACTGATGATCGCGATCTCTGCCTGGATGATCGTTTCCGTCGTGCGCGGCGCATGAGCGCCGCCGGGAGAGGGCCCATGCACCACGCGCTGCGCATCTTCGCACTGACTCTCGCCGCCGGTCTGGCCTTGGCTGCGCTCGCCCACGCGGGCCCCCTGGAGGATGCCGCCCGGGAATCGGGCAAACCCCTGATCGTGCGCTTCGGCCTGGAGCGCTGCCTGCAGTGCATCCGGCAAGGCCAGGCATTCGACGCCCTGGAGCCCACGGTCCGAGGCGAGATGACGTTCCGCTTCGTGCACATCGGCAGGGAAGAGGAGATGGCCGGTCAGTACGGGGTGCTGCTGGTCCCCACGGTGCTGTTCTTCGACCGAGCCGGCAGCGAGATGTTCCGCCACGTCGGGTACCTGGACCCGGCCCAGTTGGAAGCCCAGTTGCGCAAGGCCGGCCTCCTGGGCGCAGCGGCGGGGGGCTGAACCGATGAGCGAGCGCAGAGTTCTACTGCTGATCGTCGGAGTGTTCCTGGCCGCCTACTACCTGCCGGTGGACCACCCCCGGGTGCAGTCGGCGATCCTCGAAGCGTTCTTCATGCTCCAGGACTACGCCCGGGCCCACGTGCTCACCTGTCTGGTCCCCGCGTTCTTCATCGCCGGGGCGATTGCAGTGTTCGTCAGCCAGGGTGCGGTGCTCAAGTACCTCGGGGCCGAGGCCAAACGGCTGGTGGCCTACACCGTGGCAGCGGTGTCGGGCACCGTGCTGGCGGTGTGTTCCTGTACCGTGCTGCCCCTGTTCGCCGGCATCTATGCCCGGGGGGCGGGCATCGGCCCGGCCACGGCGTTCCTCTACTCCGGACCCGCGATCAACGTGTTGGCCATCGTGCTCACCGCCAAGGTACTGGGCCCCGAGTTGGGCATTGCTCGGGCCGTGGGAGCGGTGGTGTTCGCCTACGCCCTAGGCCTCGCCATGGCGTTCACCTTCCGCACCTCGGAAGCCGAGCGCCAGGCCCAGTTCGCCGCCGTTCCCGAGGATGCGCCGGCCCGACCCCTGTGGAAGAACGCCGTGTACCTGCTGGCCATGGTCGCTGTGCTGGTGTTCGGCGCCTGGGGCAAGCCCCGGGAGCCGGTGGGTTGGGCCAGCGCGGTGTTCGAGGTCAAGTGGTGGCTGGCCGGCGCCGGTCTGCTGGGCACCCTGGGCATGGTGTGGGCGTGGTTCTCCCGCGACGAGGTGGGCGAGTGGATGGAGTCCACCTGGGGGTTTGCCAAGCAGATCCTGCCCCTGCTGTTCGCCGGGGTGCTGGTCGCCGGCTTCCTGCTGGGCATGCCGGGCCGCGACGCGGGGCTGGTCCCCAGCACCTGGGTGGCCGAGTGGGTGGGGGGCAACTCGCTGGGGGCAAACCTGTTCGCCTCCGTGGCCGGGGCGCTGATGTATTTCGCGACCCTCACCGAAGTGCCGATCCTCCAGGGCCTGGTGGGCAGCGGCATGGGCAGCGGACCGGCCCTGGCCCTCCTCCTCGCGGGACCGGCGTTGTCGCTGCCCAACATGCTGGTGATCCGCAGCGTGCTGGGCACCCGGAAGACCGCCGCGTTCGTTGTCTACGTGGTGCTGCTGTCGACGGCTGCCGGGATGATCTTCGGCGCCCTGTTCCCCCATCTAACCGTCGCCGGAGGCTGACATGCCCGGTCTCGATGCATTCCTCGGTAATGCCCAAGTCTACATCCAGACCAACCCCTGGCTGGCGTTTGCCGCGGTGTTCGTGGGTGGGGCTCTCACCGCGGCGAGCCCCTGTGTGTTGGCCATGATCCCCCTGGTCATCGGTTTTGTCGGCGGCTACGCGGGGGTGTCGGGTTGGAGGCGCAGCCTGGGCTTCTCCCTGGTGTTCGTGTTCGGGCTGGCGGTGAGCTTCACCGCCATGGGGGTTATCGCCATCACCCTGGGGCGCCTGTTTGGCGATGTGGGGGAGCTCTGGCCGTGGGTGATCGCCGCGGTGTGCCTGGCCATGGCCGCCCACCTGTGGGATCTGTGGACCTTTTCGGTGCCCGAAAGCCTGGCCCGCTACCGGCCAAAACACGCCGGGTTGATCGGCGCGTTCACCCTGGGCTTGCTGTTTGGCCTGATCTCCGCGCCGTGCGCCGCCCCCATCCTGGTGGTGGTCCTCACCTTCATCGCGGCCAAGGGCAACATGGTGTACGGCCTGGCGCTGTTGTGGACCTACGCCGTGGGCCACTGCCTGCTCATCGCTCTCGCCGGCACCAGCGTGGGGGTGGCGAAGGATCTGGTGCAGTCGAGGGGGCTGGAGAGGGTGAACAGAGCCTTCAAGACGCTGGCGGGCGCGCTCATCGCCGGGGTCGGACTGTTCGTGCTGTGGAGCGCAACCTAGAATGACGGAACGAGGAGGCTCGAGATGAAGATCGAAGTGCTCGGAACCGGCTGCGCCAAGTGCAACAAGCTCTACGAGGCGGCGAAGGAGGCGGTGTCCCAGGCCGGCATCCAGGCCGAGGTAACCCACGTAACCGACCTGGCCGAGTTGATGAAGCGGGGCGTCATGGTCACTCCGGCACTGGCCGTGGACGGAGCGATCAAGATAGCGGGCAAGGTGCCGAAGCCGGCGGAGCTCGCAAAGTTGCTCGTGTAGATCACGGCGGACCTCAGGGGGTCCGCGGTGCCCCTTTCGAGGTGGGTTGCAGGGAGAGTTTGACCGTGGAGGGCCGCACGGCCACCACCTCCGTACCCCGGGGGGCCTCCACCTCGTTGGGGTCGAGCTGGAAGGTGCGCCGGCCGAGCTGGGCCAGGACGGCGTCCACCCGCACCGGGAGCAGTTCGGCGGGCGCCAGCAGCACCCGCCGCTGGGAGCCGCGCAGGACCACGGTCACCCGTTCGGGGGTGATCGACTCCAAGTTGAACTCCGCCGGCAGGTTGGACACCATCACCGCGGCTTCCCGTTCGGCCTCCACGACCGTTGACCCTGGCCCCTGCAGGCCCCAGAGCAGCAGGGAGAGCCCCACCGCGAGGAGCGCCGGCCGCCACTGGTGGTTCAGCACCTGCCAGGGCGAGCGCCGTTGCCCCGGTGCGGGGGTCACCTCGTCCTGGAACGCGGCGAGCACTGCGGGCAGATCCTGCGCGCCGGCCAGGCGGGTGAGAACCCCTGCCCGCGCCACCGAGACCTCCCCGCGCTCCTCGGAGACCACGATCACCAGGGCATCGCTGCGTTCCGACAGCCCCAGGGCGGCGGCGTGCCGGGTCCCCACATCCTGCAGCTGGTCCTGATCGGTGGAAAGAGGCAGGCGCAGCGCGAACCGGGTCACCCGGTCTCCCATCACCACCACCGCCCCGTCGTGCCCTGGCGAGGAGGCGTCGAACAGGCTCAACAGCAGTGGCTCGGTGAGCTGCCCACCGAGGGGCAGCCCGCCCTCCAGGTGTCGCTCCAGGGGCTCGCGCCCGGGCAGCACCACCAGCGCCCCCGTGCGGGTCTGGGTCAGGCGGGTGACCACCCGCACCAGGGCGGCGGCCGCGCTGGTTCCCCGGGGCGGCGCCCGGCGGCGCATTCCCCAGGAGCCGATGCGCTCCAGCAGTCGGCGCAGATCCTCCTGGAACACCACCACCACCAGCACCAACAGGACGGCCGAAAATCCCTGGAAGATCCGTGCGGTAAGCTGCAGGCCGAGCTGCCACGCCCCCAGGTATACTGCTCCCAGGATGGCCAGGCCGAGGAACGCCGGCAGGGCGCGGGTGCGCCGCAACCATAGGATGGCGCCCCAGAACAGGGTGCTGGCGAGGAGGATGTCGGCGACGTCGCGCCACGACAGGGTGAGGAGGAGTTCCGTCAAGAGGGGCCTCGAAAAGACACGATGAGGGGTCAAGCCAGGGGCAAGCTCCGGACCGTACCCGGTGCCCGCCGCGCGTGGAGAATGGTTCGCGGGATTCTAGCAACGCGGAACGGTCCCGGGCAATCGACCGAGAGCCAGTGGCCAATTCCACATCTATTGCCCATGCTCTTTCCCGACCCCGTCACCACCCCCCGCTACTGCCGCGCCAGCCGTGCATTTCCAGGCGGGGTCTCGAAGTTGCTGCGGAATGGGTTGATGTCGAGACCGCCTCGGCGGGTGTAGCGGGCGTACACGGTGAGCTGCGTGGGCCGGCAGTGGTGCATGATGTCACAGAACACGCGCTCCACGCACTGCTCGTGGAACTCGCTGTGCTGGCGGTAGGAGATCAGGTAGCGCAGCAACGCCTCCCGGCTTATCCGCGAGCCGCGGTAGCGGATCAGCACACTGCCCCAGTCCGGCTGGTTGGTGACTAGGCAGTTGGACTTGAGCAGGTTGCTGTGCAGGGTCTCGGTGACCACCGGCCCGGAGGCCGCCCCGTCGAGGAGCTCCGGATTCAGGCCATACACATCGATCGCGACGGGCAGATCATCGATGCACTCCCCGGGCAGGCTCGCGATGCCCTCCCGATGCCACTCGTTCGGCAGCAGCAGTTCCACCGTTACCCCTGCCCCGGCACACGCGGTCAGGTCCTCCGTGATGCGCTCCTGCACTGCACCAGCGGAGCGCAGGCGCACCTGGTTGAAGCCGTTCAGGTACAACTTCAGGGACTTGGACTCCACCAGCTGTGGGCTGGTGCAGGGAAACACGAACTGCCCGATCGCCACTTGTGGCTTGCCGCGCGGGTCGAGCCAGGAGAGCTCGAACGCCGTCCAGGCATCGGCGCCGTGGAACGGCAGCGCCCCGGTGAGCCCGAGGTCATCCCGGTTGAGGCTGCGGGGAACGCCCTGCAACAGTGCCGGATCATAGCGGTCCGGATAGCCGGTGTCCCGCCCCAGGTCCAGGTGGTTCAGCGGGGAGGGGCGACGGTTGGGAGGCGAACGGGTCATGGGACCTGCCTGCAGGTGGACGGTAGGCCCCATCCTAGCCCGGACGCCGGGGCGCCACAACCGGAGCCTGGGATCAAGGCGCGGGCTCGCCCGTTGCGTGCCCGGGTACAAGGCTTGCCACGCCACCCAGCAGGTGACTACCGGGACTAGGGTCGGGCCGTGTTCAACCCGGGCGGAGAGGGTGCCGGTAGCTTGGACCCAGGGTGAGGGTCCGGGTTTCGCCGCCCACCCGCAGCGTCGCCGGTGCCGCGGCGCGCAGCCGGTGGAGGGGCACCGCCACCGGGGGGATGGACCGCTGCTTCCCCACGTCTTGCCGGACGGGCACCGGTCGGTGTGGAGCGGGCCTGCTGCTCTGGACGGGAGGGTCGCGGGTCGATCCCGCTTCGCGCGGGGTGCCTTGGAGGGGTGGTTCTGCGTCAGCCGCTGTGGCAGTCCTCGCAGTCCAGGGCCTGTTTCGCTTTCTCCTTGAGGTGACAGGCCCAGCACTTGCCGGCGCCCTCCCGGTGGGCCGCGTCCTCCAGGGACGGAACGCCTTCGGTCGCCTCCGCTTTGTGGCAATACCCGCAGCGGTGCTCCTGGGTCTTGGTGTGGTGGCAGGTGGCGCAATCCCCCCTCCCGGCGTGTGCCGTGTGGTTGAACACGACGGGTTCCATCTCGCCGTAATTGGTGGGGGTAAGGCTCTGACCGGCAAATGCCGCCGCGCTCGCCACCAGCACGGTGGCCAGGAGCAACCCTGTCCGCTTCATGTTTCACCCTTCTGCCGGAGGTGTTTCTCGTCGACCCGATTGCTGACCATTTGTGTCATGGTAACACGCAGACCACGAGCCTTCACGCCCCCTCTTTTTCCTGCGAGCGGGGTGCCGGAGGGGGCCCCTGCACCGCAGCCGAGGGCGATGGCGGGGCGGCGCACCCGGCACGAACTACTCGTTGAGGGCCCAGTCATAGCCGTACTCGAACGCCGGCACCCCGAGGGCGTGGGTCAGGCGTGCGGCCAGGGCTCCTTCTGCGTATCGACGCAGATGGTCGAGTACTCCAGTTCTGGATTCGCCAAAGTCCACCTGGAACCAGTCGTAGATGCTCGACAGGTGGAGCGAGCCGCCCTCGAGCCGGGCACCCCGGGGGTGGTTGACGTAGGCCCGGGCGGCGCGCTCCAACAGGGCCTCGGTGTTGGCCGCCGTGAACGGCGCGGGCTGGAGGTTGGGGCAGCCGAGACTGGCGCAGTTGACGGCGTAATGCACCCGGTTGTCGGCGAAGATCGGACGCAGAACCCGGTGTTCGATGTCGTTGAGGCTCATTTTCTCCCCCTCCACGGTGACGAGCTTCCTGTCCCAGGGACCGGCGCTGAACCATCCTGACCTGATCTCCCGGATGCTCTGCACCGGGTAGTGTTCGAGGATCTCCCACACCGTGGCGGCGTTGTACAGGTTGATCCAGTAGGCCTTCTGCTCCGACCGGTTCAGGGTGGAGACGGGGGTGGCCTGCAGGGCGCCCAGGTACTCGCCGAGGGCCCGGCGATCCACATCGCTGACCTGGGCGTAGCGCACCCGGTAGATTCCCGAGGGGTGGTCGGCGTTCAGGTAGGTGGTGAGGAACCCCTGCCAGTTGGCGTGGTCCACCCGCGCCGTGTTAGCCGGGTTGTGGGCCTGCCAGCGAGGCCAGAGGTCGGGCTTGGGGGCCCCCAGGGCGGGGACGGCCAGGGAGAGGGTGATGCAAAGGAGAAGAACCCGGCGCAGCATGGGATACCGCCTTTCCGCAGAGGTGGATGGGGGACGGGCGACGAAGGCCCCCTACCACAAGCCCCACGCGCCGGTGGCGAGCACGTATCCCCCCAGGGCCAGATTGGACACCGCGTGAGCCACGATGCAGGAGAGCAGATCCCGGCGCGTGATCCACAGCCACGCCATGAACAGCCCGTAGACCACCGCCGCAGGCCACTCCGAAGGGTTGTGTCCGGCAGCGAACACCAGGGTGGAGATCGCCACCGCCCAGCCGCTCCAGGCGCCCGGAGCGACGTCGGAAACCGTGTGTTCATCCAGGGCCGCGGCCAGGGCCTGGTGCTCCCCCTCGCGGCGTAGGGCGTCCCACTGGTAGGCGAGCCGCAGCACGTAGCCCCGCGCGAACAACTCCTCGAACACCGGCACCACGAACCCCGCAGCCAGCAGACGCAGGATGAACGTCGTGGGGTCCCAGGCCGCGACGTCGTTTGAGGCAAACGGGGTCAGCAGGGTGATCCACGCGCCGATGGCCACCAGGCCCGTCGCGGCCCCCACCGCGGCCGAACCCCAGGGGTTGCGCGGTCCGGTGACGGGAGGGTACCAGCGCCGGCCCCACCACAGGAGGGCGGGCACCAATGCCAGACGCAAGCCGTAGACCCACTCCACGGCGAGGTGGTCGCCCAGCAGCGAGCCTAGAGCTACGTAGGCGAAGTACGGCGCGGCGTAGGGCACCAGCAGGCGCCGGTTCGGGATGAGGATGCGGTCGCTGGCGTTGGCTGTGGAGTCGGACATCAAGGTCTTGTCTTGAGTCGCCCTGGATTCGGTCTGCGCTGGGCCATACGCCTATGGTACCGGAGGAATCCGCGCACGGGAAACCGCCTGCAGGCGCCGGCCGCGGGGAAACCCCCAACGGGGCGCCAACGGTTGCCGTCGGGGCGGCCCGAGAGATCAGTCGATCCGGAACCGCCGGGTCAGTGCCTTCAACTCCTCGGCCCGCAGGGCCACCGATTCGGCCGTGTGTGCCAGTTCTGAGGTTGCGGAGGAGTTGGCCTGCACGGCTTGGGCGATTTCCTCCAAATTGGAGCTGACATCGCGGGTCGTGGCCGCCAGCTGCTCGGTGGCGGTAGCGATCTGACGGGTCTGCTCGGTGGCTCGCCCGACCTCCGTCTCGATGTCACGGATCGCCACCCCGGCCCTGGCCCCCAGTTCTCGGCCGCGGCTGACCGACTGCATGCCGTCGTCGATGGCTGCCGCGACACGGCCGCTCTCTCCCTGGATTGCCGCTATGGTCTTGGAGATCTCCTTGGTCGCCGTGACGGTCTTCTCGGCGAGCTTGCGCACCTCGTCGGCCACCACCGCAAACCCCCGTCCGTGTTCCCCGGCCCGCGCCGCTTCAATGGCAGCGTTGAGTGCCAGCAGGTTGGTCTGGTCGGCGATGTCCTCGATCACCTGGATCACCACCCCGATCTTCTCCGACTCGTCGCCGAGGGAGCGCACGGTCACCGCCGCCTGTTCCACCACCTGGGCAATCTCCTGCACCGCCTGCACGGTCTGGGCGATGACGGTGGCGCCCTCGGTGGCCACGGTCCGCGCTCGGACCGCCGCTCGGTCGACCTCGGCGGTATTGCGAGCCGTGTCGGCGACGGTGGCGTTCATCTGCTCCGCCGCGGTGGCGACATCCCCTACCCGGGCGGAAACGTGATCGTTGCTCTTCGCGATGTGGATGGTCGATGCGGACATCTCCTCGGCCACCGAGGCCATCTCCAGGCTCGCGGTGCTGGCCTCGGTCACCATTTGACGTACGCTCTCGATGGTCGAGTTCGCCGCCCGCACGAGCTCGCCGATCTCGTCCTGGCCGCCGCCGGGTACGTTCACCGTCAGATCCCCCTGGGCCACTTCCGCCAGGCGGCGGGAGATCGTAGCGATGGGTCGGGCCACCCGGGAGTTCAGGGTGTACCACACCGCCGCGAGAATGATCAGCACAAGCAGCGTGCCGCCCGTGATGATCAGGGTCGACTGCGTTACCTTGCTCCGGGCGAGGGCTTCGGCGGCGACGACGGCGGCGTTGGTCTTCCGGAAGTACGCTTCGCTGGCCGCGAGCACCCCCGGGCGCAGGGACGGATCGCCGCGCGCCTGCTCGACGCCACGCTTCAGCTCGGTCCAGGCCACGCCCACCGCCTCCAGTTTCTCCCGGAACTCAGGGTCCCGAGCCGCCGGCAAATCGAGGGCGGTGCTCCCCTCGAGCAGGCCGGTCAGCAGGGCATCGAGGGTTCCGCGCAGCTCGCCCTGGGGTTGGCCCTGCAGCTCCAGTTTGACCAGCCGTTGGGTCGCCCCCTGCAGGACGCCGGTCTGGTTGATCACCCGAGTGTCATGCAGCAGGTCCAGGGTGCGGTACACGGACAACCCCGACCCGCCCGCCACCCCGAGAAAGATCACGGCGAGGAACAGGCTCATGCGGGCTGAGATGGTCATGGTGGGCCTCCGGATGTCGATGTCTGGGTCGTGTCTCCCGTTGCAGGGGACAACCACCTACATCGGCTCCAAATGCCTGCGGGATGAGTCTTGAACGGATTTAAATTGGCTCGCCGGGTGCACCCTCACCGTCCGGTTGGCAGGCGCGCCCCTTGAGGTGGAACAGCAGCCGCAGCACGCTCTTGGTGCGGTCGCCGAACAGCTTCTCCGAGAAGTAGGAACCCGCCGCCCGCTTGGAGATCTCGGCCAGGGTGGGATAGATGTGGATCGCCCCCGCCAGGGTGGAGAGCTTCACCCCGCCGTTGAACGCGGCGATCCACTCGTGGATCAGTTCCCCGGCGTGAGCGCCGGCGATCTGGGCGCCGAGCACCTTCCCCTTGAGGTCCACCAGAACCTTGATCTTGCCTGCCGATTCAGCTTCGGCCAGGGCACGGTCGTTGTCGGCGAAGGCCTCAGTGAGCACCCGGCACTCCACTCCCTGTTCGCGGGCACGCTTCTCGTTGAGGCCCACGCTGGCCACCTCGGGGTCGGTGTAGGTACACCACGGCACCTTTGTGTAGTCGGCCTTGCGGGGCAGGTGCAGCACGGCGTTGGTCAGCGCGATGCCGCCCTCGTAGCCCGCCACGTGGGTGAACGGCAGCTTCCCGTTGACGTCCCCACAGGCGTAGATGTGTTTGACGTTGGTGCGCAGGCGAGCGTCAGCGGGCACCCCCCGGGGGCCGTACTCCACCCCGGCGTTTTCCAACCCCAGCCCTTCCACGTTGGGCTTGCGTCCGGTGGCCACCAGCAGGGCGTCGGCCTCGAGCACCTGCTCCCCACCGTGTCCCTGGGCCGGGGCCACGGTCAGCCGCACGGTCGTGCCGGACTGGGCGGCCCGCACCGCCTTGGTGGCGGTGCGCACCGTGACCCCCTCGGCCTCCAGCCGGGCCCGGACCACCGCGGCCAGGTCTGCGTCCTCGGGGCCCAGGATCTGGTCGAGGAACTCCACCACGGTGACCCGGGAGCCGAGGCGCGCGAACGCCTGGGCCAGCTCCAGGCCGATCGGCCCACCGCCCAGCACCAACAGCCGCTCCGGCAAGCTGCGCTGCTGGAACACGTTCTCGTTGGTCCAGTGGGCGACCGACCCCAGGCCCGGCACGGGCGGCAGGGCCGGGCCCGAGCCGGTGGCCACCACCCAGGTGCGGGCCGAGATCCGTTCGCCGTCAACCTCCACCACGTGGTCATCGGCAAACACCGGCGTTCCGAAGCGCACCGCCGCACCCAGTTTGCAGAACCGCTCCGGGGAGTCGTGGTCCTGGATCTGTGCGATTACCCCGGCCACCCGGTCCATCACCGCCCCCAGATCCACGGTTGGCAGGGCCAGGGCCGGCAGCCCAAACTCCACCGCCCGGCGCGCTTGGGCCCACACCCCTGCCGAGCGGATCAGGGTCTTCGACGGCACACAGCCGAAGTGCAGGCAGTCCCCACCGAGCCGGTCCGCCTTCTCGATCAGCAGGGTCTTGGCGCCGAACTGGGCGGCGCCCGAGGCCACCGTGAGGCCCGCCGCGCCGCCCCCCAGGATGCCGATATCGTAGTCGTAGCTGGCCATGGTGCGTCTCCTGACTGCCGAGAAGTTCATTCGGCGAAGGGCAAAACCATTTCTTTGCCTTTGCTTTTCGTTACACCTTCTTCGCCAAGGCCGTCTTGGCGATGCGGGTGATGTACACGGTCACTGCCAGGGTGGCGGCCAGGCCCACCACGTACAGGGCCCACTGGGCCGGGGAGCGCTCGCCCCCGCCGCTGCCCAGGGTGGCCAGGCTGCCGGCCAGGGAACCCAGGTACACATACAGCAGCGTGCCGGGCATCATGCCGATCCAGGAGGCCAACAGGTAAGCGCGCAGGCTCACCCGGGTGAGGCCGTAGGCGTAGTTGAGCAGGTTGAACGGGAACACCGGGGAGAGGCGGGTGAGGCCGACGATCTTCCAGCCTTCCCGGGCCACCCCCTCGTCGATGGCGCCGAACTTCTCGTTGCCCGCGATCTTGCGGGCCACCCAATCCCGGGCCAGGTAGCGCCCCACCAGGAACGCCGCCGTGGCACCCAGGGTGGACGCCAGCGACACCAACAGGGAGCCCTGCAACACCCCGTACACAGCGCCGGCCCCCAGGGTAAGCACCGAGCCCGGGATGAGGAACACGCAGGCCAGTACGTAGAGGCCCACGAACACCGCCGCACCCAGTGCACCCTGGGCCTCGATCCAGCCCAGGGCCCGGGTCAGAAGCTCCTGCGCGTTGAGATACCGGGCCGCCGCCAGCACGGCGACCACCGCCACAGCGAACACCACCAGCCTCCAGCGGCTGTTTCCCGACTTGGGAGTTGCCTGTTCTGTCCCTCCGGGCATCGAAAATCCTTTCCGCGGTACCGGCCGGCTGTCGGGGTTTCTGAGCTTTTGTCGTTCGAGGGTTGGTCGGACGTCCCTCACGGTCCTTACGCGCAATCCGCGCGGGGGGCCGTCAACCAGTTCCCACGCTAGCAGGCTGCTGAAAAAGTCCGGGAACCACCTCTCGCGGAGTGAAACCTGTTACCAGATCTTGCAGAAAAACACTCGGACTGGATTTTCTGGCAAGTATGTGGACGCATTCGAGCAACTCTGGGCGGTCCAAAGTGGTTTTTCAGCAGCCTGCTAGTGGCGCCGGTGCAGCAGCCGCGCCAAGTCCGCAGCGGCGATCACATAGTGTCGTCTGCAGAACTCACACCCGATGTCGCCGTCTTCGCCCGCGGCAATCATCTCCCCCAGCTGCTCCGGTCCCAGGGAAACCAGGGCCTGTTCCACCCGCTCGCGGCTACAGGAACACCGGAAGCGCAGGGGGCGCCGTTCCAGCACCCGGAACGGCAGGGCGCCGAGGATCTGTGCCAGCAGTTGCTTTGCGTCCATGCCCTGTAGCAGCAGCTCAGACAGGGGCGGGGCTGCATCTGCGTGGTGGGCCAGGGCCTCGACGGCCTCGGGGTCGGACGGTGGGAGGGCCTGGAGCAGGAATCCCCCGGCCGCGGCCACCCCCCCTTTTCCATCCAGGAACACCCCAAGCCCCACCGCCGAGGGCAGCTGTTCGGACTCGGTGAAGTAGTAGGCCAGGTCGGCGGCGATCTCGCTGTTCCACAGTTGCACGGTCCCGCTGTAGGGTTGCTTGAGACCCAGGTCTTTACGCACGGTGAGGAACCCTGCCCGGCCCAGGGCCGGCGCCACGGCGATGCCGTCGCCACTGCGGGGCAGGTCAATTTGGGGGTCCCCCACCGTGCCCCGCACCGCCCCGTCGGCGTCGGCCTCCGCGATCACCTTGCGCAGGGGCCCGCTGCCCTCGAACTTCAGGGACACCCGCTGCTTGTCCTTGAGCAGGGCCACCATCAGCGCAGCCGCCGACAGCGCCCTGCCCAGTGCCACCGTGGCGCTGGGCAGGGTCCCCTGCAGCCGGCAGGCCTCGTGCACCAGTTCCGTGGTCACACAGGCCACGACGCGGGCGTTGATCCCCTCCACCAGGCCACGGACCAGGTGATCGCCGGTCGCTGCTTGTGTCATCTGCGGGCCTCCCTGGTATTGGTTTGCATCCGCTGTCGGTTGTACTGTGTGGGGACGCCGACCACAAGGACCTTCACCGGCGCGCCACAGCTGGGAGTCGAAAGGAAGATCGCCGATGGCACAGGAACTGCCCACCCTCACCGGTGTGGAGATGCGGGTGCTGGGGTGTCTGGTGGAGAAGGAGTTCACCACACCCGAGTACTACCCCCTCTCCCTGAACGCGTTGACCAACGCCTGCAACCAGAAGACCAACCGCGACCCGGTCTTGACCCTGGAGGACACGGACGTGGTTCGCGGTCTGGACCGGCTGCGTTCCCTGGGGTTGGCGGTGCTGGACGACACCGGGGGTCGGGTGCCCAAGTACATGCACACCCTGCCCGGCAAGCTGCTTCTGGAACCCCCCGAGGTAGCGGTGCTCGCCGAACTGCTGCTGCGCGGCCCCCAGACCCTCGGGGAGCTGCGTGCCCGGGCCGACCGCATGTGCCGCTTCGCCGACCTGGCCGCTGTGGAGGAGGTGCTGGCAGAGCTGCTGGGGATGGAACCGCCCCTGGTGGCGAAGCTGCCGCGCCAGCCCGGGCGCAAGGAGCACCGCTACGCCCACCTGCTGAGCGGAGAGCCCGAACTCACGCCCCCGGCGCCAGACGTCACCCCCGAAGCCGCCACCCTCCAGGTGCGGGCAGAGGACCAGCGGATCGAGCACCTGGAGCAGGAGGTGGCCGAGCTGCGACAGGAACTGCGCGGGCTGCGGGAGGAGATGGCGGCGTTCAGGGGCCAGTTCGAGTGAGCAACTCCGGGCAAGCGGGGGCGGGGCCTTACGGGGAGTCCGGCGGGTGGATTTGGTGGGGCCTGCAAGATCGGTTGTTGCACTTGGGAGGGATTCTGGGGAAGCTCGGGTGGACGGCTACGCGATGACCGTGACGGTCAAGTATCCGCGTCAGAGGGAACCGGTCGGGTCGACAGCCGATGTACGGCCGCCCCTCAAGGTTCTTCGACGGCGGCATCTGCCTCCGGATCGAACGGGTTCGTGCGCTGCGCCAAAGAAAAGAGGTACCCGTAACTTCCCTTCAGATACTGCATGTATCGCAACCACTCGAAGATCAACAGCTTGTAGATTCTCGCAACGTCTCCTTCAAGATGTTTCCGGTCGGCGTCCGCCAACGCCGGCAAACCCTTGCGATGCATCAATTCGTCGCGCAGATGGAAGACCGCGTGGAGCAGATCCGTGAAGTTCTCATGTTCCTGAATCGCGGGGTTTTCGATCAATCGTAAGAGCAACTCTGCCTTCTGCTGCAGATAGTCCCTCAGCGCGGGCATATCTCCACGGCGGGAATCCACGACAAGGTGGTACTTCCTCAGGGCCTTGCGAGCCTTTTCGAAGTCCCGACTCTTCCATTCCGACGAAATCTCGAGAATGTGGTGGAGCGTTTCCGTTTCCGGGTCCATATGGGTGAAGCGTTTCAGCAGTTCATTCCCCATTTCGCTGAAGAACAGACCCGTGACCATGTCGAGCTTCTGGCGTCTGCGCGTCTCCTCTCGGCGATTGACCAACACATCCGTAATGCTGGCGATCACCCCCAGAAAGGTTCCGACACCACCTACGATGATGATCAGGGCCAGCAGCTTGCCGATGTCGGTCTGCGGGTGGATGTCTCCGTATCCAACGGTTGCCATGGTCACGATGGAAAAATAGATCGCATCTATCAGCGAAAAGTTCTCCACGGACATGAACCCGAAGATGCCGATGGAGAGCAGCACAGCGAACACTGCCAGGGAGCCTCTAAGGCGCATGGGATCCTTCTTCACCCCGCAAGGGTGCACGCTGCTCGGTTGCCATGACCCAAAGAACTCCTGCCATCAGCATTCGGGAGGCCGTGCAACTTCAGCGCCGACGGGGTCGAGTGCCCTGTCTGCGCGGATACCCGTTTGCAGGATACTGCAAGGCGCCTCCTGCGTGCAGCAGCAGCCAAGACAGGCAGCGTGCAGGCATTTCGCGGGCGATTGTCGGACCCGATCCTGCGAGCACTGCCTCGCTCCGCGTTACGGTGGCGGGCCCATGGAAACCTGCGGCCGGGTGCTGCCGTCAGCGAGGTGCACCCCATTGACGAGAGGGCGGCGGCGCGGTTGTCTTCCCTCCGGCTGAGGCATTTTCCACCTGTGGTCCATGGGCCAGCCCAACGCCGCTAGTCTTACCTCCCGCGCAGGTGAAGGGTCAAGCCGGCACCCGATAACCGCCGGGGTCCCAGGGGGTGCCGATCGTCGCCCCGGTTCCGTGCGCACCGCAGCTTCAGCGCCGGACACGGGACGTGCCCCCGCACTTCCCCGCTGTACGCCAGGGCCTGCCAGCCGGCCGCTTCGGCCGCGCGGAAAGATGCCTTGGAGCCAGGTCCGTTGGTAGCTGTATTCTGCGCAAGTGGAGCTTCGCCATGTTGTACGTCGTGATCTGCATTCCATCTCTCACCTCTGCCTGAGGTACTCTTCCGGTTGCAGCGCCGATACTCGTGTCCTCTCCGATGCGTTTGTCGGTCGTACACTGCCAGACCCACTCCCCATGGCCTGTGCATCCTGGTCCCTTTCCGCCGGGTGGCGTTCTTCTCCCAGGCGATCGGCTTGCCCTGGTATGACAACGCCGCCAGGCGTTGCTACCATTGTTGAGCGCTCGAATCAAAAAACACGAACTGGAGGCACAGATGCTGTCGGGAATGCCCGAGAGGTGGTGGAGATCAGGGGGCTGTAGGTTTGGCGTGGTGATCGTGGTCGCCCTGCTCACCTGCGCCTGCAACTCCAGCGACTGGCGAACAGCCAGCCGTGAGCCGGCGGGGATCGCACCGGACCCCCAAAGGATTTCGGAAGCTGTGCTGCAGGTCTACGGAGCGCCGGCCTACGGGTGGCGCGGCTGGTTCGCGGTCCACACCTGGATCGCCACCAAGCACACCGATGAGCGGGAGTACACGGTCTACGAGGTGATCGGCTGGCGGAAACGGCGCGGGCTGGCGGTGGTGCGGATCGCGCGAGACCACCCGGACCGTTACTGGTTTGGCGAGCGCCCTGAACTGCTGCTGGACCGCCGGGGAGAAGGTGTCGACGGTCTGATCGAGGCGGTGGACTCTGCCGCACGGAGTTACCCGTGGGCGGACACCTACAGGGTGTGGCCCGGCCCCAACAGCAACACCTTCACCGCCTGGGTGGCTCAACAGGTTCCGGAACTGGGCCTGGAGCTGCCGTTCACGGCGATCGGAAAGGGCTGGATGGACTGACCTGGTCTCCGTGGAGCCAGACCGATTCCCGTGGGCCCGGGCGCACGTGGTCCTCAGCTTGGGGAAGTGGCCTCCCACTCCCTCTCCCCCTGGCCCACGTCGGACGGCAGTCGTTTACCGCACTGTCAGCACCGTACACGGGGTGCGCCCCGATACCTTGTGGCTCACGCTGCCCGGCAACCGTCCGGTGACCCCGGCGGCGCCTTGGCGGCCCAACCTGTCTATCTGTCTTTCCACTGCGTTCGGTGGGGGTTGGAAAAGCGTGCTTCACAATCCCTCTGCGGCCATTGCTGAATCGGGGTACTGAGAGAGTGTGTACGGGAGTGCTCAATGGAGGCCAGCGAGTGCTTTCTCGATACGGGCGAAATGGGGGAGGCGGTTTATATCCATCACCTCCAGGTAGCGGATCACCCCTTCCTTGTCGATCACGAACAACGCTCGCTCGCTGGTGCCGTTGGAACGCAGCACCCCATACCGCTCGCTCACGGCACCGTGTGGGTAGAAGTCAGAGAGAACGGGAAACCAGAATCCGGCGCCGTCTGCGCTCAGCTGCTTTGTCCACGCATAAAGGGTTGGGATGTTGTCGACGGTCACACCGAGCAGGACAGCGTCATGCTCTTCAAAAACCTTTCGAGCATCGTTGTATTGGGGCCACTGCGCCGAACACACGGGGGTCCACGCAGCGGGGACAAAGGAGATCACCACGTTCTTCTTGCCACGAAACTTGCTGAGCGAAACGCTCTCCCCGGAAAGCTCAGGCAAACTGAACTCAGGTGCGGATTCACCAACCTTCAGCGTTGCCTGACTATCCCTTGCTGACAGTTTTCCAACATCGTAGATACAGTCTTCCAGACCCGCATCTCCCGTGTTTCCGGGGGACGGGATGGACAGCGCGATCACGCCCAGCAGCATGGTGACTAGGGTCCCGCGGGAAAAGGCAAGCATGGTTTCCTCCAAGGTGGGGAGGGCAGCCAGAGCCCTTACAGCCCTCCCGCTGCCATCTATCAGTGGAGCACAGAACCGTCAAAAAGATTTCCTTCTCAACGGACACGGATGCCTATGCTGAAGCGCCGCGCAAGACGCGAAGCACCCCCGAGCTCTTGCTCCACAAGCCGTGGAGAATCCGGAGCAATGGCCAGGCGCATCGCCTCTTTCATCCCCCTGCCCCATGCCGGACGGCGGTACGTCACCGCACCGTCAGCACCGGACACGGGGCGCGACCCGCGACCTTGTGGCTCACGCTGCCCAGCAACAGGCCGGCCACCCCGGCGGCGCCGTGGCGCCCCATAACGACGAGGTCGCAGTCTTCCACCTGGGCGACGGTGCAGATGTCCTGGGCCGGGTCGCCGTCCATAACCCGCTCGTCGTAAGGCACCCCCGCGGCGTCCAGGCGCTCGCGGTAGGGTGCCAGCAGGGCGCGGGTTTCGCTCCGTAGGCGATCCAGCAGGTGCTGGTAGTAGGGCTCGCCGATGAAGTCGGCGATGTGCTTGTGGCTGTGCAGCAGCAGCAGTTCTCCCCCCGACGCCAAGGCCATTCCGCCGGCCACCTCGGCCGCCCTGGCGGATGCCTCGGAACCGTCCACGGGCAACAGGATCTTGCGAAAGCGAAGTTCTTGCATGGTGCACCTCCCGGTTCCCGGAACCCCCTTTTGACCCTGCCAATGTACGGCATATGGTGCCGATGGCAATGCCGGCGTTGGTCCCCTTGCCGATGGCCGGCGGCGTGGCACACTGGCACCCGACGGGCGGGAGGCCGAGTCCACAGGAAGCGAGGAGACGAGGAACATGAGCGGGAGCACACCAGCCGAGGGCCGGCAGGTCGGCATCGGGGCCAAGATCCGCGGGCTTCGCAAGAAACGCCAGTACACCCTGCAGGACCTGGCGGGGAAGACAGGGCTGTCCAAGGAAGATCTGTCGCTGATCGAACGCGGTGAGGGGGAGCCTCCGGTGGCGGCGCTCATGAAGATCTCGTCGGCCCTGGAGGTGTCCATCTCGTTCCTGATCCAGGAGGGGGAACTGGAACAGGACGTGGCCGTGACCCGAGTGGAGGACCGGGAGAAGTTCTCCCAGCGGCCCCACCACGGCCGCGGCGGTCCCGGCTACCAGTACCAGTCTCTGGAGATCCACAAGCCCGACAAATCGATGCAGCCCTTGATGGTCACCTACGACCTCATGACCCGGGAGGACATGCAGTTCTACAGCCACGACGGGGAGGAGTGTGTGTACGTGATGGAGGGGGAGGTGGAGTTTCGCACCCCCGATCGCCGGATCACCTTGAACCCGGGCGACTGCCTGTACTTCAACTGCCAGGTGCCCCATGCGTTCCGCAGCCTGGGCCAGGCGCCGGCCACGGCGATGCACACGGTGTTCACCGGAGGAAAGGGGTGAGGCGGTGATCGAGATCCGCTTTCACGGCCGCGGCGGTCAGGGGGCGGTAGTCGCCTCCACCATCCTGGCGGTGGCCTGTTTCAAGGAAGACCAACACGTCCAGGCGTTTCCCGCGTTCGGGGTGGAGCGCCGCGGGGCGCCGGTGGAGGCCTACATCCGGGTCGATGCACAGAAGGTGCTGCTGCGCACTAACGTGTACCAGCCGGACCATGTGGTGGTGCTGGATCCGACCCTGATCCAGGTGGTCGAGGTCACCCGGGGCCTGAAGCGAGGGGGCACCTTGCTGCTCAACTCCGACAAGGCTCCGGAGAGCTTTGCCGGGCAGTTCGCCGGGTACCGGTTGTGCGCCGTGGACGCGAGCCGCATCGCCCAGGCGCACCGCCTGGGGTCCCGCACCCACCCCATCGTCAACACCGCCATCCTGGGAGCGTTTGCCCGGGCCACCGGGGTCGTCTCCCTGGATGCCGTGTGCGAGGCGATCCGCGAGGAAGTGCCGTCCCACCACCAGGCGAACGTCGAGGCTGCCCGGGAGGCGTTCGAGCGGGTGGTCATGGCAGAGGAGGTGGCCCCATGACGACCTCCCCCGGGCCCGAGATGGTGCGCTCCTCGGGGACCATGCTGGTCAACAAGACCGGTTCGTGGCGCTTCCTGCGACCCCGTTACCAGGACAAGACCGCGCCCTGCGCCGAGGCGTGCCCGGCGGGCGCGGACATCGCCCGGGCGCAGTTGCTGGCCGGCCGGGGCGACTTCGAGCAGGCGTGGCTGCGGCTGCGGGAGGAAAATCCCCTCACCGGCGTCTGTGGCTGCGTGTGTTTCCACCCGTGCGAGGCGGCGTGCAACCGGGGCGAGTACGACGAACCGGTGGCGATCAACGCCATCGAACGCTTCCTGGCCGACCGGGCGCGGCGCGCCGACGCCCTGTCCCCGGTGGCCGACTCCGCTCCCAGCGGCAAGAGGGTGGCGGTGGTGGGCGCCGGGCCCGCGGGGATCACCGCGGCCCACTTCCTGGGGCGGGGCGGGCACGAGGTGGATCTCTACGATGCCCGGGAGGAACCAGGAGGCCTGCTGCGCTACGCGATCCCCGGCTACCGCCTGCCCCTGTCCCTACTGCGCTGGGAACTGGCCCTCGCCCTGGGCGAGGGGGTGGCGTTTCACCCGGGACGGCGCCTGGGGGAGACCCTGAGGTGGGAGGATCTGGCGGGGTACGACGCGGTGTTCGTGGCCGTGGGCGCCTGGCAGCCACGCCCGCTGCGGGTGAGCGGGGAGGCGGAGATGGACGATGGCCTGGCCCTGCTGGAGGCCCTGCGCCGCGGTGACACCCCCCGGGTGGAAGGCCCGGTGGCGGTGCTCGGCGGCGGCAACACGGCCCTGGACGTGGCGCGGGCCCTGGTGCGGCTGGGAGCCGCCCCCACCGTGTACTACCGGCGGCGGGTGGAGGACATGCCGGCCTGGGAAGGGGAGCTCCGCGAGGCCCGGGAAGAGGGCGTGCGCTTGCAGCCCCTGCTGGCCCCGGTGGGGGTGGAGAAGCTGGCCGACGGAACCCTGAAGCTCAGCCTGCAGGCCATGCAGGTGACCGTTACGCCCGAGGGGGAGCGCGCCCGGGTCGTGCCGGCGGCAGGGGCACCCCTGGAGGTCCGGGTGTCGGCGGTATACGCCGCCACGGGGACCGCACCCGACCCGGCCGTGGCGGGGCTGTTGCGGGGTGACGGCGCCCTGCAGCCGGCGGGACTGCACCTGCGCCGGGTGGTGCCCGAGGGCGTGTGGGCCGAGCGGCCGCCGGTGTTCCTGGGCGGTGATCTCGTGGCGCAGCGCCGCACCGTGGTCAACGCCGTGGCCTCGGGCAAGGAAGCCGCGTTCGTCATCGGCGCCCTGCTGGAAGGTCAAGAGGTTGGGGACCGTTGGCGCCAGGCCAGCGTGGGAAACCAGGGGGGGTTCTCCCTCAACCGGGCAGCCGGGGGCGACCGCAGCGGCCGGCAGCAGCACGTGGTGGGCTACGACGAGCTGGCCACCACGTACTTCGCCTACGCGGCCCGCAGTCCCGAGCCGCGCATGACCCTGGAGGAGCGGGTCGAAGGGTTCGACGAGATCCGCCTGCGCATGTCCGAGTCGATGGCGGCCCGTGCCGCCGAGCGCTGCTTCCACTGCGGCCTGTGCGATCAGTGCGACAACTGCTTCCTGTTCTGCCCCGACATGTCGGTGCTGCGCGACCTCCGGGAGGGCGAGCGCGACATCAACTACGACTACTGCAAGGGTTGCGGGGTGTGCGTGGTGGAGTGCCCGCGCAACGCCATGGTGCTGGAGGAGGAGCCGCGATGAAGCGGGTGATGGAGGGCGCCCACGCGGTGAGCTGGGCGGTTCGGCTCGCGCGGGTGAAGGTGATCGGAGCGTAC
This sequence comes from Deferrisomatales bacterium, assembly GCA_029211085.1. Classification (GTDB taxonomy): domain Bacteria; phylum Desulfobacterota; class Deferrisomatia; order Deferrisomatales; family JARGFW01; genus JARGFW01. Next base: position 24,336 of record JARGFW010000001.1, on the reverse strand, counting down.
CCGATCACGCCGGCTACCCACGTGGCGGAACTGCTGGCCGAGATGGTGGCCGACGGCACCATGGACGCCCAGTACATCCAGGTAGAAAGCGAGCACTCGGCCATGGCGGCGGTGATCGGGGCGTCCGCAACCGGGGTGCGGGCGTTCACGGCCACCTCGAGCCAGGGTCTGGTGCTGATGCACGAGGTGCTGCACTGGGCCGCCGGTTCCCGGTTGCCCATCGTCATGGCCAACGTCAACCGGGCGCTGGGCCCCGGATGGAACATCTGGGCCGACCAGACCGACAGCCTAGCCCAGCGGGACACCGGCTGGATGCAGGTGTACTGCGAGGACGTGCAGGAGGTGGTGGACACAACCCTGATGTCGTTCAAACTGGCGGAACGGGTGCGGCTGCCGATGATGGTGAATCTGGACGCATTCTTCCTCAGCCACACCTACGAGCCCGTGGATCTTCCGGAGCAGGCCGCGGTGGACGCGTTCCTGCCCCCCTGGCAGCCCGACCACGTGCTCGACCCGACCGACCCCCGGGCGTTCAACCAGTTGTCTGCCCCGGACGTGTACACCGAGTTCCGCCACAAGATGCAGCGGGCCATGGAGAAGGCGCTGGAGGAGTATGGGGTCATCGACCGCGAATACGGTGAGCGTTTCGGTCGCTCCTACGGAGCTTGCGAGCGGGTGCCCACGCGGCCGGGGGAGCAGGCGCCCCTGGCCCTGGTGACAACCGGCACCACCACCAGCACCGCCCGCGCCACCCAGGCGCAAGCGGCGGCTGCCGGCACCCCGTTCGACCTGGTGAAGCTGAAACTGTTCCGGCCCTTCCCCCAAGACGAGGTGCGCCGCCTGCTGGGCCCCTACCGGCGGGTCGCAGTGATCGACCGGGATCTTTCCTTCGGCGCCGGGGGCATCTTCGCCCAGGAGATACGCTCGGCCTTGTCGAGTCTCGAGCAGCGTCCCGTGGTGTACCCCTTCGTGGCCGGGCTGGGGGGTCGGGACATCACTCCAGCCATCATCTGCTCCGTGGTGGAGCGGGCCCTGGGGGACGAGCCCCCGGGAGACCTGCTGTGGGTGGATCTGAAGGAAACCGGGAAAGCGCCATGATTGAACTGCCACACTCAGAACGGGTCTACTCCGGGCACCTTGCGTGTCCGGGTTGCGGGGCGGTCATCGCCATGCGGTTCCTGCTCAAGGGCCTCGGCGAGCGGGTGATCGTGGTGATCCCGGCGTGCTGCTGGTCGATCATCGGCGGCCCCTACCCAAACACCGCCCTGGAGGTGCCGGTCCTCCACGTGCCGTTCGAGACCGCCGGGGCGGTGGCCAGTGGGGTGCGCCGGGCCCTGGCCGCCAAGGGCGACGACGAGACCACCGTGGTGGCGTGGGCCGGTGACGGCGGCACCTTCGACATCGGCCTTCAGTCCCTCTCTGGCGCCGCCGAGCGCGACGAGGACATCCTCTACGTCTGCTACGACAACGAGGCGTACATGAACACCGGGGTGCAGAGCTCCGGTGCCACCCCACGGGGCACCTGGACCACCACCACCCCCACCTCCCGCCCCAAACAGACGCGCAAGAAGGACATCATCCAGATTCTCGCGGCCCACCGCATCCCCTACGCGGCCACCGCCTCCATCGCCTACCCGGAGGATCTGGTGCACAAGGTGCAGAAGGCCGCCCGCATCCGCGGCACCAAGTTCCTGCACATCTACGCCCCCTGTCCCACCGGTTGGAAGGTGCCCAGCGAGATCAGCGTGAAACTGGCGCGTATGGCGGTGCAGTGCAACAGTTTCCCGCTCTACGAAGTGGAAGACGGGGTGCGCTACACCCTCAATCAACGCCCGGTGGGCTACTTGGTGGACGAGTACTACAAGCTGCAAGGGCGCTTCAAACACCTGTCACCGGGGGACCTGGAGCGCATCCAGAAGGAGGTGGATGCCCAGTGGAAGCGCATGGAGAAGCTGTCGGAGGGGTAGGGTAGCCGCATGCCGTGTCTGCACGGGCCGCACGCCGGATTCAGTTGCTCAGACCGATAGCTCCAGCCTGCACCCGCCGCAGCGTCCCGCGTGTGCCCCTGCCAAGAACAACGGCCCCAAAAGCCCATATTTTCGCCCGGTCGACCTCGGCAACCCTGCGCCGGCGGCGAGGCGGTTTCCCTTTCGTGTGGACTCTGCCGCCACGGTTCGGGATTCGTGCGATCTTCGATCCCGTGGAGGTGCGGGGGGCCTCCGCGTAACCACGTAAGGGTCATTACCCCCGGTCACGCGCGCTGAGCTGCGGGTGTTCCCGGGCGACAGAGGTCGGGCACACCGATCTGCCGAAGAGCCGGAAGCTGCCATCGCGACGCTGGCACGGACGGTTGCGATGATGCGAGCCACGGCGTACAAATTTCCCGAGGTGGGTGTTACGGGCTGCCTGGGAGACGCGTACTGGCAGGCAAATGACCCTGAAAAGGTAAGAGAGACGTTCGCCCAGGGACTGCAACTGGCCGAGGCGTGCGGGGAAAACGGGGGTGTACCGACGGCGCGGAAGTTCCTGGAGGAAGCCTTTGGGCATCCTGGACGGACTCGGAACCCTCCATGAACCGGTCCGACCTGGCAGCGCTACCCATTGCGTGAGTTCTGACCTGCAGACCATTGCCCATCTAGCTCCGTGCCGGGGTGTGTTGCCTCGGGCATGGCTCTAGACAGCAAAAGGGCCCGCATGCGCGGGCCCATTTGCTGTCTATGCTCGGTTGATCCGAGAGAAGCGGTTGACGCTACTCCACGGTCACCTGGGCGTCTTCGATGATGAACGCGTACTTGTAGCCGTAGCCGAAGTCCTTGTCGATGACGGCGATGCCTTTGACCAGCACGGTGTCGCCGACCTGGGCGGCGGCCTGGGTGGTGACGGTCAGGTCGTTGGCGCCGGCCTCTCCGGTGCCATCCTGCACATGCAGCCAGTTCTTGCCCATGATGCCGCTGTTGTACTTCACAACCTTGCCGCGCAGCACCACCTCCTTGCCACCGAACGTCGCCGTGGCGCCGAGCAACTCACCCACCGTGTTGCCGCCTTCTGCCTTGGCGATCCCGGTGAGGTCCACGTCCGTGGCAGCCGGGGCGACCTGGCCGCCCGGATGGCCGGCGGGCATTGCGCCGTCGGCGCCCATGCCGGCGGGCATCGCCGAGGCGGGGCTCGGCGCACTGCCGGCGGGGTAGATGGAGCCGGCGAAGTACACCACGTCGAACGTCCGGTCGAGGGTTTTGCTGTGGTAGTTGGCCATCGGCGCCGACGGTGGCACGGTCACCTCGTCACCCACCGCCACGGCGAACTTGGGAGCCGCCGCCCAGATCTTCTCGCTGCCGGTGTCCACCTGTACATAGGTGTAGCCGCTGGCGTCCATGGTCTCCAGCACCTTGCCGGTGTATCCGCCGGGGGCGGCGGGCTGGGGTGCAGGGGCGCTCGCCACCGGAGCGGCGGCCGGGACGTTTTCGGTGACGGGGGCTTCTTCCTTGTTGCAGCCCCACAGGGCCAGACCGGCGGCTACAACCAGGGCCGCCAAGGGGAGGGTATGTTTCACGGGAGTGCTCCTTTCGCACAGTGTGATTGGAATGCCTGTACCCTCTTCGGAGAGGGGCCAAGCGCTGAGCAGTTGAGAAGGATACACCACTCCGCTGAGAAAATACTTAGTTTTTGATTAGAAGATCGTGAGTGCTGCCTTGTCGGAGCGGTAGAGGCGTGGGGTCAGGGCTCGGGGGCGGCGGCCCCGGGCACCGAGAGCACAGCGATTACGTCACAACCGCCGCCCACCCAGCCGGACATCCAGTACTCCTCCTCCGCCATCGGGTTGTCCAGGTACGGCTCCACCCCCAGTTGCTCGCAGCGGCACCAGCGCACGGTGCCGTCGGCGTCCCGGGCCAAGGCCTCAACTCGCCCCTGGCGGCGCTCTCCCCAGGGAAAGCGTACCACCAGGGTGTAAATCTCACCGGCACGGATCTCCACCCTCAGCGTTTCCCGTCGACCGGTGCCGCCGCGACCAGGGGTCGCCAGCGACCGTCGGTGCACAGGCCTTCGGCAGGTCGCAGCGCGCTCTTGTACTCCATGCGCGGACAGCCCGATACCCAGTATCCCAGGTAGTAGAACTTCAGGCCCAGCTTGCGAGCCACCTCGATCTCGGTGAGGCTGCTGAAGGTCCCCAACCCGCGCCGGTAGGCGGTGGGTTCGAAAAAGAAGTACACCGTGCTCAGGGCCGTGCCGGTCAGGTCGCAGATGCCCACCCCCAGCAGTTGCCCTGACGGGTCCCGGTAGCACACCTCCAGGGTTTCGGTGGGGGAGCGGAACAGGAACGCCTCCATCTCTTGCCAGCTCCCGCTCATGCTGCCGTCGTGGCGCGCTTCCAGGTAGCGGCAGTACAGCTGGTGCTTCTCGGTGGTGGCCACCGGCGGGCCATAGCTGACCCGCAGATCTTGGTTGCGGCGCCACACCCGGCGCTGGCTGCGGCTGCGGCAAAACCGGGCCACCGGCACCCGCAGGGGCACACAGCGTCGGCAGTGGCTGCAGAGCATCTGGTAGAACACATCTCCGGAGCGCCGAAAACCGGCGTCCATCAGGGTCTGGTACGACCAGTCCGGCACCTGCCCGCAGCGAAAACCCCGACTGACGCTGGTGCGGCCGGCCAGGTAGGCGCAGGGGTGGGGAGGGGTGAGCGTGGTACTCAACCCCAGGGGGATCGGCAGAGTTGGGTAAAAGCTCATGCGCTGGGGCGGGGGCTCCGGGTCCACAGCTGCGGGAGAGTGGGTAGAAAGGACCCCGTCCCAAGGCGCGGGGTGGCGCACGGCCATCTAGGCGCCCTCCCCCGCCGTGCTGCAGCAAGTGGTCAGACGGTCCAGGATCAAGCCGAAGAACCCCGGAGCATCTCCTTCGAACTGCCAGCCCAGGTGGATGCCGCAGGCCCGGCACAGGGCCAGTCGCCAGGCCTGCCCCGCGAACCAGCTGTGCCTGGTCGTCGCTTCTCCCACCGGCTCCGCCCCCGGGGCTTCGGTGAAGCAACCAAAGGTAAACGCCACGCCGAAGGGGTTGGTGCGGTCGTGCACCTCTTGTCCTTCCACGGCCAACAGATAGGCTTCGGAGGTGATCGGAGCTCCGCAAGCCCGACAATGCACCCGCCCTTCTGGCAACTCCGGCGACGCTTGCCCGGCCCGGCGGCGGGGGCGCGCTCCGCGTACCGGCGCAACCGGACCCCTGCGCGCCCAGCGCAAAGCGGGCTCCGGGCTGCCAACGCCGGCCCCTCCGATCCCCCGGCTCGCTCCCCTTTGCCGCGTCTCAGTCATGGGCCTATCCTGCCCCAAGCATTCGGTGAAGTCGATGCCCGACGCCTACCCGAGGATCCGATAGATCCCTTCCAGGTCAAGGCAGCCGCGGAGCAGCTCGGCCAACTTGTTGTAGCCCCCCTCCTTGCGCTCGGCGAACGATGCCGTCACGGCGCCCGGGTCGCGAAACGGGGCGAGCAGGGCGTGGCGGAAGCCGTCGTTGTCGAACAGGCCGTGCAAGTAGGTGCCCAGCACACGGCCGTCGTCGCTCACCGCCCCGTCGGGGTGTGGCTCCCCGCCGGAGCGGCGCTCCAGGGTGAGCAGGGGCCGCGCCGCCGGGCCCAGGGTGGTGCGGCCCATGTGGATCTCGTAGCCTTCCAGCTCTTCGCCGGCGGGACACCAAGACAATGCGCCGGGCTGCACCCGGCCCCGGGTCTGGGTGGTGACCTTGTCGGGTTCCATTACCGTGACCACATCCAACAGTCCCAGCCCGCGGGTCTCTTCCCGGGAGCTCTCCACCCGGTGGGGGTCGCGCACCAGGCGGCCCAGCATCTGGTAGCCGCCGCAAACCCCCACCACCAGTGCTCCCCGCCGCCGGGCGTCGAGGATCTCGGCAGCCAGGCCCGAGGCGTGTAGGGCGTCCAGGTCGTCGATGGTGTTCTTCGATCCGGGCAGGATCACGATGTCGACGGGGCCCAGCTCCTGGGGGGGGCGTACGAACTCCAGATGCACCCCCGCTTCGCCGATCAGCGGATCGAAGTCGGTGAAGTTGCTGATACGGTTGGGCACCACCACCGCAACCCGCACCTGGCGACCGCCGCTGCGAGCAGCGACCACATCGGTGTGGATGCCGTCCTCCTCCTGCAGAAAGATGTCCCGGAACCACGGCACGGTGCCCAAAAACGGCTTGCCGGTGCGGGCGCTGATCTGCTGGTAGGCCGAGTCCAGCAGGCTGGCGTCGCCGCGGAACTTGTTGATGATGAAGCCCTTGACCAGTTCTGCCTCCTCCGGCGCAATCAGCTCCAGGGTACCCACCAGGGAGGCGAACACCCCCCCCTTGTTGATATCTCCTACCAGCAGCACCGGACACTCCGCCTCCACGGCGAAGCCCATGTTGGCGATGTCTCCCTCACGCAGGTTGATCTCCGCCGGACTCCCCGCCCCCTCCACCAGCACCACGTCGTACTGGCCGGCCAGGCGATGGAAGCTGTCGAAGACGGTGTCCCTGGCGATCTTCTTGAATGCGTGGTACTCCAGGGCTTTCATGTTGCCGTGGACCCGGCCCTGCAGGATCACCTGGGCACCCACGTCAGTGGTGGGTTTGAGCAGCACCGGGTTCATGTCCACATGGGGGGCAACCCCGGCGGCTTCGGCCTGCACCACCTGGGCCCGGCCCATCTCACCACCGTCGGCGGTGATGTACGAGTTGAGCGCCATGTTCTGTGGCTTGAACGGAGCGACCCGCACCCCGTCGTCGCGCAGCACCCGGCACAGGCCGGCCACCAGTATACTTTTCCCCACGTCGGACCCCGTGCCCTGCAACATCAAGATCTTGGCCATCTTTCCCCTTCCGTCGCTGCCGCCGAAACCGCTTGGCGGGTGGATCTCGGGCCGGGAGTGTAGCAGTTCCGGGCCACCCGGGGGCACTCTGCTGTTTTCCCCTTCACAAAGTCCCGGGCTTTGTTAGGGTGGGCCGCGGAGGGCAGAAACCCCGGGGTGGCGAGGAGGGCGTCCGAGGTGGGCGAAACCGATTGGTTACAGGCACTGGTGGAACTGGAGGAGGCCCTGGGGGAGGGTGTTCCCGGGGCCCAGACCATCCCGGGTCCGGAGCGGCTGCGGGCACTGGGTGCGGCGCTGCGCCAGCGACACCAGCACCTGACCGAGCTGCAGGCGGAGAAGGACGAGCTGCTCAGCACCGTGGCCCACGATCTGCGCACGCCACTGGTCGCGATCCAGGGCTTCGTGCAGTTGCTCCAACTCAGTGCCGAGCGCTTTGGCCTGGCCGACAAGCAGCGGGAGTATGTGGATCGCATCCGCCAGGCGGCCCAGCAGATGAACCGGCTGGTGGAGGATCTGCGCACCGCCCGACGCCTGGAGGAGGGGCGTCTGTCCATTCGCCCCGCGGCCGTGGAGCTAAAAGGGTTTATGGGCGACGTGCTCAGCTTCCAGCGCGAAGCCGCCCGCCAGCGCGGAGTCGCGTTGGAGTCCCGGGTTGATCCGGGCTGCCCGGTGTCGGCGGTGTTCGACCCGGACCGCATCGCCCAGGCCCTCGGCAACCTGGTGCAGAACGCGGTGCGCATTACCCCTGAAGGGGGGCGTGTGGAGGTGGTGGTGAGCCGCGAGGAGGGACGGTTGTGCTTCCGGGTGCGCGACTCCGGCCCCGGCATCGACCCCAAAGCCCTTCCGCAGCTGTTCGAGCGTCTTACCCAGGGGCGTCGGCGCCGTTCCGAGGATCGCGGCGCCGGTCTGGGCCTGTTCATCTGCCGCGAAGTGGCCAGCCTGCACCGGGGTGGGGTGACGGCCCGCAATCTCCCGGGGGGCGGCGCCGAGTTCTCCCTGGAGCTGCCCCTGGTGACCGTGGACCAAGAGCACTCGCCAAGCCCAATCCCCAAAGGAAACCCATGAGCGGCCCGCTCCCGCAGAACGATCCGGCGGCAACGGAACCCCGCGGCAGCCGCTGGGCACCCGCGACCCGCCTCGGCAAGCTCGGACATGTGCTGTTCTGGACAGCCCTGTTCTATGGCCTCACCTGGGGTATCGCCCGGCTCTGCCAGTGGCTGAGCCCTTGACCCGGCGCACCCGCATCGCCTTGGCCCTGGGCCTGGCGCTGTTGGCCATCCATGCCGCGATCACCTGGCGGCGGCTACCGGCCCCCGGGCCAGAGCGCTTGCTGCGGGTCTCCGACGGTCGGGAACTGGCGCTGGACGAAGCCCTCCCGGCACTGGCCGCGGCCCGGCTGCTGTTCCTGGGGGAGTTCCACGACCAGCCGGCCCACCACCGCGCCCAGCTCGCGGTGATCCGCGCTCTGCACGAGGCCGGCCACCCGGTGGCAGTGGGGATGGAGATGTTCCGGGCCGACGATCAGCAGGCCCTGGACCGCTGGGTGGAGGGAACGCTGCCCTTGGAGGAGTTCTTATCGGTGTACTACGCCAACTGGAACTTTCCGTGGGCACTCTACAGCGACATGTTGCTGTACGCCCGGGAGCACCGCATTCCCCTGGTGGGTCTGAACCTGTCTCCGGAGTTGGTGCAGCAGGTGGCGCGCCGCGGCTTCGGTTCCCTGGGCCCGGAGCAGTTGCAGCAAGTGCCGACGGTGCAGTGCGTGGTGGACGAGGAGTACGAAGCCTTCATCCGCCGGGCCATGGGCATGCACGGCACCGGTGGGCCGGCGTTCACCAACTTTTGCGAAGCCCAGCTCCTGTGGGACACGGTGATGGCGATCCACCTGTTGGCGTATCTGGACGAGAACCCGGGGATGACCGTGGCGGTGGTGGCCGGCCGCGGCCACGCCTGGAAGGGGGGCATCCCCGCCCGGGTGTCCCAGCGCTCGGCAGTGCCGATGCAGGTGCTGGTGCCGAAGCTGCCCGACGCATTTCAGCAGGTCGAGGTGCGGCCCGAAGACGCCGACTATTTCTGGTTGGGGCTGGAACTGGAGCTGCGGTAGAAAGCTACTTCTTCGCCTGCTCCCCCTTTCCCTCGGCAAGCAGCCCCAGGATCTTCGCGGCGGGTTTATAGCCCGGCATCACCCGGCCGTCGGGGAGAATCAGGGTGGGAGTGGAGCGCACCCCGAGGCGGCTCGCCTCCCGTTCGTTCTTGTCGACCTGATCGGTTTCGCAGGATGGCTCGGGCAGCTCCTTGCCGGCCAGGCTGTCCTCCAACATCTGGGCTGATTTGGCGCAGATGATCGCCTCGGCTTTCTTGCGGGCGTTGGGGTGAATCTTCAACGGCAGCAGTTTGATCCAGAACGCCACATCCGGGCGCTGCGCCACCACCGCCTTCATCTCCGGGTGGATCTTCTGGCAAAACGGGCACTCCGGGTCGTCGAACACGATGATCTTCACCGCCGCGTTCGGGTCGCCGATCACCACCGCGTCGTCCAGGGGGATGGTAGCCACGTCCACCCGGTTGAGGTCGATCATGCGCTCGTTGGTCAGGCTCTGCTGGGTCTTGAGGTCCACCACGTCACCGGTGACCAGGTAGCGCTTGGAGTAGTGCAGGTACACCGGCAGCTTGCGGCCGCCCTTCTCCAGATCCAGCTCATAGAAGCCCGGTACGGCGCCGTTGCGCACCGCCACCACGCGGTCCACGAGGCCCAGCAGCAGTTTCTCCGCCTCGGCCCGGTCCAGGGTGTGGCACTCCGCGCAGGGCTTGTCGGCGCACCCCGGGGACATCGAGGCGGGGACGACCCGCGGGGTGAGCAGCAGGGCAGTGGGCACGAAAGCGAGCAGCGCAAAGCGTCGGAACATGTTGGATCTTCCTCTCGACGGGGTGGCAGAAACGATTCTCGGGAAAAGCCTCCATCCACCGATTCTACAGGACGGGGGACAGGGTGCGGCAAGCCCCTTCCACCAAGCGGCGGCTCAGGGGCCGGGCGGCCAAGGCTGAGGCGGTGATCGGTTGGGCCCCTCCGAGCCAGCTATCGAACAGACGGCCCAGGTCGGTACAGAACGCCACGCTGGAGGTCGCCAGATTGATCTCGAAGTTGAGGCGGAATGACCGGTTGTCCAGGTTGGTGGAGCCCACCATCGCCCAGTGGCCGTCGATCAGCACCCCCTTGGCGTGGAGCATGCCGCCGGTCAGCTCGAACATCTGCACCCCGCCCTCCAGCAGCTCCTCGTAGTAGGAGCGCCCCGCGGCCGCCACCAGGGGGTGGTTGCTCTTGCCTGGCACCAAGATCCGCACCGCCACCCCCTGGCGGGCGGCGATGCGCAGGGCGGTCACCAAGCCGTAGTCCGGCATCAGATACGGGGTGAGGATGTCGATGCTGTTCCGGGCGGCGGCGAACTGGGCGAACAACAGCGGCAACACGCTGTCCTCCCCCTCGTTGGGCCCCGACGAGATCACCTGCACCCACTCTCGCCCGGGCTCCACGGGCAGCGGGCTGGGGTCGAATACATCTCCACCCGCCAGCACCCAGTCGGCCCGGAACACCTCCTCCAGGGCCTGGGCTGCCGCTCCCTCCAGCCGCGCATGGGCATCCTTCCAGATGCCGAAGCGGGGGTGGCGTCCCAGGTACTCGTCGCCGATGTTGATGGAGCCGGTGTAGGCGATTCCGCCGTCGACCACCACCACCTTGCGGTGGTTGCGAAAGTTGATGCGCGACATCTGCATCGGGTCCGACACCGGGTGGAACGGCCGCGCCAGCAGGCCGCTGCGCAGGTACGGCCGCAGCACCCAGGGCAGTCCCAGCCCGAACGCTCCCCAGCCGTCGTAGAGCAGCCGCACCTCCACCCCCTCGGCCGCCTTGCGCGCCAGCAGGTCCAGGAAGCGGCGACCGGTGCGGTCGTGACGGAACACGTAGTAGCTCATCAGGATGCGGCGGCGGGCGCCGGCGAGATCCCGCTCCAGGGCCCGATACTTATGGGCCGCCCCGGGAAGCAACTCCAGGGTCCGGCACGGCACCGGGCTCTGGGCCAACAGCTTGGCACTGCGCTCCATCGCGGGGGGGAGCCCCTCGGGGGGCAAGGGACAGTAGGGGGGCTCGGCAGGTTTGCGCTCGGGGAAAGGAAACGGCAGACGTCCGAACACCAGGTACAGCAACGCGCCCACGTAGGGCAGGAACAGCACCAGCAGCACCCACCCCAGGGTGGCCCGGGCCTCCTTCTTGCCGGACAGGATGGCGAGCACCAGTCCCACCGAGAGGATGTCTCCCAGGTGGGAGGCGATGATGCTCCAGATCTCCCAGGTGCCCATGGCCCTCCTTCGCGTACCCGGAAGCCTACTGAAAGCCGCGGAGCGCGGCAAGCCGCCACCGAAGGTCTTTTGACGCCCCCCATGGGTGGGGTTATGTTTTCCAGGCAGCCGTGACTCGATTCAGGAGCATCCGCATGAAGCGCGACCCGTTTTCCGGTTCCCTCCGGTATGAAGTCGACCGACTGTTCGACCACCTGGTGCACACCGCCTGGGGCGGCACCCGAACGGTGGCGTGCCTGTGCCCGCCGGTGGACGTGACCGCCGAGCCGGACCGCTATCGGGTGGAGCTGGAGCTGCCCGGGGTCCCTGCCGAGGAGGTCAACGTCGTGGCCCAGGCCGGGGTGCTGCACATCGAAGGGCAGCGCCAGCGCCGCGGCCGCGGCCCCCACACCCGGGGTCTGCTGGAGGAGCTGCGCTACGGCCGCTTCGCCCGCTCCCTGCGCCTGCCAGCCGACGCCGACGCCGCCGGGCTGCGGGCCACGTGCGCGGACGGGGTGCTCACCGTGGAGATTCCCCGCCGCTCGCCAGGAGGGATGAGATGACGCCCAAGACGCCGCAGCCGCAGCCGCGGGAGCTGGGGGCGCAGGAACTGGGCCCCGCCATCGACCCCCGGCAGTTTCGATTCGATACCACCGCCGACGTAGCCCCCCTGCGCAGTCCCCTGGGCCAGGAGCGCGCCCTGCGCTCCATCCGCCTGGGGGTGCGCATGCGCGCCCCCGGCTACAACGTGTTCGTGGTGGGGCTCACCGGCAACCGCAAGGAGGCCCTGCTGCGCGACCTGGTCAAGAGCCACCGCCCGAAGCTGCCGACCCCACCCGACTGGGCCTACCTGTTCAACTTCCGGGACCCCGACCGGCCTCGGGCGGTGCGCCTGGAGCCCGGTCAGGCCCGGGGCCTGCGCAAGCACATGGACGACCTGGTGGCGGAGCTGCGCCGCCGCATCCCCGAGGCGTTCCGCGAGGAGACCTTCGAGCACGAAAAGGAGGTGCTCTCCAAGAAGTACGAAACCAAGAGCAAGGCGCTCAAGGAGGCGTTCGAGGCCTCGGCGTCGGAGAAGAACCTCCACATCCAGCCCACCCCCCACAACCAGCTGCTGTTCGTGCCGATGATCGACAGCAAACCGATCGAGGACTCGGCCCAGTACGAAGCCCTCTCCGCCGAGGAGAAGGCGGCGTTCGAGGAGAATCAGGAGGCCCTGGGCAAGGAAGCCCGCGAGATGTTCAAGAAGCAGAAGACCCTGGTGGAGCAGATGGGCAAGGAGGTGCAGGAGGTGGTGCGGCTCTACGCCGGGCGCATCATCGACCCCCTGGTGGAAGCCATAGCCGCGGGCTACGACAACCCGCGGGTCGGGGAGTACCTGAAGGAACTGCGCGAGCACACCCTGGACGTCCTGGAGCGGTTTCGAGAGGAAAGCGAGGAGTCCGAAGCGGCCGGGGGCGTACGGGGCGTCGACCGTTTCCTGGAGTACCGAGTCAACGTGGTGGTCGACAACGGCGACACCGACAGCGTGCCGGTGCTGGTGGAGGAGAGCCCCACCTACCGCAACCTGTTCGGCGCGGTGGAGCGGGTGGTGGACGAAACCGGCAAGCTGGTCACCGACTTCACCCGCATCAAGGGGGGCAAGATCCTCCAGGCCTCCGGCGGTTTCCTGGTGTTCAACCTGGAGGATGCGATCACCGAGCCCCTGGTGTGGAAGAGCCTCAAGCGGGTGCTGCGCAGCGGGCTGATCTCAGTCGACAACTACCAACCGCTGTCGTTCTTCGCGGTGGCGGGCCTGGTGCCCGAACCGATCCCGGTGGACACCCGGGTGGTGGTGTACGGCACCCCCCTGCTGTTTCAGATGCTGCGCTACTGGGATCCAGAGGTCGCCGAGCTTTTCAAGGTGGTGGCCGACTTCGGGTACGAGACCGACCGGGACGACGACGGCGTGCTCGCCTACGCCCAGCGCATCGCCCACATCGCCGGCAGCGAGGGGATGCCTCCGTTCGACCGCGCAGCAGTGGCCGACCTGGTGCGCTTCGGCGCCCGCCGGGTGGAGCACAAACAGAAACTCTCGGCAATCCTCGAGGAGCTGGACGACCTGGTGCGCGAGGCCGGGTTTTTCGCCGCCGACGCAGACGCCCCGGTGGTGGGTGCGGCCCACGTGCGGCAAGCCCTGGAGGACCGGTACTTCCGCTGGAACCGGGTCGAGGAGAAGTTGCGGGAGCTGATCCGCGACGGCACCATCCTGCTGGACGTGGCGGGGGTCAAGGTGGGCCAGGTCAACGGCCTCGCGGTACTGGCCATGGGGGAGTACGCGTTCGGCCGACCCTCCCGGGTCACCGCCAGCCTGGGCATGGGCTCGGCGGGAATCGTCAACATCGAGCGCGAGGCGAACCTCTCCGGCTCCACCCACGACAAGGGCGTGCTGATCCTTACCGGGTTCCTGCGCAACCGTTTCGGCCAGAAGCGCCCCCTGGCGTTCTCCGCCTCGGTGGCGTTCGAACAATCCTACTCCGGCATCGACGGGGACAGCGCTTCCTCCACCGAACTCTACGCACTGTTGTCGCGGCTCGGCGACATCCCCTTGCGCCAGGACATCGCCGTCACCGGGTCGATGAACCAGATCGGCGAGGTGCAGGCGATCGGCGGCGTGAACGAGAAGATCGAGGGTTTCTTCCGGGTCTGCCGCGAGGTGGGGCTCACCGGCAGCCAGGGGGTGCTCATCCCGGAGGCCAATGTGCGACACCTGGTGCTGCACCCCGAGGTGGTGGACGCCGTGGCAGCCGGCGACTTCCATATCTACCCCGTGGCCGACGTGGACCAGGGCATGGAAGTGCTCACCGGTCTGCCCGCCGGAAAACCCGGGCAGAAGGGTACGGTCAACGGTCTCGTCGAGGCTGCCCTCAACCGCATCGACCGCCGCCTGCGCGACCGCGACGGGGGCCGGAGGGGGAAGGGCGCCCCGGGCAGGGACAAGGATGCCCGTGGCGGGCCGGACGACACACCACCCCGGCCGCCGACCCCCGAGCAGGGGACGTAGGGGCCGGACCAACGGCTCGGAAAGCGGCCGCCGCCTCCCGACGGCGGTTTCTACCCCTCGAAACAGGGTTTTTGCTTCCCAACGGTGGGTTGCCGTGCTAGAAGGTGGTACCCACCCCAGGAAGTGAAACGAGGTCATGGAAGAAGAACAAGCAAACTCCCTCCCTATCGTCCTCCCCCGCCCCGACCACCCCATCAGCCGCGCCCTGATCGACCCCGACGCCCTGTGGATCATGCGGCGCCTGCGTCGCGAGGGTTACCTCGCGTTCCTGGTTGGAGGCGCCGTGCGCGACCTGCTGCTGGGAGACGCTCCCAAGGACTTCGACCTCGGCACCGACGCCCGCCCCAGCGAGGTGCGGCGCCTGTTCCGCAACTGCCGCCTGATCGGCCGCCGCTTCCGCCTGGCCCACGTGTACTTCCGGCGCCGCGGCCAGCCGGAGAACATCATCGAGGTCAGCACCTTTCGCAGTCGTGAAAAATGGGACGAGGCCGACGGCATCCCCCCCCAGGATCTGGATCTGAGCGGTCACGTGTTCGGTACCCCCGAGGAGGACGCCCAGCGGCGGGACTTCACGGTCAACGGCCTGTTCTACGACATCGCGGATTTCACGGTGCTGGACTATGTCGGCGGGCTCGACGATCTGGACGCGGGGCTGATCCGGCTTATCGGCGACCCCGACGAGCGTTTCCCCGAGGATCCCGTGCGCATGCTGCGGGCGGTGGAGTTCGCCGCGCGCCTGGAGTTTTCCATCGAGAAGAACACCGCCGCCGGCATTCGCAAACACGCCCAGCTGATCGCCCAGGGGTCGCCCGCCCGGCTGCGCGATGAACTGCGCGAGCTGCAGCGCCGAGGCATCCTCGCCCCCGTCCTGGCCGAGTGTCACCGGCTGGGGCTGCTGACGCCGCTGCTTCCCGAAGTGAGGGTCACCGACGGGCTGTTCCCCCTGTTGGCGGCCGCCGACGCGGTGAGCCGCGACGGGACGCCGGCCCACGAGTCCCACTACTTGGCGGCCCTGGCTCTGCCTACCGTGGCCGACGCCTACCCGCTGGCCGTCAACGCCACCCTGGAGGACGCCCAACGGGCCGTCGCCCGGGTCCTCGACCCCCTCACCCAGCGCTACCAGATCTCCGCCCATATCCGCCACCAGGCCAAGGACCTGTTGCTGTCCTGCTACCGCCTGGCCCGGGGCAAGGCGTATCGCACCAAGGGCAAGTTCGTGCGCCGGCCCGATTTCGCCGAGGCGTGGGAGTTCTTCCAGGTCTGGGCCGAGGCCAGCGGCACCGCCGCAGAAGCCGTGGCCTACTGGCAAGCCTACCTGGCCGGAGAAGATGCCCCGGCCACCGCAATCCCGGGCAGTGGCCGCAAGCGGCGCCGCCGGCCGCGCCACCGGGGTGCCCCCACCGGCGCGGGGCCGGGGGGCTGAAGCGATCCGCATCTCCACCCTGCCGGGCCGACGCAGTTCTTCCCTCACGGCTCATGGTCTGCCCCGCCGCCGCCGATCTGTTCTACAGGTATTCTCAGCGGGATGTTCACGCCAGGGATGGGACGGCAACCACCACCAGGGAAGGAGTCGGCCCATGGACCAGAAATTCAAGGAAATCAGCGGGCGGTACGACGACGTGGTGTGCGGGGTGTCGGACTACCAGATGTTTCGCGACATCCGCTCCCTGCTCGCCTACATCGACCAGCTCCACAGCCGATTGGTGGAGCAGGCCGCAGAAGATGCCGTGCGGGCCACGTTCCTCTCCCTGGGGGACGGGGCCGACCAGCGCGTGCACTGAGGGGCTTCCCCGAGCGTTCGAACCCGATGGTCCACGGATGTGATCCGCGGGGCGTTTTTCGAACCGCGGTGTCATCCGGGGCCGCGGGCATTGGCACCTCCGAACCCGCGGAACGGCTCCAGCCGCTGCATGCGCCGCCGGCACATGCCCTGATGGGCGTGCACAACGCCCCGCGAATGCGCCTGTTGGAGAGGGCTTCGCGGTAGCGATTGCCGGCAGCAGGAAGTCCCCCTTGCCCTCCTCGACCTTGCACCCCACGGCGATCTTCTGTCCCAGGGCCTGGAGCCCGTCCGCGCAGCAGTGCCGGTTTGACTCCACCTGTTGCACTCTGGAAAATCTCACCGGGCATGCCTCCTTTCCCCCCGCCTGAACACGGCGCAGCTGAACCGCCACCGCCGTTGCACCGGGGACGCTTCGCTGGAGGTCAAGGTTCCGCGCCACAGACCCCCTACTTTTCGGGCGCAGCTGGGGTAGGCTGCCCCCTTGGCCGCCGCCACCCCGGCAGGGAGCGAACCCCGTGAGCATCCACAACCTCGACCACCTGTTCCACCCCACCACCGCCGCCCTGGTGGCACGCCTGGGCGCGGCGGCGCCCGGGGACCGGACCCTGGTGGCGAACCTGTGCCGCTCCGAGCTCGCCGGACGCACCGTGGTGGACCTGGACGGCACCCCCCGCCCGGCAGATCTGGACCCGGGGGTGCACTGGCTCTCGTCGCTGGAGGGGCTCGCCCCGGACCTGGACCTGGTGGTATCGACCACACCCCTGGCGGAAATGCCGGGATTGCTGGAGCGCCTCCAACCTTTGGGGGTGCGCACCCTGGTTGCCACCCAGCAGCGGCGGAGCCTCGGGGACGCGGCACTCGAGGCGGCGGTGGCGGGAGCGGCGCGGGCGGCGGGCATCCGCGTACTGGGGCTGAACTCCTTCGGGCTCATCGCCCCTGGGGAGGGAATCAACGTCTCCCGGTTCGACGTGCAGCCGCGTCCCGGGCGGGTGGCGTTGGTTTCCCAGAGCGGCGCGCTGATCTCCACCATTCTCGACATGGCGCGGGAGCGCCAGCTGGATTTCAGCCACGTGGTCAGCCTGGGTTCTCTGCTCGACATCGACTTCGGCGACATCATCGACTACCTGGCGTGGGAGCCCGAGGTGCGTTGTCTGCTGCTGTACGTGGAGAACCTCGCGTCGGTGAAGAAGTTTCTCAGCGCCTGTCGCTCGGCGGCCCGGGTCAAACCCATCGTCGCGGTCAAAGGGGGTAGCAGTGCCCGGGGGCGGGAGCTGATCGCCACCCACACCGGGCGGCCCTCCGGTGAGGACCGGGTGTATGACACCGCCTTCCGGCGGGCGGGAATCATCCGGGTGGAGTCGATCCGCGAACTGCTCGCCTCCGGTGAGGCGTTCTGCCGCGGCCCGCTGCCCCGGGGCGACCGCCTCGGAGTGGTGACCAACTCCGGCGGCATCGGCGTCCTGGTGGCCGACAGTCTGGCACGGCGCGGAGCCCGGTTGGCAGATCTCTCCCCTGCCCTGCGGGAACGCCTGTCACCCTGTGGTACCACCTGTGGCGGAAGCATCAACCCGGTGTGCATCCACAGCGACGCGGACACCGAGAACTACGTACAGGTGCTGCAGCTGCTCCTGGCTGCTGGCGAGGTTGACACCGTGCTGGTGGTGATGGCCCCGAGCAAGGTCTCTTCTCCCGCCCAGGTGGCGGAGCGTTTGCGGCCCCTGGCGGCCGCGAGCCACGTGGAACTGGTGTACATATGGCACAGACACAGCGCCGAGCACAGCGCCACGCTTCACCGCCTGATCGGGCAGGGGGACGTGATCTACCAGAGTGTGGAAGAAGCCACCACCGCCTACTGCTATGCCCGGCAGTACGCCGACAACCTGGCGAAGGTGGTCGCCGTGCCGCCCCGCTTCGACCGGACCCTGAACTACCGACAGGAGGAGGGCGCCGCGCGGCTGGCCTCCCTGGGTCGTGGCAGTACCGGCCTGGCCGCCGACCTGGACCGGGAGGCCCTGTTGGGGGCCTACGGGCTGCCGCTCAACACCACCCGGGTGGCCGCGACCCTGCAGGAAGTCACCACCGCCGGAGGTGAACTGGGCTACCCGGTGGCCGTCAGCCTCGCGGCCGGCCCCGGCACGGCCAGCGTGTGGACCCCGGGCGAGCTGCCGGGAGCATACCGGCGACTGGGTGGGGACGGCGCCATCGTCACCCTGCGCCGCATGGTGCGCGACGTGCGCTACGAGCTGAAGCTGGGGGTGCAGACCGATGTGGAGTTCGGCCCGTACCTGTTCCTGGGAACCGGCGGCCTGCTGCCCGGGATACCCGATGACGAGACCGTGATGCTGCCACCGCTCAACCGCCTGCTGGCCCGGCGCCTGATCGACAGCAGCGGGCTGGCCGCGCGCATGGCTCTGCGGGAGGACGAGGCGGAACAACTGGAGGAGATCTTGGTGCGGTTCTCGCAGCTGGTGGTTGATTTCCCGGTGATCCGGGAGCTGGTGCTCGACCCCCTGACCCTGGCCCGGAACGGGTTCCTGGTCCAGGCATCACGGCTGGTGCTGGAAGACCGGGGCATCGCCTCCCCCCACCACCTGGCTACGGCTCCGTACCCCAACCAGTACGAGTTCCGGGAAACCCTCAAGGACGGCACCCCGGTGCTGATCCGGCCGATCCGCCCCGAGGACGGCGAAAGCCACTACGCGTTCCTGCGCGGCCTGTCGTCGCAAACCATGTACAACCGCTTCTTCGGTTTCCGCAACGAGATCAGTGCTGAGCAGATGGCCCGTTTCACCCAGATCGACTACGACCGAGAGGTCGCCATCGTTGCCCGGGTGGAGCAACCGGAGGGGGAGATCACCATCGGTGTAAACCGATTGACCTACGACCCCCACAACGGCCAACACGAGTTCGCCGTAGTGGTGGACGATGGCTGGCAGGGAAGCGGCGTGGGGCGACTGCTGATGGAGAAGATCGTGGCGATCGCCATGGACCGGGGCATCGACACCATCTACGGGATGATCCTGGCCACCAACACGGCCATGCTGTCCCTGGCCCGCAAGATGGGCTTTGAGGTCGTCGAGCGCGACCACGAGACCCTCACGGTACGGATCTACTGCTGACGGGGAGATCTGGGGGACACCCGATCGGCAGCGCCCATGGCGCCCTTTAGGGCAGTTGAATCTTGCGCTTCTTGGCGGGTCGATAGAACAGGACGGTCCTGCCCACGATCTGTGCCACGCTGGAATCGGTGGCGGTAGCCAGCGCCGCGGCGACGTCCTTCCTCTCCTGGCCGCAGCCCTGCCCCACCCGCACCTTGACCAGTTCGTGCACGGCCAAGCTGCGGTCGAGTTCGGCGATCGGCCCCTCGACGACCCCGTTGGCGCCGATCATCAGCGCGGGTTCCAGGTGGTGACCCAGGGAGCGGAGGTAGCGTTTCTGTTTGCCGGTAAGTTCGGTCACGGTGGATTCCCGGTTCGTGGTGGCAGGAAGAGCGGGGAAGGATAGGCCAAACCGGGGACCGGGACCAGCCTCAGCGCTGGGCAGCCACCAGGTGGGTGCGCCCGGTCTCGCGCTCGAACAGCAGGGTCGCCGCTCCCTGCCGCAGCAGGTCCAGTACCTGTTGGACCCTGTCTTCCAGGGGCACCCAGCGATCGCCGTAGTCGGTGCCGTCCCGGGTCACGAACTCCTCCACCACCCCGCGCAGGGCCTCCGGACTCAGCTGGCGGTGGGGCACCACGGTCTGGCCGGGGTAGAGTTGTGGGGTTGTCACGGCACATCCGCTCGCGCCGCTTCCCTGCCGGGGCGGTTGACCAGGAACATCCCCGCGGTCACCAGCGCCAGGGACGCCATCATGGTCCCTGTGAGCGGCTCCCCGAGGATTGCCACCCCGCTGATCAACGCCCCGAACACGGGGGTGAAGAAGGTGAACGCCGCCAACAGGCTCACCGGGTGGCGGTGGATCAACTCGAACCACACCAGGTAGCTCAGGAAGGCCACCACGATGCACTGGTAGAACAGCGCGGCGAACACCGGGCCGCTGCCCCCGAGCCACATGCGGTCCTCCAGGACCAGGCTCAGGAGCACCAAGATCGGCGCCGAAAACGCCAGCTGGTAGAACAGGGTCTGCAGGGCCACCGCTCGGTGGACCAGGAACCGCTTGATGTACAGAGTGGTGGCCCCCCACAGGGCGCCGCCCAGCAACAGCAGCAGGTCCCCGGGCAAGGTGTGCGCCGTGGTCTCCCCCCAGTTGCCGGCAAACAGCACGGCGACGCCGAAGAACGCCAGGAGCAGGCCGGCAACCCGGGCCGGGCTCAAGCGGTCGCCGCGGAGCAGGAAGTGAGCCCCAAGGGCGGTGAAGAACGGCTGGGTGTAGAGGAACACGTAGCCGCGGGACGCCAGGGTGAAGCGCAGACCGCTATAGATGCAGCAGAACTCGACGCCGAACAGCAACCCCACGACAACCCCGTGGGCCAGGGTGCGCCGGTCCGGGGCCACCGGCACCCCTCGCAACCGCATCCAGCCCCACAGACAGGCGGCTGCCACCAGGGAACGCAGCGCGGCCATCGCCACCGGGGAGACCCCCCGGGCGCTGATCTTGATCGCGGCCAGGTTGCCGCCCCACAGAACGCACAACAGCAACAGGGTGAGGACCGTGGTCCCCGGCAGGCGATGGGTTTCCATGGGGGCAGTGTGCCCGGTCGCGGGGCCCGCGCACAAGGCCTCGTTCCGTGGGCAACCCCGGATGCGGCTGTGCTACACTTCCGTGCTTCTGCACCCACGGCACCCATCGAGGAGCCTCCGACCATGCGGGACCCATCCCTGCGCGGCTACGCCGCGGTGCTCGCCGCGGCCATTTTGTGGGGCGGTTCGGGGGTTGCCGGCAAGCTCCTGTTTGGCACCGGTATCACCCCCATCCAGCTGGTTCAACTGCGGCTGCTCATAGCGGTCGCGGCCCTCGCCGGGTTCTTTATCCTGCGCGCCCCCTACCGCTTCTGCCTGCAGCGCTGGCGCGACGTCGCCCCGCTGGCGGTGCTGGGCCTGGTGCTGGCCGTCACCCAAGTGTCCTACTTCGTGGCGATCAACCATATTCACGTGGCCGCGGCGATCCTGCTGCAGTACATGGCACCGGTGCTGATCGCCGGGTTCGCGTTCGTGGCCTGGGGCGAACGGGTCACCTGGCCCAAGGTGGCTGCCCTGTTGTTCGCCCTGGGGGGGTGCTACCTAGTGGTGGGGGGAAACGACCTGGACTTGCTGCGGCAGAACGGCGCGGGCATCGTTGCCGGGTTTGTGTCGGCCATCGGTTTCGCTGCCTACTCCCTGTTGAGCGAGAGGGGCATGCACCGGCACGACCCCTGGACGGTGCTGTTCTACGCACTGGCAGCGGCAGCTGTGGCGCTGCACCTCGGATACCCCCCGTTCTTGCCCTCCCTACGGTCGTTGACCCTGTTCCAGGCTTGCCTGCTGCTCTACGTGGGAGTGTTCGGCACCGCCGTGCCGTTCGGCCTCTACCTGGTGGGTGTCAACCATCTGCGCTCCACCCGGGCCAGCATCACCGGCACCGTGGAACCGATCACCGCCGGGGTGCTGGCGTTTCTGCTGCTGGGAGAGGGCTTCGCCGGCCTGCAACTGGTGGGCGCCTGTGCGGTGCTGCTGGGGGTGGCCCTGCTCCAGCTCAGCCGCGAGCATGACCCCCGGAGCCCTGCCCACGTGCGGGGCGCCTTCGCCGAGACCCCGCCTGCCGGCTAGCCGGCACGGACCGAGGAGCCTTGCTGCCCACCCCCCAGGGACGGGAGGCCGCAGCGCGGGGTCGCCAGACCCGAGGGACCGGCGAGACCCGGGGGATGGGACGGGCCTGATGAAGCCCGACTTCACCTGCTTCGACCTCCCCCGCCCTTGCACGGTAACGGAGACCTCACCTGGCCCCTCCTGGGAGACCACTCTCGATCTGGGCGGGAAACCCATGTCCCCGTGCATGTGTGTCCGCGACCCACCACGATCTGCGTGTAGGTTCTACAGGGGCCTCCTACCAAGCCGAGCGAATGTCACGCCGCTTGAGTCCACACGGCAGCCCCTGTCAAACGATACTAATATGATTCTTGTCGGGAACCATCTTTAGGCCTATACACTGAATCAGTAGTCAAAGCTCGGGCCGCCATCGGGGCCGCTTGGATTCCAGGGTTGCGAGGAGAACGGCGCAATGCACAGGTCCCGGTTGGTCCCCCGGTCCGCGATCGGCTGGCTCCGGGGCCTATCCCTGGCCGTCTTGCTCTTGAGCGCGGCATGGCTGCCGGCGGCCGCGGCCGAAGCCGATCTAGCGCTGGTGGTGACGGCGGCCCCCGTGCCGGTGGTGGTGGACCAGGCACTTCGGTTTTCCCTCGACCTGGTCAACCAGGGGCCCGACAGCGCGGAAGACGTCACCGTGGAGATCAACCTGCCGGCGGAGGTGAGTCTGGCCGCGGCGACACCGACCCAGGGCGTTTGTCTGCCCGGATCTACGTTGATCTGCCAGTTGGGGCAGGTAAGCGCGGACGCCCCTGGCAATCGGGCCGGCGTGACGGTCGACATGGTCACTGACGTCGTGGCAGATATCTCCCTCGCCGCTACGGTTGTCTCTTCCACGGCCGACTTGTTCCTGGACAACAATGCTGCGACCGCATCTTTGAGCATCGTTGCATTTCGGGCTTCGGCCGACCTGATCGTGGCCCCCCAGATCCTACCAACCGCCACCTTTTCCGGTCTGCCGTCGGAGTTGGTGATCGAAGTCGCCAACACCGGCCCAGCTCCCGCAGGGAGTGTGGCCGTAAAGGTTGGGGTACAGGAACTTCGAATGGCCAGTTACCTTTCCGCATCCAGCAGCCAGGGACCGTGTTCCTCAGCCCTCGATACCTGCGCCGACCTGCAGTGCCAGGAGGTACTGGATCAATTGCTGGAGGTGTCCTGCGCCCTCGGCAGCATGGCCGCCGACAGTACGGCTTGGGTTCGAGTGACCTCCAACATCGATCTGCCGGCGCAAACGCACCTGACCGTGTCCGTCGACGTCGGAGCCAGGGATACGGCCGATTCCGACGGGTCGAACAACTTCATCGAAGTTGACGTGCCGGTGGTCGAGATGCCCGGGGACGGGGTTCAGGCCCCCAATACACCACTGATAGGTGGAGGCTCGATAGGTCCGGGCTGTTTCATCCAAGCGTTGCTCTTGTGAAATCGAGGCTCTGCCCGACGGGCCAGGGCACAAACGTTCGGGCGCGGATTGACACACGGGTCTGAGCGCCAACCCAAGACCTCCATGGATGGCGACCTGGAGGCGCATGGGGCGCCGAGCCAGAAGGCAATCTTCTGGGGCGATCCCGAATTGGTAATGAAGTTGCCTCGATTCCTGCAGTGCAGACGGACAGCGGCGGTTGGTGGAACGCCTCACAGCCTGTTGACAGTCCACGCCACACCACATTCAATTCCCGTGCCGCCGGCCGTTCGACCAAGATCCTGGCCGTTGGTGCGGACCAGAGGCGCCGCCGGGATGTCCGAGGACCTCGGCGCGAGCCCGAAGGTTCAACCCCTGGGGAGGCTCGGGTGTGGTCCCTCCCCTCATCACAACAAACGACAGGCGCGTTCCGGACGGGCAGGCCCGGGTGTGCGGCGCCCCTGTTGGAAAGGCATGCTCCATGGAGGGGCGGGTTCGTCAAGGCCGGGTGTGGCTGTCGGTGCTCCTCGTGGCCCTGGCAGCCGGCTCGGTCGCGCGCGCGGAGGGTTCCCCTGGGCCGGTGGGGCTGTTCCGGATCGGTGGCGGCATCGGAATTCCATATGGCATCCTCGGCCTCGGCATTGAGGTCAGCCCCGCACCCTGTCTGTCCCTGAACGCTGGTTTCGGGCTGCCCGGGGCAGTCGTGGCGACAGTCGGGGGCCGCGTCTTCCCGTTGGGTCGGGCCCATGCCGTTCGTCCGCGGCTGTCTGTTGCCGCAGTGTGGCTGGAAGCGCCGTATGACTACGGCGTTGTGGGGGGAACCTTCGTCGCCTACGGAGTAGGCGCCGAGTGGGGTATGGATCGCCACCGAAGCATCGACTTCGACCTGCATTTCATGAACGTGGACGGCGAGACCACCCTGGTTCCGACTCTCGGGTACGGGGTGCACTTCTAGCCTCGCATCCTGGCGCGAGGCTAGACGGGGAACCGCATGAAACCCAGCGGCACAGGCTGGATACCGCCGTTGGTTCCGGGGCATGGTCCTGGTTTCATCCGCGCAAGGCCTGCCCGGCAACCCCGGTCGACCTTCCTCTCGAACCGGTCACAAGGCCCGCCCAACGCGGTGCCCCGCCGCTCGCCCCGGGGGGCCTCCTTGGTG
>JARGFW010000306.1 GCA_029211085.1 Deferrisomatales bacterium | reverse complement strand
AGGAACATGCGGTAGAGCCCGGGCTCCACCACCACGTCGGCAAGCTCCATCTCGTCCTGCACAGCTGCCGGCACATCGAGACCCTTCTGCCAGTTGCCCTCCAGGTCGAAGAACTCCAGGCGTCGCCCCGCATCCTTGTTGAGCACCCAGATGCCACCCGAATCCTGGCCTGAATAGGCCAACGCCACCGGCCGGTTCAGATGGCCGCGGCGCCCCCCGGTGCGGCTCGCCCAGCTGTCCACCACTGCGCCGTTGGAGGCACGCAACACCTGAACGCGTTCGTTCCCGGTGTCGGCCACGTAGACCCGTCCAGCCCGATCGAAGGTGACATCTCGAGGCTCCCGAAGCCGGTCCCCGCTGCTCCCCAGGCTACCATAGGTGGCGACCCGGGTGCCGTCGGGTTTCACCACCAACAAGCGATGGTTGCCTGTATCGGCCACCCACAGATTCTCCTCAAGGTCTGCCGCGAGGCCCTCCGGGCGGCGCAGGTCAAATCCTCCTACGCCCCCGGGGCCCCCCAAGGTACGCAGATAACGTCCCCGGTCATCGAACACCACCAGGGATCCCTTGTCCCTCTCCAAGACCGCGACGCTGCCTTCGCCGAGCAGCGCCACGGCCACCGGTTCGCGCAACTCGTTGCGGGCCGGCCCGTGGTCGCCGAACAGCTCCCGCTGGTGCCACTCGGGGGTCGCCGCATCCGCCCCTGGGCCCTGCAGACCCGCGGTTGCCAGCAGTGCCCCCAGCAGGAGCGCAAGCCTACTTGGGCTTGACCTGGAGCAGAATCTCTTCAGCTTCGTCCTCCGGTGCGATCTGTGGCTGCGCAGCCGGGGCCGCCTCCCCAACCGGAGCCTCTGCGCCAACGATCTCTTGAGCCTTGGCCGCCTCCAGCATGGTTTCCACTTCGACCTCGCGGGCCGTGCGGAAATCGTTGTCGAGCCGGGCCACCAACTTGCCCACGCCGGCGGCCGCCACATCGTTCACCGAAGGCCCCTCACTGACCCCGAGCACCTGCCCCCAGGTGGTACTGGCATCGGCGAACGAACGCGACGACCACAGGATATTGCCGGTCTTCACGTCGAGCAGGTTCACCTGCATCACGAACTCCACGATGTTGGAGTGGTCGTCCACCCCGAACAGCAAGATCTGCCCGAAGATCAGGGCCTGGGCCTGCAACTCCTCACCGATCTTGCGGACGATTTCGCGGTCCAGGTTCTCGGTGTTCCGCAGCTTGAGCTTCTTCATCAGCTCGGCAACGTAGCGCGGCTCCTCCACATCCTCGAAGGTCCCCCGGGCGAGGAGGTCCTGCAGGAACAGGTCGCCGGCGATCTTGGGGGCCTGTGCACCCTCCACCACGCTGTCGAACGGCAGAATCGCCACCTTCTTTACCTTGCCGTACTGGCGCTCACCGGTGGCCGGCTTCGCGTAGGTGCGCACCGACACGCCGCCGCACCCCAGTACGAAAGTGAGGGAGATCGCGATCGTCATCCCTGCTAGCCGCCTCATCATGACTAACCTCCTGTTACGCGGTCTGAGCCCGCTCGTCTGGGACGACGCCAAAGGCGCCGCTCACAATATCAAAACTCTCCATGCAGCTCAATCAGGTAGCGATGTGTCTTGGTTCGCTCCCCCTCGAGCTGCTCGTCGAACTCATGCTCAAAATCCAGGGTGATGCGCCCGGAGTAGAACTCGACAGAAACCGTGGTGGTGAAGTCCTGGGTGTCCTCGGACTCCTGTTTTACGTCACGGTTGTACTCGAAACCGAAGGTGTAGCCGGCCAGCATTTCCCAGTCGTAGGTTGCAGAATACGTGTAGTCGATCTCCGGCTCCTTGTCGTCCCCGCTGGTATCCTTTGCCGCGCGGGTTAGCGACAGTTCCGCTACCATCCCCCGGAGAAACTGGTCCCAGGTGAGCACCAGGTCGGTGTCGTCGGCGCGGTCTATCGTCATACTATTTTCGGTGGCCGCGTTTTTCCACGTTTGGGTGCGGGAGTAAGTGTGGTCCAGGGTCAGCACCAGGCGGTCACCGAGACCGATCGTGTACCCGATGTCCACCTCGACGGTCTTCTCCTCGTCGGCGGTGTCGGCCACCGTGTCCACATCTTCGGTGAAACTGTAGGTGGGTACGATCTCGAGGTTGGGCACGTACAGGGGCAGCGCCTCCAGACCCACGTCCCAGGAGCGCAGTTTCTTGGTCTTGCTGCCCTTCTCCCAGGAGAACTCCCAGGTGCGGGTCACATCCAGCACCAGGAACTCACCCCACAGGGAGTACTCCAAGAGGATCTCGTAGGTGTCGTCCAGGGTGGTGTCGGTTTCGGAGCCGGGTTCCCGGGACCACTGGGTCTTGTCGCTGCGGTCAAACGACGGGGTGACCGTCAGCCACTCGAACGGCCCGAACTCCAGTTCGGCGGTGGAGTCCCGGGTGATGGTGTAGGTGTGCGGCCCCACCGGGCGGGCGTCCTCCCGGTCGTCGTTGTAGGCCAGGTTGAGGTGCAGGGCCTGGGTGAGGTCGTGGTCGAACTCGGCGTCCCACACCCAGGTGTCGGTGACCTCCAGGGTCCCCTGTTCCAGATCCGCGTCCCACTGCACTTCCTTCTCGAGGCTCAGCAGCAGCATATCCAGGACGTCCCATTCCAGCAGCGTCCGGACGTCGTTCGACAGCAGATCTTCCCGCTGCAGGATCTCTCCCTGGTCGGTGAGGGTGAGCACCTGGTCCCGATCCGACTTCCAGTCCGCCTCGAAGCTGATCGTCTTGGTGAACTCGTGGGTCAGGTTGATCTCCGCCTCGATGGTCCGGCCGTCGGTGTCCTCATCCGGCTCGGGCACGTCGGAGGTTTCCCGGCTGAAACCGAGGGTGGCGTCCAGCTTGTCGAGGAAGGTGTACTCGAAAACCAGTTCCGTGTCCTTGTCCGTGACGTCGTCGTTGCCCCCCTGGATGTTGTACCGGAACGCGGGCAGGGCCTCGTACTCCGGTTCCACCACGGCCTCGAACTCCCAGGTCGACTCGACCGTACGGCCCACCGCCGGGTCCCTGTCGGTGGTCTTGGTCTCGTCCCAAGAGGCGAGCAGATCCCACCATTGGGCCACCAGGCCGACCTCCACGGAAGGTTTGACCTCCCGGGTGCCGTAGCCTGGGGTCTGATCGGTCTCTGTGATGTCTAGGGCGAAATCGAGGGTGAACTCGAGGGATTCGAGGAGGTTGGTTTCGTAGGTGAGGGTGTAGGACTGGTCGAGCTGGTCTTCGTGGGTCGTGCCCTCGGCGTTGACCTCAGTGGTGCGCTCCACCGTGAACACTGCTTCCGTGGTCCA
This sequence comes from Deferrisomatales bacterium, assembly GCA_029211085.1. Lineage (GTDB taxonomy): Bacteria > Desulfobacterota > Deferrisomatia > Deferrisomatales > JARGFW01 > JARGFW01. The sequence continues at coordinate 1,518 of JARGFW010000306.1, read as the reverse complement.
GGTCGCCGGGTAGGCGAGCGCGGACCACAGCACGAGGCACAGGCTCGCCATGCAGAGCTGCAGGGTGTGGGATTGGGGCATGCGACCCGCCTATCCTACCTGACGGTTACCGGACAAAGAACGACACCACAGCCAGTTCCCACGCGATCCCCCGGCCGTCCACAACATGCCCCAGACCGGCTCGCCTAGCTGCAAATTCGTGAGATTGTGACAAACTCCACCTTTCCAGTCAACGGAAGGGAACCGCCGTTGCCCATCAGCCCCCTGACCCCGCCGGGACAGCCACGACCAACTGGTCCCCGGGCCGCAGCACCGCGCCGAGCCCCAGCTCATTAGCACGCCGCAACTCCTCCAGGGAAACGCCGTAGCGGCGGGAGATCCCCCACAGGGTATCGCCGTCTTCCACCACGTGCACGCGGGCCCGGGCCAACCCTCCTGCCGGATCCCCACCGGCGGTACCGACGAACAGCTGGTCGCCGGGGCGAATCAGTCCCCTGGGATCCAGTCCGTTCCACCGCAACACGTCGGCCGTTGCGACCCGGTGTTTCCGGGCGATACTCGCCACGGTATCCCCTGGCCGCACCCGATACCCCACGCTGCCGGTCGTCCTATCGGCTGTCGCCTCCCGGGCCTTGAGCCCCCCGCCGTTCCGGTAGGTGGGCACCACCAGCTGCTGGCCGGGATGCAGTCGGCGGGGGTCGGTCACCCCGTTCAGTTCGGCGATCGCCCCGGCGCGGGTATCAAACCGCCGCGCGATGCCCCACAGGGAGTCACCGGCCCCCACCCGGTAGCGCAGAAAGTCGGTACGCTCCTCCGGGCCCAACCCCGCCAGCACCGCCGCCACCTGCGCCCCCTGGCCGGGGGGCACCCGCAGCGGGTAGGCGTCCCCGCCGGGGGGGGTACAGCGGCGCCGCAGCCCGGGGTTGAGTTGCTGGAGTTCCCCCACCGAGAGCCCCGCCGTGCGGGCCACGGTGAACAGGTCCACCGGCGCGGCCACGGTCACGGTGTCGTACTCCTGGGGGGCGTCGCCCGCAGCCGCCTCGAACCCGAACCGCGCCGGATCCTCCGCGACACGCAGCGCGGCATAGAACTTCGGCACGTAGCGCCGGGTCTCCGCCCGCAGCCCGCCCCCCTCGGCCAGGGCCCAGAACCCCTCCGCCCCGCTCCGTTCCAGCGCCCGCCCGACCCCGCCGGGGCCAGCGTTGTACGCAGCCAGCACCAGTTCCCAGTCGCCGAAGCGAGCATGCAGTTCCTGCAGGTGCCGGGCCGCGGCCCGGGTGGCCAGCTCCGGATCCAGGCGCTCGTCCACCCACCAGTCCACCCGCAGCCCCGCCCCCTGGGCGGTGGTGTCGATGAACTGCCACAGGCCCACCGCCTCGGCGGGGGAGCGCGCATCGGCGGTGTAGTGGCTCTCCACCATGGGCAGATAGGCGAGTTCCGGGGGCAGTTCCGCTGCGGCCAGCTCCCGGCGAATCATCGGCAGGAGCCTGCAGCCCGCTCCAGGGCACGGGCAACGGT
>JARGFW010000035.1 GCA_029211085.1 Deferrisomatales bacterium | reverse complement strand
CCACGATGTCCCGCCGCCAGTCGTAGTCGAACTGAAAGCAGGTGAAGTGCCCCTCCCCGTAATCGACCACCCCCAATCGACCCAGATCCTCATCCCGGTATCCACCGACCCCAAGGGAGCGCAGCAGTTCGTAATAGGCCTTTCGCTCCACCGGGAACCCGAAGAAGCTGACCACCACCCGGTCGAGTGCACCGTCGGCGGCGACGCCGTCCCGTAGTTCGGTCAAAGGCGTGCCTTCCGCCATCGGCAGGGCGATCAGGCGGGCACCCCGTGTCGTGTCGGGATCAGCAGCGCTCAACCCGAACGCGCCCCACACCGTATCCCCGGACTCCCCGTCGACGAGCTTGGAGCCCATGAAGCCGGGGATCACGATAATCGGGTTGCGATAGGGGTCGCGGTAGCGCGCGAGATCCGAGTACAAGGCGCCGAGGTCCGGAGCCCCCGGAACCGCCGCACATCCCGCCAACAGGCCACAAAGAACCGATGCGAGAACCTGCGCGCTGCGGAAGGAGGCCATCACACAGAGCCCCCCTCACGGGGCCGCTCTTCGGAACCGATCAGATCATACAGTCCCATGGGGTTTTGCTTGCGGATCCAGACCGGCACGAGGAAGAAGGCGAGGACGAGAACGGCCCCGAGGACCCAGGCCCAGGCGCTTCCGACCAGCACGCTGCTGCCCAAATAGGTGAGGGCGAAGGTAGGCGGGATCATCCCCAAAAGGGTCGCCAGCGCGAAGTTCCGCAGGGGGATCGCCGTGAGTCCCGCCCCGTAGCTCACCAGGTCGAAGGAGACGATCGGCAACAGGCGCGCGGCGAAGATCACCCCGGTGAGCTGTCGGCGGGCGCAGCGATCACAAAAGGCCAGATGGTCCCCGAGGAGCCGTGCCACCGCCTCCCGGCCCAGACGCCGCGCAAGGAGAAAGCTGATCAGCGCCCCGATCTCGGCGCCGAGCACCGACAGCACTCCCCCGAGGAACGGGCCGAACACCACGCCGGCCGCGAGATCCAGCGGAATGCTCGGAATGGGGCTGATGACCACGGCGAGAACCATCAGCACGACGTAAAGGGCCGGTCCCCACGGGCCGGCCCCGTCGAGAAATTCCACCACCCGCTGGCGGGACAGCAGGTCCTCAAGGCCCGCGTACCAGGCCACGCCGGTCGCTGCACCTACCGCCGCCACCAGCAGCACCGCCTTGGCCCACGTGCGTCGTACCCCGGGCACCACGGCTTCTTCAGCCGCCCCGAAACGTGAACGCGGTGCGGTATCGGTCGTAGTTACGGCACACGTGGTCGGTCGCCGCTCGATCCGCTTGCACGCGTGCGATCAGGGACACGGCCTCCTCCGGTGTCTGCACGTGAAACAGGCTGTGGAGGTCTCCCTCGCTGAACAAACCGCGGGGCAGCACCGTGCCGCGCAGCCATGAGAGCAGGCCGGACCACATGGACCCCAACAAGATGATGGGGGTTTCGCAGATATGCTCCACCTGCATGAGCTGCCACGCGTAGAAGAGCTCCAGCAAGGTGCCCACCCCGCCGGGAGCGACGACGACGGCGTCGGAGAGGGAGACGAAGGTGTCCAACCGTTCGCTGAAGCGCTCGAACTCCTGCTCCAGGTCGAGAAAGCGGTTCGCCGCCTGCTCGTGGGGCAGCTTGATGTTGAGGCCGACGGAGTGCCCGGCGCCTGCCGCGCTCTTGTGGCCGGCGTTGGCGGCGTGCATGAGCCCGGGACCTCCGCCGGTCACGACATCAAACCCCTGCAGGGCCAGCTCGCGAGCCAGACGAAATACTTCCGCGTACTCCGGGTCGTGCTCTTGAATGCGAGCCGAACCGAAGATCGCGACCCGGTAATGGGGATCCGTGTAGGGGGGTGCGTTAGGTTCCATGCCTGCCGCTCGCTTATAACCCCGTGGCGAAGGTCCGATAGACCTCGATACCCGTGCTCACTTGATGGAGAGCGGAGAGAACGCCCGCGGCGTTGGCGACGCCATGCACCGCGGGCAACCAGCTCCGCTTCTTGGGCTTCCGATACAGTATCCAGCCCGTCGCACCGCCCACCAGGAAAAGGGATAGGGTGATCATACCCCCGACCCCGTGTCCCATGGTCATGAAGGACCGCCCCCAGGCGTAACGGGTCATCGCCAACCCCACCCCTGCCCCGATCAGGAGGCCGCCTACGGCAACCATGCCTAGCCGCACATGGACGTTGCGCCGGAAACGCACCTGCTGCTGAAGGTGGAGTGAACGCACCCGCTGGAGACCGAGCAATAGGGCGCTCAGGGCGAGCGCGATACTGACGCCTTGGATGATCGGGTGGAGCAGCAACAAGGTACACCTCCAGAGTCCATAGGCTTCGCGAAGCGACTCGACCGCTATTCAGCCTTGTTGAAGATCCAATTCTGGTCCTTGACTGCCTCGTGGCACTTGATGCAGCCGCCGACCTTGCCTTCCTTGTCGATACTTCCATCAGCGTTGTATTTTGCCCAGAACCAGTCCCCGCCTTCCGGATTGTAGCCGTTCATCTTGTACATGGGGGTCACCGCCATCAGGGTCTTTCCGTCCATGCCGTAGTTCTCCTTCACCACGATGGCGCCCGCCGGCATGGGCTTGCCTTCCCGGGCTGCTCTGAGTGCCGGCCCGTTGGCGAACACCTTCAGATGGGCACCGTGGGGCTCGGTCCCTTCGTACATTCCGTAGCGACCCGGCCAGTATCCCCACCCAACGTAGGGGCTGGTCTTCGTCATGTAGGTCCACAGTGCCTTTCCGTCCGGTGCCGGGAGTTCTTCGGCCATAGTGGAAACCGCCGGGAGGAAAGAGGACAGGATGAGGGTCAGAACGATGCTCGCCAAACGCTTCATGGGAACTCTCCTTTCGGTACGGTGAAAATGCACGGACTGGGCCCGCCGTGGGCCCCGCAGGGATCTTGGGAATTCGGCTCACGATACACTCTACCCTGTGCAGACGATCATGCCAGGCACGTCTATGACTATCTGTCGCTCGGCCGTCGGTTTGCTTACGCGAAAACGGATCTTCACGGCTAATTTGGTCAACCGACTGGCGGAGCTTGACGAGCACTATGTACGCGGGAAATCATCCTCGTTGTAGCGTTCGCTACAGAGGAACCAACGCTTTTGAGCCAATCTCGGTTTCCGACCACGGACTCCTCGATGGAAAGAAACTTCGGATGAACATCGTCGGCTGCGGCATCTTCCGCCGGGAAGTTGAGCACCTCCGCGCGAATCTGTCTCCAGAGGTACGGTGGCTATCTCCGGGGCTCCACACGGACCTCGAACGGCTTGGGCAAGAACTTGCGGGCGGAGAACGACTCCCCGACTCCGCGTTCCTGTTTGGAGCGGCCTGCCACCCCGACCTGCCGGCCCTGGCCGCATCCCGGGGCGGCGCCTCCCTTCCGGGCAAGGATTGCGTCGCGGCGTTCCTGAGCGAGGAGGAACGCCGGGCGCTCGAAGCCCGCAAGGCCTTCGTCATCACGCCGGGCTGGCTCCGGCACTGGCGGGAGATCTTCCAGGAAGGCCTGCACTGGGACGAGGTGGACGCCCGCCAGAACTTCGGCTTCTACGACTCCATTGTACTCCTGGACTTCGGCCTCGAGCCGATCGACGACCTCCAGGTCCTGGAGTTCTTCGAGTACACACAAAAGCCCATCGAGGTCGTGCCGGCGAGCTTGGACCGCTTTCGCGACCAGATCGACAACCTGACCGCGCCGTCTCCCCGGGACTGAACCACCGGGGCCCCTCGGCCGTACTGTCCTCCCCGGGAGCCTGCCCATGTTCAACCGCCCGGACCTCTCCGACGAAGAATTGGCCCGCGTGCTTCCCCACACGATGGGGACACAGCATCCGGATAACGTGGGTAAGGTCCCGTTTGGGCCGAGCCCGCGGGTGAACCGGGAGTTGGAGGAGGAAGAGGTCCTCCACAACGTCACGGTGCTGGGCCTGCCCGAGCAGATGATCGACTACGAGAAGAAGCGGGGCGGGTGCACCCCCCTCTGGGACTGGCTGCACCGGTGCCCCTCATGCCTCGAAGGGCGGGTCATCGGCCGCGACTTTCACGTGACCCCCCGGATTCCCAACCCAGACGCGGACCGCGATGACCCCTACTTCTGGCAGAGCCTGGGGATCTTCTCGAACTCGCTCCTGGTGATGCGGCGCATGGGCCTGCCGTGGCTCGCCTTCTCGGAGTTCATCATCCCGGATGCCAGCTCCGGCGCCACGGTCGCCAAAGTGGAGCGGGACATCCTGGAGCGCTTCCGACTCGAGGCGGCCCAGTACCGCACCTACGGCGACGGCTCGGCGTTCCCCTTCGACGGCGATTTCTTCGTCCAGGGCATCCCGCTCATCGAGACGGTGGAAGACCTCCTCGCGCCCGAGCGCATCTGGGACGACCTCATCCGCACCCGCAAGGAGCTGACGGGCCGCGATACCTTCGTGCAGCGAAGCTTCATTGCGCGCAGCGATCCGGCGCTCAAGGCGGGGCTCGTGGCGGCCTTGGTGGCGGCCACGGTGGCCCTGCACCGAGGGCGCGCCTATGAACGGCGCACGGGCGTGCGCATCCCTCAGATCATGGGAATTGGCTCTGCTCCTTTCCGTGGAGGTCTGACACCGGAACCGGCGAGCATGGAAGCGGTGCTGGAGAGCTACCCGGGGGCCGCCACGCTGACCGTGCAGTCGGCGTTCCGCTACGACCACCCCGTGCCGGCGGTCACCGGCGCGATCCGGGATCTCGGCGCGCGCCTGGCCGAGGGGTGGCTGGCGCGGCACCAGACCCCACCGGGACCCAACCCCGAGGAGATGGAGCAACTGAAGTCCGTCGTGGCCCGCCTCAAGGCCGCCTACGAGGCTTCCTACCGGGAATTGCTGCCGCTGGTGTCCCAGGTCGCCGACGCGGTACCGAGCCATCGGGAGCGCTACGAGAACGTGGCGCTGACCGGGGACATGCGCCGCGTCGGAGGACTGCCCGCGGTGCGGGCCATCAAGTATGCCGCGTCCTGCTACACCCTGGGCCTGCCCCCGGGCGTCCTGGGCTTTCGGGCCTGGACCGACCTCTCCGGCGAAGAGAGATCCCTGGTGGAGCGAACCTGTCCGACGCTCTTCCATTGGCTCCGCCAGGAGCTTCGCTACCGGAGCCCGGAGAGCGCCAGGAACCTCCTGAGGCAAGAACGCCTGCCCCTTCTCACCCGCGACCTGGAGGCAGCCCAGGCAGTGACCCTCGGCTGCGAGCCGGACCCCGCGCACGCCGCGGCCGCCGCCCGCGCAGCGGCCGCGCTGGGGGACCGCCCACGCCTCGCAGCGGCGATCCTAGAGGCCGCGTCGCTGCGGAGATTCCTGGGCTGATTGGCTTCGACGCACCCGGCAGCGAGGCAAACGCGCCCCTCAAGGCCCGGAGCCGGCCGCCGATAAATGCCCGCACGGAACCTGGGGACCGGAGGAGGTCGCAGCATGTCGGCAATTGATTCCGCGAGGGCCCAGCATGCCGAGTTGCTGGCGCTGGCGAGCCAGGTCTCTGCAGCCCTCGGCTCTGGCCCTCACGACCCCGTCAGCAGCGTCCACGATGCGTTGCTCCGGCTCACCGGCAGGCTGGCCGTGCACCTGGCCGCCGAAGACGACCGCATCTACCCCATTCTGCGCCGGCACCCCGACCCGCGCGTACGTTCCGTGGCCGAGCGGTTTTCTCGGGAGTTGGGTGGCCTGGCCTCTGCCGTGGAGGACTACAAGGCCGAGTGGCGCGCTGTGCGTGGACTGGAGCAGCTCCCCGCGCCCTTCGTGCACCGGACCCGCCTGATCCTGGCCGCGCTGGAGCAGCGCATCCGGCAGGAAGCGGAGGAGTTGTACGCGTTGTTCGGTGAAGCTGAGGGGTAGCGCCGTCTTCGCCACAGGAGCGCGGATCTCGGTGCCTACCTGAGATTCCTGCCCCCGTCCCGGTATCGGCGCCACATGCTGCCCGCGAGACTCGCCGCCTGGCGCTCCGTGGGCAGGTAGCCGACGCCGAGTGTGTCCATTACGGCCAGCAAAACGTCCCCGCTCTCGAACAGCGCCGAGAGCTCAGCCCGGACAACAGCTGACACGGCCAGCCGGCCCTCTTGCAGGCAGCGGCGCAGCGCAGCGGACGAGGCCTCACAGAGCGCCGGGTCGTTGCGGAATACGTCCCCCAGGACATTGGTATCCACCGCGGTGATCAACGGCGATCCCTCATCGCGGCAACCAGCTCATCGGTGGGTGCGTCGAGTTGCAGACACCCCGTTACCCGGGTCACGGGGTCCCCCTCGGGCACCTTGACCGCCACCAGCTTTCCGTCCTCTTCCCGAAAGTCCAAGACCGTCTTGGGGCCGATGCCGAGCTTCTCGTGCAACGGCTTGGGGATGGTCACCTGGCCCCTTTCCGCCACCACGGCGTTCATCGTCAGGCCTCCTCGCAGCCGGGTATGGATTCATGAAGCGGCTTTCATACACGGCGAGCATGTCCCGTCCGCGTTTTTGGGGACAACTCTACACTGGGTGCACTCTACACTGGGTGCGGGACGAAGCCGCCGGCCCGGCGCCTCGCCAGGCTTTCTTGCTGGCACCTCCGGTCATGGTGGCAAAGCGAGCAGCGCGAACGCGGTGGCCCCGGCGAGGAGGATCCGGTAGTACCCGAACGGCTCCAGGCCTCCCCGCTGGAGGTAGCACGTGAGCCACCTCACAGCCACGGCGGCGGAGACCGTAGCGGCCAGGAAACCCACGGCCGGAGCAAACCAGCCCAGGGTAGCGAGAATCAGGGGCCCGTGTTGCACGGCTTGGTAAGCGGTTGCCGCCCCCAGTGTGAGCACCCCCAACAGGAAACTGAACTCCACGGCAGCGGGGAGCCCGAGCCCGGCCAGGATTCCACCAAGGATCGTGGCCAGGCTGCGGCTGGTGCCGGGCCAGAGGGCCAGGCACTGGGCGAGGCCGATCCACAGCGCCTGGCGCACCGTGATGGCGTCCAGGGCCGCGCCACCGGAGGTCTTGCGGGCCCTATGCAGCCGCGGTGTGGCGAGGATCGCGAGCCCGCCCAGAAACCACGCTGCCACCACGGGCCAAAGACCGAACAGGTGCTTCTCGATGCAGTCGCCGAACAGGAACCCGAAGGCCGCGGCCGGGAGAAACGCGAGGAGCAGGCACTGGGCCAGCCGGCTGCCGCCGGGGTCACGGCCAAGGAGCCCTGCGCCCATTTGCCGGACCCGGTGCCGGTAGAGGCCCAGCACCGCGAGGATGGCGCCGCCCTGGATGCAGATCGCGTACGCGCCGGCAGCCTGTTTCTCTGCCTCTCCGGCGCCGAGCCCCAGCAGGTGCTGGGCCAGAATCAGGTGCCCGGTGGAGCTCACCGGCAGGTACTCGGTCACCCCCTCCACGACGCCAAGGACGGCGGCCTCAAGCGCGGTCACGCGGTCCTCGCGGCACGGGATGCGCGCGGCCCGGAGAGCGCCCGCGGGAGTCTCGCTCCGCCGGGTGCAGCAATGCTGCGTTCGGCCTGGGCCCGCCGTGTGGCCGGACATGCGCCGGGGCCGATCCGCCGGGCCGGGCCAACCCGCAGGCCGCCGCAGTTGCAAGCGCTTGCCCCGGCTCCATGGCGTGCCGGATGGCCGGCAGGGACGAGGATCACCTGAGCTTCCGCCCCGTCACGCCTGGCTGTCTTTCTCCACGGCCTCCCGCAACCGGCGAAAGATCCCGGGCATGGCCGCATCGACCCGGTTCCAGTTGGGGATCGTAGGCGCGCCCAGGGGGTTTTCGCGGAAGTCCTCGCCGGCCCGGCCGAAGGCCTCGGCCAGGATGTCCTCGCTGTGGCGATCGTTGGTGAGGCCCTTGATCACCGAGAGGTCCGAGTACTGGGCGATGGCGTCCTGTGTGCAGCGGAGGTACGCGGCGCGCAGGGTCTGGAAGAAGGAGTCCGGCATGGCAAGCCCCTCGCTCGCCAGGGACTGGAAGAGCGTGGAGGCGATCTCCCGAGCCATGCGCAGGAGCCCTGCCTCCTGGTGCTTGTGCTCGTAGTCGATTCCCAAGGCCCACCTGACACACCCGGCGCACCGCGTAGTTGCGGAACCCCTCGGCCAGGGTGCCCACCTCGAACCCACAGTTGGGCGGGATCCGGTTCACCCGGGCCACGTCGGCCTGCACGCAGAACTCGCCGGCCAGGGGGTAGCGGAAGCTGTCGAGGTAGAGGGGAGACGGCGTGTGCCCCACCATTTCTTGGAGTGCCCGCACGAGGGGCGTCACGAAGATACGGGTGACCCGTCCGTGGAGCCGGTAGGTGACCCGCGCGTAGTAGCCCTTGCAGAACCGATAGTCCAGGGTGGGAGCCACGATGGGGTAGACGAGCCGGGCCAGGAGCACCCGCTCGTAGGTAACGATGTCGCAGTCGTGGAGCGCGATGGCCCGCACCGCCTCGTCTCCCAGCACGTACCCGTAGGCGAGCCACGCCGCGAGCCCCTTGCCCGGCTCCCCCAGGTAGGTGTGGTTGGCCCGCAGGAGATCTTTGATCCCGGTGAGACGGGGCCCGTCGTTCCAGAGCACCCGGACCCGGGGGAGCCGCGAGAAGAACTCCCGGGCATCGCGAAACTCCTCCGGGCCCGCGCTCCCCAGGCTTACCACCACCTCCTTCAGGTAGGGGACCTGCTCGAGCTTTCGGACGATGCGCGGCAACGCCGGGCACTGAAGCTCGGAGTAGAGGCAGGACAGGACCAGGGCGAGCGGCTGCTCGCGGGTGTACCGCACGAGCTCCGCTTCGAGCCGCGCCATATCCCGGGGGCCTAGCTCCTGGAAGGTGCTGATCACCCCGTGCTGAAAGAAGTCTGCCATCCGCCTCTCCTTTCCGGCGCTCCCGCCGTTTCCACTTGGTCAACGACCGACTCCGCTCCAGGCCACTTGAACCGGCGATATTCTCCTTCGGCCGCGGCGTGTTTCGCAATGGCGTGCGGTTCTATTTCGGGCTGGCCTGGCGGCCCAAGGACACGCCGGGCTGGAGCGAATCGTTGGCGTTGCTCCCGTCGCCGCGCGCTCCGCAGGGTGCGTCAGCCGCCCGGCTCTCGCCCCTGGGGCCCCTTCGACGCACAACCGCCGCAGGTCATCCTCGTGGGATCTTCCTCCAGACGCACGTCCTCGATCTCCCCCCAGCATTTCATGCAGAACTTGTAATTCCCCCAGCCGAGGCGCTTCAAGGCGATCTCGACGCCGTCCACATCCTCTTGTGTCTCCGGCGTCCGGTTCTGCTGTTTCAACGCACGAAGCCGCTCGAAAAGACGTGTCTCGAAGGACTTCAGGTCCTGCTGTTTGCCGAGCATCTGTGATCTCTTCACTGTTTTCACTCTTGGTGTTCTCCTTGTGGTCCGGGGTAGTGTGTGCGGGCGGAGGCGGCGCCCGGAGGCGCGATCGCAGGAGCCACTCTCCCTGTCTGCATCTGTCGGCTTGCCGCCGGTACCGCATTCCGTGACTCGGCAGGCGCACTCTCCGGGCGCTCAGGCCACCGCCGGAGCCGGTGCGGTCTCCAGGTGCCGGCGTGCCAGCAGGCTCACGCCCACGGCCGCCAGCCCGAGGCCCAGACAGCCCGGCACGATGGCCGCAAAGGGCACTCCGGCCGTGAGAAGTCCGCCCACCGCCACGGGACCCAGCGCCGTGGCGAACACGGCGAGGGTGGCTACCGTCCCCTTGGTGGCGCCGAGGGACTCGACCCCATACACCTCCGCCCAGAGCGCCGTCAGGGTCGGGCTCGCGATCCCCTGGCTCAATCCCGCAAGGGACAGGTAGACCAGAGCGACCCAGGGCGCCGAGCCCACGCTCAGGGCAAAGAGTCCGGCGCACAGCGGCAGGGGGGCGAAGGGGAAGATGCGGGTCGCCCCCCAGCGGTCGATCCAGGGCCCAACGAGCAGCCCCCCGCCGAAACGTGCGGCGGCGAAGCCGGCGAACGCGGTCGCCATGGTCTGCGCCGGCCAGCCCCGTGTTTCGGCCAGGGGCACCTGGTAAAGGAACAGGGCGGTCAGCACCAGCGGCACGAGCAGGCTGCCCGGCAGCAGGGCGTAGAAGCGGGCGTCCCGCAGCAACGCAGGATTCCCCGCGAGTCTGCCGGCGGGAACCGCAGTCCCTTCCCGGAGCCCGCCGCGACCCGCCCTGGGACGAAGGAGCAGTGTCATCGCCGGCACCAGGACGAGCGCGACCACGCCGGCGAGAAGGACCCAACTCCAGCGCCAGCCGGCCCGGTGGAGCAGGAGCACCACCCCGAGGGGCAGCAGGCCCTCGCCCAGCGGGTACCCGAGCCCGGAGACGCTCAGTGCCCGGCCGCGTTCCTTCTCGAACGCCCGCGCCATGGTGGTGGAGGCCGTGAGGGTCAGCAGACCCTGGCCGGTGAGGCGAAGGCCGAAGAGGGCCAGAAATAGCCCTCCGGCACCCGGCGCCGCCGCTGTCGCCAAGCAGGCCGCCACCAGGCCGAATCCGGCCGCCAAGCTGAAGCGGCGCAGACTGGTCCGGTCGAGCAGGCGTCCGAAGAAGGGCAGGCTCGCCGCCGACAGCAGCGTCGCGCCCGCGTAGAGCACCCCGAACCGGGCCGCGTCCAGGGCGAAGGCCTCGAGCCAGAGAGGCACGAAGAGGGAGAGGAGGAAGGTCTGCCCGAAGCTCGAGAAGAGCGTCAGCAGGACACCGAAGGACAGGGTCCGGGTGTGGGCCCGGAAGAAATGAAGATATGTCGAAGACCACATCGGTGCTCGTTCCCGGGCTCCCCGGCCTGTCGTCGGCGACGAAGAGCATTTGAAGGGTTTGGTTTCGAAGGCAAGGGGCGAAGACGGCGCCTGCGGTCAGCCCGGGTTGTCGATCGGGTGCTCGATCTGCGCGAGGAGACCCTGGACGTACTCGTGGAGCCGCCGTACCCGGTCGAACCAGCGGCGCCGTTCCCCGGGCTCCAGGGGCTCGTCCAGGGGCACAAAGCGGCACTGGTGGGCGAAGACGTTGAGCGGGCCGAACTCCCGGAAGGGCTCGGGCACGTCCCAGAACTCGCCGACGCACGCCAGCAGCTCCACGAGGTCCTCGGCGGGGGGGACGCGGACCCCGCCGGTGAGCGCGAGCCACGCCCGCAGTGCTCCGGCCACAGCGGCGTGGCAGTGGAACCCGAAGATCTCGTCGTCGAAGAGGTCGGGCTCCGCCATGCCGTGGACGGCCTTGAGATGCCGGGCGGCCACGTCGAGGAGCAGGTGGGCGCTTTCGGGGTCGGGTCCGGACCGCCCCTCCTTTCCGAGCACCTGGCCAATGGGGTGGGCCGGCGAGCTCTGCCACCGCTCCTCATCGGCTTCAGTGAAGACCAGGATGCGCTTGGGCACCCGGAAATCCCCGAGCGCGCTCCCTAGCTTCGCCGCCGCCTGCCTCCGGTCGAGTCCACCGCCGAGCGGGTCGGCCAGGATCACGAGAAGGCCCACGGGGTCCCCGGGGCTCTCGCTCCCCCGGGCCCACGGCCCGAAGACCACCACCCGCTCGGCGCGCACCGCCTGGGTCGCGGCTTCGGTCAGGGCGCGGAGGAGCTCGTCCCTCGGCAGGTCTCCCGCCCGGGTCACGGCTGGCCGCCGCCTCCCAATCCCCCGCCCGGCTTCCGGTCCTCCGGGTCTTCCGCGATGACGGCCTCGGTGGTAAGGAGCAGGCCGGCCACGCTGGCCGCGTTCTGGAGCACGGCCCGAGTGACCTTGGTGGGGTCGATGATCCCCGCTGCCCAGAGGTCGGTGTACCGCTCGGCGGCGGCGTCGAAGCCCTCAGCCCCCTTGCGCCGCATCACCGCGTTCGCGACCACCGACGGCTCGTGCCCGGCGTTGGCGGCGATCTGGCGCAGGGGCTCCTCCAGGGCGTGGCGGACGATGCGGGCCCCCACCATCTGGGCCTCGGGGAGCGCCAGGCTGTCGGGCACGTCCACACAGCGGATCAGGGCCACGCCCCCGCCGGGCAGGACGCCCTCCTCCACGGCGGCCCGCGTGGCGTTGAGGGCGTCTTCCACCCGGGCCTTCTTCTCCTTCATCTCGGCCTCGGTGGCCGCGCCCACCCGGATCACCGCCACGCCCCCGGCGAGCTTCGACACGCGCTCCTGGAGCTTCTCGCGGTCGTAGTCCGAGGTGGCCTCCTCGATCCGGGCCCGGAGCTGCCGCACCCGGTCGCGGATCGCCGTGTGGCTGCCGGCGCCGCCGATGACCGTGGTGCTGTCCTTGTCGATGCGCACGGTCTTCGCCCGCCCCAGGTCGTCGAGAACAGCATGCTCGAGGCTCAGCCCCGCCTCCTCGCTGACCACCTGCCCGTCAGTGAGGACGGCGAGGTCCTGGAGCATCTCCTTGCGCCGGTCGCCGAAGCCGGGCGCCTTGACCGCAGCGACGTGGAGCGTGCCGCGGGCCTGGTTCACCACCAGTGTGGCCAGTGCCTCTCCGTCCACGTCCTCGGCCACGATGACCAGGGGCTTGCCGGCCCCGGCGACCTTCTCCAGGAGGGGCAGGAGGTCTCGCATGCTGCTGATCTTGCGGTCGGTGAGCAGGAGGTAGGGGTCTTCGAGTTCCGCCACCAGGCGCTCCGCGTCGGTGACAAAGTAGGGGCTCAGGTAGCCGCGGTCGAACTGCATGCCCTCGAGCACCTCCAGGGTGGTCTCGACCCCCTTCGCTTCCTCGGCGGTGATCACGCCGTCCTTGCCGACCTTGTCCATGGCCTCGGCGATGAGCTCGCCGATGACGGGGTCGTTGTTGGCCGAGATGGTAGCCACCTGCGCGATGGCCTTCCGGTCCTCCACGGGCCTCGACATGGCCTTGAGCTTCACGGCGCACCTGGCGACCGCGGCGTCGATGCCCCGCTTGAGGTCCATGGGGTCGTGGCCGGTGGCCACGAGCTTGGCCCCCTCCCGGAAGAGCGCCTGGGCCAGCACGGTGGCCGTGGTGGTGCCGTCGCCCGCCACCTCCGAGGTCTTGGCGGCGACCTCCCTGACCATCTGGGCCCCCAGGTTGCGGAACCGGTCGGCGAGCTCGATCTCCTTGGCGACGGAGACGCCGTCCTTGGTCACGGTGGGGCTTCCCCAGCTCCTCTCGAGGACGACGTTGCGTCCTTTAGGGCCCAACGTAACCTTCACGGTGTCGGCTAGGGCGTCGATGCCCGCCAGGAGTGCCTCCCGCGCCTCCTGGCCGTACTCGATCTTCTTGGCTGCCATGGTCTCCTCCTTCCACAGGGGTTGCGGCGCAGAGCCGCCGCGCTCTTCGGTCCCTTCACGCGCGAGACGGCGCCCGGTTCACCGCCTCGCCTCCGCCCCAGCCTGGCAGGCCAGGCAGAAGGGGGTCTCGGGGCGGGCCTTGAGGCGCTGGTAGCCGATGGGCTCGTCGCACTTCCGGCAGTAGCCGTAGTCGCCGGCTTCGCAGACCGCGACCGCCACTGAAACCTGGCGCAGGCGAAGCTCCAACGCTGCCAGGCTGGCCCGGGCCATCTGCTGCTGCTGGAGGGCGTCGATCCGCGACAGCCGGCCGATGGGGAGATCCAGGTCCACGGGCCTGGCGCCCTCCCGGGCGGTGGCCAGGATGGCCTGGAGGTCCCGACGCAGCGCCGCGAGGCCCTGCCGCAGCTCCTCGATCTGATCTTCGGTCAGCTCTTCCACGGTTCCCCTCCCTTCTGGCGCCTCGGCCTCAAGCGGCGGCGCGCAGCGCCAGCCCCGGGTGACGCTCGGCCACCCAGTTGAGCGCCCACTGGCTGCGGAAGAGGACCACCGGCCGCCCGTGGCGGTCCTCGCAGAGTAGCGTGCTCGAATCCTGGCCCACGCTCTGAATGGAAACCCCGGCACCCTCGACCCACCGGGCCAGCTCGAAGGGCATGGGCTCCAGGCGGGCCTCCACGCCGTACTCGCCCTGCAGCCGGTGGATGAGCACCTCGAACTGGAGCTGCCCTACCGCACCGACGATGGGGTCCCGGTCACCCCAGGGCTGGCGGAAGACCTGGATCGCCCCCTCGTCCCCGAGCTGCTCCAACCCTTTTTGGAGCTGCTTGGCGCGGAGCGCGTTCTTCACCCGCACCCGGGCGAAGAGCTCTGGCGAGAACTGGGGCACGCCCTCGAAGATCACGTCCTCGCCTTCGGCCAGGGTGTCCCCGATGCGCAGCGTCCCCCGATCGTGGAGGCCCACCACGTCGCCGGGAAACGCCTCCTCCACCAGGGCCCGCTCCTGGGCCAGGAACTGGAGGGGCACCGCCAGGGCCAGCTCGCGCCCGAGGCGCGGATGGCGCACCTTGAGGCCCCGGCGGAAGTGCCCCGAGCACACCCGTACGAAGGCCACCCGGTCCCGGTGCCGGGGGTCCATGTTCGCCTGGATTTTGAAGACGAACCCCGTGAAGCGCGGCTCGTCGGGCGCTACCGGGCCGTGGGCCGCTGGCCGCGGCCCGGGCGCTGGGGCCATGGCGAGGAAGTCGGCCAGGAAGGGCTCGACCCCGAAGTTCGTCACCGCGCTCCCGAAGAAGACCGGAGTCTGTTCGCCCCGGAGCACGGCGGGAAGGTCGAGCGCCTCCCCGGCGCCCTCCAGGAGCGCCACCTCGTCCCGGAACGCCTGGTAGTCCCAGGGGCTCAGGAGCCCGGCGATGGCGGGATCGTCCGGGCCGGCCACTCGGGATCGGGCCTTCTTCTGGCCGTGTTTCTCCGCCTCGTAGAGGAGTACCTGGCGGCGGCGCAGGTCGTAGACGCCCCGGAAGCGCTGGCCCATGCCCAGAGGCCAGTAGAGCGGACACGCCCCGATGCCGAGCACCTCCTCGAGCTCCGAGAGAATCTCCAGGGGCGGGCGGCCCTCCCGGTCGAGCTTGTTGACGAAGGTGAAGATGGGGATGGCGCGCAACCGGCACACCTCGAAGAGCTTGCGTGTCTGGGCCTCCACCCCCTTGGCGCAGTCGATGAGCATGACCGCAGCGTCCGCCGCGGTGAGGGTGCGGTAGGTGTCCTCGGAAAAGTCCTGGTGGCCCGGCGTGTCGAGCAGGTTGATCCGGTGCCCGGCGTAGTCGAACTGGAGCACGCTCGAGGTGATGGAGATGCCCCGCTGACGCTCCAGCTCCATCCAGTCGGAGGTGGCGTGGCGCGTGGCCCGGCGCGACTTGACACTGCCGGCCAGGTGGATCGCCCCGCCATAGAGCAGGAGCTTCTCGGTGAGCGTGGTCTTGCCCGCGTCGGGGTGGGAGATGATGGCGAAGGTCCGGCGCCGAGCAGCCTCGGCGGCGATGGATTTGGATTCTGCGATCATGGGTCGGATTCCTTGGGGCCGTTGGGCGCAACCGGGGGGGATTGCTGCTCTCCCCCTGCGGCACTGCCGGCTCACCCGCAACTTCCTCTGTTCTCGAGCAAAAAATCTGCTGCCTCTTGCAGCTCGGCGATCCGGACCGGCTTAGCCAGGAACCGGTCCGCCCCCGCGTCCAGGGCCTCGGGGCCGTTGCTGGGCTCCCCCGAAACCGCCAGAATGAGGAGGTCCGGGTGCTCCCGCCGAGCGCGACGGATCAGGGCCAGACCTCCCATGCCCGGCATGGAGATGTCGGTCACCAGGAGGTCGGCGGCCGACAGATGCCCCAGGGCGCCCTCGGCCCGGCCCGCTTCCCACACGGAGTAGCCCCCCGCGGCCTCGAGCACCTTGCGCAGGATGTCGCGCACGTCCGGGTCGTCGTCGACCACCAGTACGCGGCGGCGTGCTTCTCCCGGAACCGGTCGTTGCGCCACGAGGGCTCCTCCTCTTCCGCCGGGGGACCCGCCGAGGGCCGCCCTCACCCGGCCTCGGCGGCGCTCGCCGCCTCGGCCTCCAGGGCGGCCTTGCGCGAGAGCTTGATCTTGCCGCTGGCATCGACGTGGAGCACCTTCACCGGCACCTCGTCGCCCTCCTTGAGGTAGTCGGTCACGGTGGCGACCCGCTCGTGGGCGATTTCGCTGATGTGCACCAGCCCGTCGGTACCGGGGAAAATCTCGACGAACGCCCCGAAGTCCATGATCCGGCGCACCACTCCCTGGTAGACCTTGCCCACCTCGGCCTCCTGGGTGAGATCGCGGATCATGCGGATGGCCTCTTGGGCGCGGGCCTCGTCGCTGCTCGCGACGCGCACCGAGCCGTCGTCCTCCACGTCGATGGCGGCTTGGGTGGCGGCCACTATGGCCCGGATGGTCTTGCCGCCGGGGCCGATCACGGTGCGGATCTTCTCGGGGCTCACGTGGATCACGGTGATCCGCGGGGCCCAGGGGGAGAGGTCCGCCCGGGGTGCGGCCAGCGCCTCCTCCATCCGGTCCAGGATGTGGAGCCGGGCTCGCCTGGCCTCGGCCAGCGCGGCGGCCAGGATCTCCCGGGTGAGGCCCCGCACCTTGATGTCCATCTGCAGGGCGGTGATGCCCTCCCGGGTGCCTGCCACCTTGAAGTCCATGTCGCCCAAGTGGTCCTCGTCGCCCAGGATGTCGGTAAGCACCGCGTAGCGCTCGCCCTCGGCGATGAGCCCCATGGCCACCCCGGCGACCGCCGCCGTCACTGGCACCCCGGCGTCCATGAGCGCCAGACTCCCGCCACAGACCGTGGCCATGGAGGAGGAACCGTTGCTCTCCAGCACCTCGGAGACGAGTCGAATCGTGTAGGGGAAGTCCTCGTGGCTGGGGAGCACCGGTGCCAGAGCCCGCTCGGCCAGGGCGCCGTGGCCCACCTCGCGACGGCTCGGCATGCGCAGGAAGCGGGCCTCGCCGGTGGCAAACGGCGGGAAGTTGTAGTGGAGGAGGAAGCGCTTGTAGTGAGAGCCCTCCAGGGCCTCGATGAGCTGCTCGTCCCGCGAGGTGCCCAGGGTGGCCGCCACCAGCGCTTGGGTCTCGCCCCGGGTGAAGAGCGCCGAGCCGTGGGTGCGGGCCAGGCACCCGGCCTCCACCGCGATGGGCCGCACCTCGCCGGTGCCCCGGCCGTCTACCCGAATTCCCCGGTCCAGCACCTCGCCCCGCACGTGGGCGCGCACCCGGGCGTCGAAAGCGGCCAGATACTCCCGGGCCCGCAGCCGCTCCGGGTCGCTCAGAAGACCGGTGAGCGCCGTCCGGGCTTCCCGCAGGGCCGACTCGCGCGCCTCCTTGGTAGGCTCGGCCAGAGCCCGGCGGCCGTACTCGCAGAAGAAGGCGGCGGCGCGCTCGGCCACCGTCGGGTCGGTCTGGGCCGGGGGCGCCTCGCGCTTGGGCCGGCCGGCGGCGCGGGCGAATTCTTCCTGCATCTCGGCCAGGCGGCGGATCTCGGCGTGGCCGGCCTCGATGGCGCCGAGCACCTCCTCCTCGCCGAGCATCTTCGAGCCGCTCTCCACCATGGTCACAGCATCCCGGGTGCCGGCCACGATCAGGTCGAGCCGGCTGGCCTCGAGCTGCTGGTACGTCGGGTTGATCACGTACTCCCCGTCCACGTGGCCCACCCGCACGCACCCCACCGGCCCGGCGAAGGGGACGTCCGAAAGCGCCAGAGCCGCCGAAGCGGCCACCAGGGCAACCACGTCGGGCGGGTTCTCTCCGTCGTGGGAGAGCACGGTGGCGATCACCTGGGTCTCGCAGGCGAATCCCTTGGGGAAGAGCGGCCGCAGCGAGCGGTCGATGAGCCGCGAGGTCAGGGTCTCGGCGTCGGGCGGCTTGCCCTCGCGCTTGAAGAAGCCCCCCGGGATCTTCCCGGCGGCGAAGGTCTTGGCCTGGTAGTTCACGGTGAGGGGCAGGAAGTCCACTCCCTGGCGCGGCTCGTGGTTGGCCACCGCGGTGGCGAGTACCGCGGTGCCTCCGCAGGTGGCGTACACGGCCCCGTGGGCCTGGCGGGCCATGCGGCCCGTCTCCAGGGCGAGGGTCTCGCCCCCCACCGCCACTTGAGTGGTGTGAATGTCGAACATCGGTTCTCCTTTCGTCTCTCGGTTTCTTCTCGTGTCGTCAGCGGTTTTCGGGTAAGCGGATGCCGGGGCCGCAAGGGACGCGCAGGGGCGCCCGCGGGGGCCGCTCCGGATGCCCTTCGGAGGTTGCGGAAGCGGGGGGCGGGAGGAGGAGCCGCGGCGCGAGAAGTCGCCGCGAGCCGGCCCCGGGGTCCGAAACCCCGGTCAGGGCCGGACGATCAGGGCGCTACGGAAGCGAACGGAAAGGCGCGCAGTTCCGGTGCGGGGAAGACGGACACAAGGGCCATGTGCAGGGTCACCTCTCGGCAAGAGTTGCGTTGCCGGGAGCGCCCATAGCTGCGTCGACGTGCGAGGGGGGGTCAACGATGCGATGGTAGCACCCAACGGGAAGAAGTCGATTATCATAACCGGCTTGTCCATGTCAACGGAAACCCTCCACAAAAAGCCTTCTAGACACGAAATACCCCCAGCTCAATGATCTTGCAGCAACGCTGTCAGAGTACCATGTCTCACGGAAACGCGACGGCGAACGGCATCACCGGAGGACAACGGATCTCGGCCTGCCTCCATGGTGGCCCCGGGCTGTGCTCTTTGTTGCCCCCAAGCCCGCAACGCTGCTACAAGAGGTCATGCTCTCGTGCCTCCCCATTCCGAGAAGGATGGCGCGGGAGTCCGCCGCCATGGAGAGGACCACCGTGATCCCGATCGCCGCCGCCCTGGTCCAGAACCTCGCCCTCCTGGTGGCGCTGGCCGCCGCCTACCAGGCGTTCCTGGGCGGCTGGACCCGCGACGGCTTCGGCCGCCGGGCAGTGGCGGGTCTGGTGGCGAGCGCTGTGGCCGTGGCGGCGGTTTACCGGCTGTGGCTGGAGGGGCGCCCCGGAGCACCCACTGCTGGGGGAGCAGAAGCATGACCGAGCCGGTGCAGACCTTCATCGCCAAGTGGCGGGCCTCGGGCGGGGCCGAGCGGGCCAACTACCAGCATTTCCTGGTGGAGCTCTGCGACGTGCTCGGCGTGCCCCGGCCCGACCCCTCGGTGCCCGACGACGCCGAGAACGCCTACGTCTTCGAGCGGGCCGTCACCTTCTGTCACGGCGACGGCACCACCAGCACCGGCCGCATCGACCTCTACAAGCGCGGCGCCTACGTCCTGGAAGCCAAGCAGGGCACCGAAAAGCCCGAGCAGGCCGAGCTCGCGCCTGCCGCGCCCAAGGCCGTCCGGCGCGGCACCGCGGTGCGCCACACCAAGGGCTGGGACGACGCCATGGTGCGGGCCCGGGGCCAGGCCGAGCAGTACGCCCGGGCCCTGCCCGCAGCGGAGGGCCGGCCGCCCTTCCTGATCGTGGTGGACGTGGGCCACACGATCGAGCTCTACGCCGAGTTCTCGCGCACCGGCGGCGCCTACGTGCCCTTTCCCGACCCCCGCAGCCATCGGGTGCGCCTGGCCGACCTCGAGCGCGAGGACGTGCGCCAGCGCCTCAAGGCCGTGTGGCTCGACCCCCTCTCGCTCGACCCCTCGCGGATCGCCGCTGAGGTAACCCGCGAGGTGGCGGCACGGCTCGCGGATCTGGCCCGGTCCCTGGAGCGGGCCGGCCACCCGGCCGAGGACGTGGCCGGCTTTCTCATGCGTTGCCTCTTCACCATGTTCGCCGAGGACGTGGAGCTCCTGCCCGTCGGCTGCTTTACCCGCCTGCTGGATGACGAGCGCGACCACCCCGACTTCGTGCCCCTGATGCTCGAAGGCCTCTGGGACACCATGAAGACCGGCGGCTTCTCCCAGCTCCTGCGCACCAAAGTGCTGCGCTTCAACGGGAGCCTCTTCGCCGACCGCCGAGCCCTGCCCATGACCCCCGAGCAGCTCGCGCTCCTGGCCCGCGCCGCGCGGGCCGACTGGCGCCATGTGGAGCCCGCCATCTTCGGCGTGCTCCTGGAGCGGGCGCTCGACCCCCGGGAGCGCCACGCCCTGGGCGCCCACTTCACCCCCCGGGCCCACGTGGAGCGCCTGGTCTTCCCCACCGTCATCGAGCCCCTGCGCGAGGAGTGGGCCGCCGTGCAAGCCGCGGCCTACACGGTCGCGGCCCAGGGTCGCCTGGACAAGGCCCGGGACGAGGTGCGCGCCTTCCACCGGCGGCTGTGCGAGGTGCGCATCCTCGACCCGGCCTGCGGCACCGCCAACTTCCTCTACGTGACCCTCGAACACCTCAAGCGCCTGGAGGGCGAGGTCTTGACCGCCCTCCACGACCTGGGGGAGAGCCAGATCTTCCTGGACCTTGAGGGCCACACCGTGGACCCCCACCAGTTCCTCGGTATCGAAGTGAACCCCCGGGCCGCGGCCATCGCCGACGTGGTGCTGTGGATCGGCTACCTCCAGTGGCACTTCCGCACCCGGGGCCAAGTCATGCCCCCCGAGCCCGTGCTGCGCCCCTTCAAGAACATCGAGTGCCGCGACGCCGTGCTGGACTGGGACGGCACCGAACCCGTGCTCGGGGAGGACGGCCAACCTGTGACCCGCTGGGACGGCGTCACAGTGAAGCCCCACCCCGTTACCGGCGAGCCCGTGCCCGACGAGGCCGCGCACGTTCCGCTCGTCCGGTACACCAACCCGCGCCGGGCCGCGTGGCCCGAGGCGGAGTTCATCGTGGGCAACCCTCCCTATGTCGGCAACAAGCGCATGCGCCAGGCCTTGGGCGACGGCTACGTGGAAGCTCTGCGGGCCGCCCACCCGGACGTGCCCGAGACCGTGGACTTGGTGATGTACTGGTGGCACGAGGCCGCCGAGCGGGTCCGCACGGGCAAGGCTCTTCGGTTCGGGTTTGTGACCACCAACAGCCTGACGCAGACACAGAACCGGAAAGTCGTCCAGGCACACTTGGCGGCCGACCCGCCGCTCTCTCTGGCCTTCGCGATCCCGGACCATCCGTGGGTGGAGTCGGCGGATGGGGCGGACGTGCGTGTGGCGATGACCGTCGGGCAGGCCGGGCAGCGCTCGGGGGTCCTGTGCCGCATCGACGGAGAGCAGTCGAGCGCGTCGGGGAACGTCGAGGCCCTGCTCGCACAGAAGGTTGGGCTGATAGGGGACGACCTCCGCGTGGGCGCGCGCGTCACAGGGGCGGCTCCGCTGGAAGCCAACAAGGGGCTGTGTTTTCAAGGGGTGATCTTGGTGGGCGAGGGCTTCCGCCTGGAGAGGGCAGACCTCGCAACCCTCGGACTGTTGGCCGACGCGCTCCCCCCTGTTGTCCGCCCCTATGTCTCCGGCAAGGACCTCGTCCAGAAGCGCCGCGAACGCTGGGTCATCGACCTCCACGGCCTCTCCGCAGCAGAGGTGCTGGACCGGCACCCTGCCCTGTACCAAAGAGTCTACGACACCGTGCGGCCGGCCCGCCTCGTGAACCGGGACGCGCAGCGACGGCGCAATTGGTGGCTCTTCGGGCGCTCGAACGAAGCCATGCGAAACGCCTTGGGGGGCCTGCCCCGCTACATCGCCACCGTCGAGACCTCAAAGCACAAGCCCTTCGTCTTGCTGCCCGCCGGCGTCTGCCCGGACCACAAGCTCTACGCCGTCGCCTCGGGCGACGCCTTCGTGCTCGGCGTGCTGTCCTCCCGGGTCCATCAGGTGTGGGCGCTGGCGGCCGGCGGCCGGCTGGGTGTGGGCAATGACCCCACCTGGACCAACGGCACCTGCTTCCTGCCCTTCCCGTTCCCTGCGGGCACCGAGGACCAGCGAGCGCGCATCCGGGACGTGGCCGAGCGCCTCGACGCCCACCGCAAGCGCCAGCAGGCTCAACACCCCGGCCTCACCCTCACCAAGACCTACAACGTGCTCGCCAAGCTCCGGAGCGGGGCGCACCTGACCCCGGCCGAGCGCGAGGTGCACGACCAGGGCCTGGTCTCGGTGCTCCGCCAGCTCCACGACGAACTCGACGCGGCCGTGCTCGAGGCCTACGGCTGGCCGTCCAAGCTGACTGACGAGGAGCTGCTGGAGCGCCTGGTGGCCCTGAACGCCGAGCGGGCGGCCGAGGAGAAGCGCGGGCTGGTGCGGTGGCTGAGGCCGGAACTACAAGCCCGAGGTAGAGCGGGGCTCGCCCCGCCGGGTCTAGCGCTGGAGGGGGAAGATCGGCGGGGCGAGCCCCGCCCTACGGCGTCGGCCGACTCGGCGAAGCCGAGCAAGGCGCCCTGGCCCAAACCCCTGGCCGAGCAGGCCCGGGCCGTGCTCGCCACGCTGCGCGAAGCGGGCGGGCCGACCACTGCCGAACAAGTGGCCCGCTCGTTTCGGGGAGCGGCCACGGCCCAGTTGGAGGACCTGCTGGAGACGCTGGTGACGCTGGGGCAGGCCCGCCGCACCGGCGAGGGCCGGTACAGTGCCGGGTGACGCCGTGCTGACCCTCGAAGCCGCCCGCGCCCTCTTGCAGACCCACGCCAAAGACGCCCCGTGGCTGCGCCACTGCGAAGCGGTTGCACGGGTGGCCGCGGCGCTCGCGGCGGCGGTCGGCGCGCGCCGGCCGGTGGACGGCGGCTTCGTGGAGCGTGCGGCGCTGCTCCACGACCTGGGCCGCTGCCGCAGCCACGACCCGGTGCTCCACGGGGTGGAAGGGTACCGGCTGCTCTCGGGGCTCGGGCACCCGCGCGAGGCCCGGGCCTGCCTGGCCCACCTCCTCTTCGCCTTCGATCCGGCTGCGCACCCGGACCTGGGCTTCCGGGGTGACGAGCATCTGCCCCGGAGCCCCGAGGAAGCCCTCGTCCCCCTGGCCGACTTCCTGGTGGAGGGCGAGCGCCCCACGACCCTCGACGCCCGCTTCGCCTCGCTGCGTTCCCGCTACGCCGAGGACGGCGAGTTCGTCCGGCGCCTGGGCCGCAGCGAGGCGTGGACCCGGGAGCTGGTGCGCAGCCTGGCGCCCGCATTCGCGGAGTCGCCCGAAACGATCGCCCGGCAGGCCCTGCCGGATGGCGTGGGCTGAAATCGGGCTCTCACTTCCTGCGCTTGCCCTTCACCTCGCGCATCTGTGCGTTCACTTTCCCGGCCGCCACGGCCATGACCAGCGCCTGGACGGCGCCGATGTCATCCCGGGAAAGCCCCTCTTTCTCGGCCACGCCGAGGTAGTAGTCCATTCACGGCGCGCAGCCCAGGGCCATGGAGGCGGCCAGGCGGACCAGCACGCTCTCCCTCCCAGAAAGGCCTTTTTGGCCGGTGGCCGTCTGGTAGAAGCCGGTGAGCGAATCGAGCGCGCTCAAGCCGACCGCCGGAGTTCTTCCCTCAGTACGCCACGTATACGTCCGGGTTCTCGAACAGCGTTACCATCTCCTGCAAACCGATCGGGGTCACGGCGGGCTCGATCTGGTCCTCGCCGATCTTGTAGAGCAGCATCATGGTGCGGTTGGCGAAGAGCTTGACCCCGTACTTCTCCTTCAGGAGCCGGACGTATTCCCCGTAGTCGTGGGGCACCTCGGCCAGGGGAATCCTGATCTGCTCCGAGAGGGACGTGCGCTCCCGCTCCGGCAACGCAGCCTTGTCGAGAGGACTTCTGTCGCCGCCGAAGAGACCGCCCTTCTTGAGGGCCGTGACGCCGCTGGCGTCGAAGAGGATGGTCACCTCGTAGCCCTTCTGCAATGCGGTCCAGGCCACGTTGGGCACGGCGCAGATCTGAGCGTCGTCGATCTTGAGCGACGTCTTCGCATGGATCAGGAAGGTCTTGCCGGCGCCTTCAGTGGCCAAAGCCAAAGGGCTGAAAAGGCACAGAATCACGAGGGTCAGAACGCTCTTCTTCCACATGGTTCATCTCCTTTCGGGCGCGAGCCCTATTCGACGCAACAACTCATGGTCGACACGTCGCGGCGAAACGCCTGGGCGGCGATCTTGATCGCCTCGGTGTAGGTGGGGAAGACGTGCACGGTGTCGATCAGTTCATCCACCGTGAGGCCGAGCTTCACGGCGAGCACCCCCTCGTGGATCATCTCCGAGGCTACGGGAGAGACCACGTGCACGCCGAGGACCTTGCCCGTGTCGGGTTCGGCCACGAGCTTGACCAGGCCCCGGGTGTCCCCCACGGCCACGGCCCGTGCCACCTTTTCGAGGGTTACGGTGCGACAGTCGCACTCGCCCCGCTCCGCCATGAGCCGCGCCTCGGTCATCCCCACGCTGGCCACCTCGGGGTCGGTGAACACCGCCGACGGGACGGTAAGCAGGTCGATCTGCCTCGGCTCGTCGCCGAACGCGTTCTCCACGGCGATCTTGCCCTGTTTCGCCGCCACGGTCTCCAAACCCATCCGGCCGGTCACATCTCCCGCGGCGTAGATGTGGGGCACGTTCGTACGCAGGAACTCGTCCACCTTCACGAAGGACGACCGGTGAGTTTCCACACCCGCTGCTCCCAGCCCGATCCCGTCGATGTTTCCCCTCACTCCGGTGGCGACGAAGATCTCGTCGGCCAAGAGGGTTCTCGGCCCGTCGGGTGTGTCCACGTCGAGTTCGCGCCCGCGTCCCGTGCGTCGGACCCGCACCGCCTTGGTGCCGGTGAGGATCTCGATGCCCTCTCTCTCCAGATACGCCTTGAGGGCAGCAGACACCTCGGGTTCGAACCTCTCGAGGATGCGGTCGACCAGTTCCACGACGGTGACGTGACTGCCCATACGGTGGAAGATCTGGGCGAACTCCAGCCCCAGGGGTCCGCCGCCGAGGACGAACAGCGATCCAGGAAGGTGCTCGAGAGAGAGGGCTTCCACGTTGGTCAGGTAGCCGACTTCCCCAAGGCCCTCCACCGGCGGGATCAAGGTGGTACTGCCGGTCGCAATCAGCACCTTTTCGCCCGTGAGTCGTCGGTCGCCGACCGCCACGGTG
This sequence comes from Deferrisomatales bacterium, assembly GCA_029211085.1. Lineage (GTDB taxonomy): Bacteria > Desulfobacterota > Deferrisomatia > Deferrisomatales > JARGFW01 > JARGFW01. The sequence continues at coordinate 8,908 of JARGFW010000035.1, read as the reverse complement.
CGGGCATCCACCAGGACGCCGTGCCCCTCGACCCATTGGACCCCCTGGAAGGAGCCCAGGACATCCCGGTAGTTGCTCTGCCGCAGGGTTTCCACCAGGGCGTCCTTGTCCGAAACGGCCCGGGGAAAGTCGAACCCCGGTTGGGTCGGTGCCGTGCTCCCGAACGGCGGGTAGGCGGGGTGCCGGAGCCCCTTGGCGACGGCCAGCAGATGTTTGGTGGGCATACACCCCACGTTGACGCAGGTTCCGCCTATGGGAAGCCCATCGTTGACCATGGCGGTGCGAAGGCCGCGCCGGTCGGCTTCGGTCGCGGCGGCAAAGGCAGCCGCGCCCCCGCCGAGGATCACCAGTTCATAGGTTGCCGCGTTCATCTCAGATCCTTTCCGGAGACTCGTTCGTCCCCTCCGGCGGAGACCATTCGTTTCCACCGGGTGTGCGAGACCACCGCCAGGACGATCAGGATTGCCAGGGCGGGGAACAGGACGTAGTCCAGGTAAGGGGTCAGCGCGCTCGCACCGACGGCGGCCAGCAGCAGCACCAGCACCGGGGTGAAGCAGCACAGGGCTACGGCGCCTGCCCCCAGAATCGCCGCCCAGAAGGTCTTTCGATGGGTTCGCGCTGCGTCGCCCATGTCAGCCCCCTGCTTCCACCGCTCGACAACTCATGGCACCCCCTTCCACCGGGCAGACCTTGTGGCAGTGGCAATCGCCCATGCAGTTGCCGCGGTTCACGACCCGCGCCTTCTTTTCGCCGTCGATCTCCACCATCTCGTAACACCCCCCCATGCACACCTTCAGACACTTGCCGCAGCCGATGCACTTTTCGGGATCGACCTGCTGGACATACATGGGCGTCCACGGTGAACCGTCTTGGCGCTGAAAGGTGAGGTACGTCTTGCTGGAGCAAAGGCCCCCGGAACAACAGTCACTCATGGCATCGCACTCCTGTTTCACCGCTCATTTGTCGGTGGACGCGGGAAGGCTCGCAGTGAACCCGGTCTTGTCTACGGCAGACACCAGGTCCTCGGGAGTTACGCGGTCCGGGTCGTAGGTGACCACGGCTTTCTTCTCCCGGTAGCTCACTTTGGCATCCTTCACCCCGTCGAGTTTCTTCAACGCGGCTTTGACCGCGAAAGTGCACGACGCGCACGTCATCCCCTTCACCGCGAGCTCGACGGTCCTGGCCTCTGCGGCGTGGCTGACCCGATGGCGCCATGTCCCGGTGGACGCAGCGAGCAAACCAGCCAGCAAGAGGACCAGCCCGGCAACTCTGAACGGAATCGGTCGCGTCAAGGGCACACCTCCTTCACTCCAGCCAGAGCAACAGCAGGCTCGGCACGAAGAAGAGCGCCAGGGCCAGTGCTGCGGCGAGCCACAGCACCACCCGCTGGGCGCGCAGGGCCCGGGGCGGGCAACAGCTCTCGCCCCGGCGGGCCGCCACCCTCGGCAGCCAGTAGGCCCGGTAGAAGCCGAACCCCAGGAACGCGGCCATCAGGGCAGCGAACAGCGGACGGTAGGGTTCGAGCGCCAGGAGCGCCCCGGCGCTCGTCACCCCGAGGAACACCGCCAGCAAGGGTCCGATGCAGCAGGCCGAGGCCAGTAGGCCCGAGAGCAGTGCCCCGGCGACGCCGCCGCCAAGGATCCTGCCCCCGGCCTCCGGCCGGCTCGCGCGGCAGGCCGCTCCCGTCCCGGTCGTTCGTTCCATCGCTGTCTCCTTCCCCCCAGTCACCCGTCCAGCAGGGGACGGAAGTACCTCGACCTCCACGGATCAGCCCCGCGGGGCGCCGAGGCCGGCGGCCCGGAGGGCCACCTCTTCCAGGCCTCGGCCCGCGCAGCACGAGGCCAAGCTGCCGTCCACCGCCACCGCCGGAACCGAACGCACGCCGAGATTCCGGGCGCGCTCGGCCACGGCTGGGTCGTGCATGTCGAGCACCCGTACGTCGCAGGACTTACAGGCGAGGTTCTTCACCCGTTCGACAGCCTCGTCGCAGACCGGGCACCCTGCGCTGAACACCTCTACCAATCGCTTCGTGTCGCTCATAGCTTCTCTGCTCCTTCCTCCGGGCCTACCATTTCCTGTTCCATGGCCGCGAGGATCGGGCACTCCGCCCCGCTGCCGAAGGCCCGGCAGCGCCCGACCAATTCCTCCAGCACGGCCCGCATACGCTCCAAGGAGGTGATCTTGCCATTGATGCTGGCGAGCTTGTCCTCGGCCCGGGCCCGGATTTCCTCGCAGGAAGGATCCGCCCGCAGAGCCAGAAGCTCGGCGATCTCGCGCAGCGTGAAGCCCAATTTCTTGGCGCGCCGGATGAAGCGCACCCGGGAGACCGTCTCGGGCGGATAGCGCCGGAAGCCGCGTTCGGCCCTCTCGGGCCTGGATACGAGGCCCTTCCGTTCGTAGAAACGCACCGTCTCCACGCCCACTCCCGCCGCTTTCGCCACCTGGCCGATGGTTGGGTCCGGGTTCATCCAATGAACTCCCAACACGCAGTCTAAGGCCCGTACCGTGGTACAGAGTCAAGGCCGCCGACCGCCTCAGCCGCCCACATCCCGGATCGGCTGGAAGACCAGCTCCCGATCAGCCCAGGGAGCACAGAGTATCCTGATCGCGCAGCCAGTACAGGGCGAGGCACGCGGCCAGCATGGGCCACGCGGCGAAGAAGAGCAGGCTCGCGCCCTCGAAAGGCGACAGGTACTGGCGAAAGGACGACAGGGTGGAGACGGCGTGCAGGGCGAGCACGGCGCCGTAGGTAAACCGCTTCTTCAGGCCGGCGACGAAGCCGAGGATCAGAAGCAGTTCCGCGACCCCCGCAGCATACATCACCGCACTCCCGAGGCCTTCGAGGCCGTAAAAGCTCTGGAATACCGACGCTGCGTGACTGGGCCGGACAAACTTGTCCACGGTCCACATCAACATCACGAGGAACACCGAGAGCCTCAGGAGCAGCAGCGACAAGGGCAGGCGGGATCTTCCGGTCATGACGAATCGACTCCTGGCTGGGATGAGACCGCCGGGTGCTCGGGCGGCCTTTTGAGGGCACCAGGCCGCTCCCGAGCTACCGGGGAGGCGGCCGGTACGGTTTCTCGAACTCGCGAACCGAGCCGCCGGAGGATGCCGTCTCCAGGAGCTCCAGCGCCGCCAAGAGGACAGCCCGCTGCCGTTCGGCGTCTCCCGGAGCGCCCAGCGGCCGTCCGACCGGGTGCCGGGTGACAAGCACCCGCGGCAGGGACATCTCCCGCGCGACTCTCTCGAACGCCTTGACGTAGACCGCGACGGTGGGGATGCCGGCTTCTTCCGCGACCCGGGCGACGTGTCCCACGGACACGTGGCAGACCGGTCAGACCGGCACCAGGAGCAAGGCGTCCACGGCCTCCTCCCGCAACCGGGCGATCCATCCGGGCGCGCTCTGCTTGAGGAGCCGGAGCTGGGAGCAGGCGCCCACGAAGGAGTACGAGCGCGGCGCCAGCTCGCCGATCGCGCCTTCGTCCTCCAATTCCCGGAGCCGGTCCAGGGCGAAGACCACGTTGGGGTCGGTTTGGGCCGCCCGCACGTCGTAGCCGCCGTGGCGGACGCAGAGCGAGGTGGAGGGCGTGTCCGAGGGAATGGCGCACAGGTCCGGCGGCGCCTTGAGGAACTCCATGATGCGCCGGGTGGCCTGCACCTGGGTCATGTCCTTCACGCCGAACGGCTCGGGGTCGGCCCCCTCGGCGAAGTGCCCGCTCGAGGTTAGCAGAGCCAGCCGGCAGTCTCCCACCGGCTTTGGCAGGGGTGTGAAAGGACCGCTTTCGTAGGCCCACTTGCCGGCCCCTTCGTGCCCGTAGGCCCGCACCTGCCACTCGTAGGCGTGCTGGACCAGGCGGCCCGCGTCGCCGTCGTCGATGGTCTGCCCGAGTTTCTCCAGCAGCGATCGGAAGAACTCCCCGGCCTCCGCGGCCGGGAGGTTCTTCAGGAACTTGAAGGCCAGGTCGCTGCGGGAGCCGTAGAAGAACGAATCCTTGAACTCTTCGAGAGACTCGGCGGCTGGCTGGGTATCGGTCATGGCTGTCCTCCCTTTCTGCGGTTGCGGGAAACCATCCCTACGTGGACTCTTTGAATCGGGCCATCATCTTGGCCTGCATCCGCCGGGTGACCTCGGCCCGGTCGTGGTCTTCCCGCAGCCTGCGGCCCAGCTCGGCGCCGGCCCGGCGGGAGGTATCCAGGGCGTCCGGTTGTTTCGCGACGTTCGGGATCATCTCCTCGGTGATCTTCGCGCCCTCGCCGTAGAGCATGTAGGGGACGCCCACCTTGCAGGTGTCTCCGTAGCCGCAGGAGTAGCACGCGGCGGCGCCCTGGCCGGTCACCGTGGCCACGGTCTCGATGAAATTGTAGAGGTAGAACTTGTCAATCTCTGCCGCCGGGAACTGCCCGGAGGACCCGCCCACCCCCACGGCCACTCCGAGCTTGCCCCACAGAGCATCTCCCTCGCGGTGGCGGAACTGGTACCAGCGCTCCAGAAAGGCGTGGGTCACGCTGTTCAAGGTGGAGTAGAAGTTCGGGGCGCCGATCACGTAGGCGTTGGCCTCGGCGATCTTCGGGCGAAGGGCCCGGAGGTCGTCGTCGAGCACGCAGACGTTGTCCTTGACGCACCCCAGACAGGCGATGCAGCCGCCGATCTTCTTGCCGCGCAACGAGACCAGCTCGTACTCGCAGCCGCTCGCCTCCAACACGGTGCGCACGAGCGTGTGGACGCCGGACTGCTCCTCTTTTCGCGTGCTGCCACAGATGCCGAGAATCTTCATGGTGGTTGTCCTTTCATCTGAAGGGAACGGAACGAACGACTACGAGACTACCGCCGGTAAGAGAGCCCCGTGGTAGCCGACGCTACATGCACGAGATTTCTCCATGCCTCCCTCTTCAAGCCTCCTTCCCGAGTACCCGGGCACCCCTTCGGCTGCGATGGCAGCCTAGCCTGGACCTGAGGCAGCATAGCCCACCCGGCCCGCGCGCGGCGTTTCCAGGCGGACCGGCCCGGCCCCGCCTGAACGGCTCCCATGCTGGCCGGGGACAGCCTGTGTTGTCACCGGCCGGAGCACTTCCTTGCAGCGAGGCTACTGCGGCGTCGGATAGTCCATGTAGCCACGCTCGTCGCCGCCGTAGAGAACGTGTCCGGGCCCACGGTGGCTTCGACCACGTGCAGATAGCCAGCCTGCCCTCTTCAACGCGAGGGGGCCTCGGCTTCGGCCACCGTCACGAACTGCCAGCCCGAGTGGGATGATATGCCGCCAAGCCGGCCGATGCCGTGGATCTGGTAGGAGTAGCGCTGTCCCACCTCGACCTGGGTGGCCACATACGAGATGCTCGTGAGCCCCTGCGCCACCGGGTTGAGACCTCCTCGCTCCATGGTGTAGATGGAGTAGCTCTCGGCTCCTTCGAGGCGCTTCCAGCTCAGGTGGACCGCGCCGTCTTGAGCCCAGGCCCGGAAGCCCGGCACCGGCGGCAGAAGGGCCCGGATGGTCTCTTCTGTTCGCGCCGTGGCCCCCTCGGAGACCTCCGCCACCAGTACAACCTGGTGATTCCCAAGCTGTGCGAGGGTCGGCTTCCAGACCAGAGTCCACGGGTCGGGTTCGAGGCGCATGCCGGGTGGGCCCGATTCGAGGCGAAGCTGCGGGTGCCGCCCGGCCAGCCGGTCTTCGTAGTCGTCGGTCCCCACCGGCCAACGTTCTTCCTCGCCGACCAGATAGGCCAGCCCGCTCAACGAGGAGGCGTCGGGGGGCTGATTGCGGAGTTCCACGGCCCAGGGCTCTTCGGGGATGTCCCGGATCCGCAGACCGTCCAGGAGCATCTTGGAGGCGCCTTTGACATAGATCTCAAGGATGAACCGATCCTCGGGCTCGGGCAGTGCCCACACCTCATAGGTCCCCTCCACCGCCCCGTTGGGCACCGATAAACTTTCGTCCAAGATGCCGTCGCCAGGGTAGTCGGTGAAGTCCGCTCTGGAGTAGCGGCCACCCGGGATCTCCGACTTCGTCCGCGAAGTGGTTCGCCCTTGTGAGTCGCGGACTGCGAGGGATACGGGTCCGGTGGCCAGCACGGCCAGGTCCGCCTTGCCCACTACACCGGCAGCGTCGAAGTAGTCTTTGTAGAGGAGATCGGTGGAGTCGTACGGCGCGAAGATGTCGCGGTATAGCGGCTCCGGGTGGGCTGCGCCGCGTCGACGTGCTCGCAGAGTTCCAGGAGACCGCCTAGCCCCAAAACACCAAGCGCCCGCCGGGTCGGTCTTGGCATACGGTAGCCCCATCGCAGTGCCTCCTCAATTGCCTTGATCGTGGGGCACCTCGACGTCGACGCCGAGCGTGTACTGCCCCAAGCAATCCATCGCCAAGACGTGAATCGTGTAGGTCCTACCCTGGCTCTTCCCCGCTCGCTCGGCCCGTGGCGTCGGCCAGCGGCTGAGACAGGCATCAGGGGACATGCCAGGCACCTCGGGAAACAGAAGAGGTTCGCGCAATCCCTCGGCGCAGACGGAGGAATGGCTATTGCAGCCCGAAGCCGACCGTGTGCTCGGCTCCGTCGTCCAGGCGCACCGTCAGTTCCCACATGCCAGGTCCCATCCCTTTCGTAGAAAGATTGTACACGTAGAGATCCTCCGCCGGGTCGTATCGGAAGAGGTTGCCCTGGTTGGTCGCGCCCGCTGGGGTGGCGTCCAGCGGCTCGCCCGGGGGGGCGTTCTCGGCACTTCGGCGAATCAAGAGCTCGGCCCGCACGTCCCCGTGGAACCCGCCGTCGGCCCGGGCCAACCGGAACCGCACGGGCACCGTGCTGCCCAACTTGAACGGCCGAGCGTTCTCAGCATCCAAGGGGGGCAGGAACCCACCAAAGGCATAGGTAACCGCTTCCACCCGGGACGCGCCGGGCTCGGGCGAGTAGGTAAGGCGATATGTGTACTCCCGCCCCGGCAGGACGTAGCCCCGCAAGATCGAGCGCGACAGCCCCCATTGCGCGTCGGTGAAGCTGATGCTCATGTATAGCTGACCCTGGCCTATCCCCAGCACCTGCAAGGTATAGGGTTCCCGCGACGGGCCCAGGACGTATGCAAACCAGCTACGTTCCGAGTCTTCGATCGCTTCGTCCCCGTAACCGGAGCCCGGGATGAAATCTGTCCGGGCCCCGGTTTGTGGGTCCCAGCCGGTGCGGTTTCCGGCAACATCTTCGAGGAAGAACTCGACTGGACCGTTCACCCGGAGCGAGAAATCGTTGGGGGGCCGGGTGCCGACCGCCCACGGAGTGACCGAGCGAGGGAATCGCGCCTCGGCCTGGAAGGTCGCGCCGAGCGTCAGAATCACACAGGCGGCCGCAGCAAAGAAGGACGGGTGCACGGCTCGTCTCCCCTGCTACCGCAGGCCGAAGGGAACCGCGTGCTGCGCGCCGTCGTCCAGACGTACGGCCAGCTCCCAGGCGCCGGGCTCCAGGCCCAGGAGTGCTGGGCTTGTACCCGTAGAGGTCCCTTGCCGGGTCGTACCGGAGGAGCTTCCGGCGGTTTGCGCCTCCTGCCGAACGCCGGGGGCGTTCCATGCGCAAGGCCTCACGGCCGATCCTCTTCCCGTTCGCCCTCCACGGTGATGCGCAAGAAGCCCGTCATCATCCCGGTCTGCCCGGTGCGGTCCACGGCGTAGACCGAATAGAGGTAGGTGTCGCCGATCTTCCCCCCGGTGTCCACGAACTCGGTGGCCCGCAGATTCTCGGCCAGGACCTTCACCCGCTCCTGGGCGTGGCCGTTGTAGGCCACGGCGCCTAGGACCGGCGCCCAGCGCAGGAAGACCACGCCGTCTCGGGAGTAGCCCTCGAACCGCTCCGCCTCGGGCAGCACCACCCGGAGCTCGGTCTGTTTCCTCGTCACCGCCCCGTCGGCGTCCTCGGCCGCCACCGCGAGCTCGTGGGGACCGACGTCGGCGACGGTGGGCGTCCACTCGATGACCCCACCGTCGGGGCGCTCGGTGGGCCGAAAGGTCATGCCCACCGGACCGCGCTCCAGGCGTACCGTCGGGAGGGCCTCCCCCCCGTAGCGGTTCTCGAAGTCGTTGGCCCCCAGGCGAAGCACCAGCTTCTTCCCTACGGGGTGGAAGGTGGGGAGGTGCGTCGGGATGTCGGGCGGGAGGTTTCGGATCTCCACGACCCAGGGGTCCCGCGGCAGGTCGGCGATCCGCAGCCCTTCGACCAGAAGCACCGAGTACCCCTTCATAAAGGCCTCGACCACGAAGGGCTCGTCCGGCTTGGCCCCCGGCTGCGCGAACACCGAGATCTCGTAGGGGCCGCGGGGGGCGTTGCGGGGTACGGTGAGCCCCTGGTCCAGGAGGCCGTCGCCGGGATAGGTGGTGAAGTCCGCCTGAAGGTACTGACTCCCGGGAATCTCCCGGCGGTCGCGGGACGTCACCCGGCCCTGGGGGTCTTTGACCTCCAGGGTCACTGGCCCCGAGGCAAGGACGCTCAGGTCGCACGTGCCTACCAGACCGGAGCCGAAGTAGTACCTTCTGCTCTCGTAGAACCTCTTCTCGATCTCGTACCAGGGGCGCCTCTCGAGAGTCTTGACCACCCGGGGGTCCTTCGCCAGGGCCGGTTCGGGCTGCACCGCAAGCCACGCCAGCGCCCCAAGCACGAGGCATGCAAGCCTAGGTGCAGAGGGCCGGCCCAGCCCCCTGCCCCACGGATTCGTCGATCGGGCTCGCACTATGGCCCCTGGTCGTGGGGCACTTCGACCACGACGTCGAACGGGTACGCCCCCGAGCAGTCCGTGGCCATAACGTCAGACCTCCTGAGGTCTGCCGGCTGGCCGCATATCGCTGACAAGTTGTAATGTGAGGATATTACAGGCAATTATGCGTTATCAGAGGGTGCTGTGGCACGGCGTGCCCGCCGAGCCGTGGGATTTTGA
>JARGFW010000305.1 GCA_029211085.1 Deferrisomatales bacterium | reverse complement strand
TGTCCCGGAAATACGGTTCCTCCTTGAGCTGTTTCCGGAAGGCGTCGAGCGAGATGAGCTCCTCTTCGTAGCGGGTCTTGATCGCCCACTCCTTGAACCGGGGAAAGAGCTTCTGGAGCCGCAGGTAGAGTCGCTGCGGGGAGCCCCGGGGATCGAGCTCGGCCAGCTCGTAGTCCTGGCCGCGGCAGAGGACGCCGTTCTCCGCGGCGGCGGCCATGTACTCCAGCATCCGGTCCACGATGCTCGGCGGCTTGGTGGCGGTCTCGCTCGCGTAGCGGGTCTCCATCTGGAGGCGGACGAGAGTGTTCGCGTGCTCGTCGAGGGCCTCCTGGGGAAGGGGGGCTCCCCGGTCGGCGAGCCAGCGCGTCCACATGCGCAGGCCGAAGACCGCTACGGTCACGTTGTGGCGAATCCGGTCCCGCATCCGCTCCGGAAGCGTCGCCTCCACGTCACGGTAGAGGGCCAGCATCTCCTCGTCGGTCCGATCGAGGGACCAGCGCAGGTAGTCGAGCCCCAGGACGCCCAGATCGAGATCACACAGCGCCTGCCAGGATGCGGAGCGGCCCTGCCGGTCCTTGGGGGAGAGGAACACCTCTACCATGCGGTCCTGGGCGGCCGGCTCCAGGATCGTATCCTCCCCGGCCACCACCAGCGGCGCCACCGCGGGGTAGAGCCGCTGGGTCCGGGCGTCGCGGTTGCCGCGCTTGCCGGCCATGCCGTCGTAGCTGTCGCGGATGATCTGGGAGAGCATGGAGCGCTGCCATGCCTCCAGATACGACCAGCCCTTGTACTCGTCGAGGACGAAGGGCACGAGGTTCGTGAGGCTTGCCGAGAGCATGGCGGTGAAGGGCTTGTGCTGGGTGACCGAGGACCAGGGGGTCTGGCCGCCGGAGTAGAACCGGAGGAGAACCTGCTCGGCCGTGGAGCTCTTGCCGCAGCCCTTGGGGCCCCAGAGGAGAAGGAAGGGGAACTTGCGCGTGAGGCGTTTCGACAAACGGGCCTTCCAGGCCAGCGCCCCCATCCAGCCCACCATGGCCGCCGCCTTGCCGGTGGCGGTGAACTCCAGTCCGTGGACCATCAGCGCCCGGAAGTGCTCCGGAGAGGGCTTCGGGGTATCCCCCACGGCCCACCGCACTCCGGTCTCACCGTCGCAGTAGTGGATCAGATCGGAGGTCTCGCGGCCCCCCGGGAGGAGCGTCTTGTCCGTCAGGACCAAGGCCCACTCGCCGTCGCGCTCGTTGAGCCCCAGGACACGGGTGCCCCGCACCGTGCGCGCCTGGGACCGGGAGAGGTGGACCATAAGCTGCTGGAGTTGGTTGTCCGTGCCGAACCACCCGAACTCGGTGGTAGGAAGCCGCCGCTTGAATCCCACCTTGGACTCCCAGGCTTCAGGAATCAGGGTGACTTCCCGTCGGATGCGTCGGTCCGGGCAGGCGATGGTGCCGATCATCACCTCGCCATCGCCGTTGAGCTGCACGCGACGGTCGATCTCGATGTGCCCGGTGAAGATGACCTCGCCGTACTTGGTCTGCTCCCGGGGATTGTACTGGACCACCTCGGTGCCCCGGCGAGTTTGGATGATCTCGCCGATCCCAGCGGCACGAACGACCGCATCGTCCGTGTCCTCGTGAAGGCGAGGGGAGGCTGCCGAACTCCCGGAAACTTGTCGTGATGCCTCGGCCCTTGCAGCGATCTCGCGGACAATCTTTGTGGTGACTCCGAAGATCCTGGCGGCTTCTTTCCCGTATTTCTCCCGCGCTGCGGGGCCCACCCGCAAGAGCAGTGGCACCACCTCGTCGCGAAGGGAACGTTCTATGGCCAAGGGCCCGTGAGACTCCTCGGCGAGCCGCGCCATTCGCCAGAGGAAGAGGTCCTCGGCGGATGTTGCGTGGCAGGGAAGACACCACGGAAAGGCGGAAGGCACCTCAAGCCGCCTGCCGGACGGCGCGCCGGGAAAACGGAGAAGTGCTTCCTTTCCTGTGTCGCATGGTGACCCTCCCGGCATTCCCCTGAACTCTCCCCTGAGATCCCAGGGTGGAACGGTGTGATGCAGAGAACGACAGCCCCACACGAACTACCGGAAAGGCTGTCATCAATCCCAAGAGCGGACGTAGTCTACGCCCCCTGCAAACGTAGAGACGGTCCTTTTCCACTCACGGGTCCCGCATGGGTGACCCGTCAAGTGACCCGTGAAGGGCCGTAGCAAGGCAGATATCAACGGAGTGAGGCAGACACTGTGTCATGGGAGAGAAGGTTGCCAACACGCTAAAAAGGTTGGATTTCTGCTGACTTTCGCCGATGGGCTAGAACCGGCTCGCCTTGGTTCGATTCCCCCCGCCTCCACCATGTTTTCCCCAATGATTTCATTGGGTTACGTTTACAGGGTGCTCGATCGTATCGCCAAACGTATCACCAAATACGTGGCGGGTGCGGCGGGCACTTCTTTTTTTGTCCTCATCGGAAGTCCTCTCTGACGTACTCGCGGATCTGTTCTCGGTCCGTTTCCAATCCTTCCACGTACTTGCCGTAGACCTCGTAGACCATCTGCTTCGACCCGTGGCCCATGAGACGCACCAGTCGTTCCGGGTGAATCCCGGAGATGAGAGACCAGGCCGCGAACGTGTGCCGAAGCGCGTACACCTTCCGGTGGGGGATCTCCGCCCGCTTCAGCGCCCGGGTCCAGGCATTCTTCCGAAAGTTGTCTCCATCGAAGGGGATCCCGCTCGCCATGGCGAACAGGTAGTCTCCCTCGACCTGCGCTGCTGCCTTGTCCACCACGCGACGGATTGCGGCCGACACCGGGATTTCCCGCCGTCGGTAATCCGTTTTCGTTAGGCACTGGGCCACATAGGCGTCGGCCTCGCGCCGCTTGGCGATGATCTCCTCGGGACGAAGTCGCTTCTTTCCCATGACCTTCCTCCTGATGGGTTTACCCCAGGGTCATAATCTGAGGGCGGGCCGCTTGCAGGGGGAAGGTCAACTGGCGAACGGCGTTTGGACCCGGCCGCTCGTGGGCTTGACACCCCGGGCATGGCGGGATGTATATTCCGCATAGTGGGAGCGAATCTCACTTTGCAAGACTATGGCACACGGGGTGCAAGTGTTCTGGTGGCCGGGATTCGTCAGAGGGATTGGGGAAGACCCTTCGTGGGTGAGTCAAGATGGTTGCTGCCTCCTCACTGTGAAAGAAGCATCCCCGCAGGCTGCTTGCTGTGCACGGCGAGTCTAACCGAGCCAGTGGGTCGTGACCCCCTCTGACAACGGGGGTGTAAGAAGCCTGTGGCGAAGGAACCCGCTTTTCGGAGTAAGTGATGAGGGCTACGACGGTCATGTTGGCGATGATGTGTCTTTTGCTCGGAGCTTCGGCTTCCATCGCCACAGTAAGGGACTTCCGGATCGTCATGTACGCTTGAGGGTGTGACAGGGCGGGCGCCCGGGAGGCGGCCGAGAAGTTGCCATTCGTCAATTCGGCGCGGATTGGGCCTGGCCTTGACCTTTTGACTATCGACTTCAATGATGTGTGGACGTCCCCGGATGCAATCGAAGACGGGCTTGCCGACGAGGGTTTTATCATCGACCGGATTCCGCAGTGGCAGCCGCCGAAGAGGTGAGTATGGGAGTGCGGGAAGGAACTGGCCAGATATTGGGCGGGGCGCCGCATGATGCGCGCGACCTGGCCGAGTTGCTGCGGTTCGAACACCTCTTGTCGGAAGTTTCCGCGAAGTACATCAACGCACCTTCTGATCACATCGACAAAACCATTCGCGGCGACTTGGGCCGGCTGGGCGGACTTCTCGGCGTCGATCGTTGCGCCTTCTACAGAATTGCCAAGAACAAGCAGGGCGTTCGCTTCGACGAGACCTACATCTGGTGGCCGAGCGAGGATGACGAGCAGATTGCCAAGTTGGGCAGGTTTCTCCTGGATCCGGAATTCTTTGACAACTTCCGCTACTACTTCAGCAAATGGAGCCGAGGTGAACTCGTGCAGTTCTACAGCCTTGAGGATCTGCCGAAAGAGGCCGAGCAGCTCAAGCGGGTGTATGAGAAGTTCGGCACGAGATCAGGGCTTTCCATTCCAATCTCGGTGGGGGGCACGGCCGTGGGCGCCTTGATGCTCTCGACCGTCCACGAGTATCGACGCTGGCCGGATGAGCTGATCCCTCGCCTGCGGCTGTTCGGCGAGGTTTTCGCGAACGCAGTCATGCGGAAGGAAAATGAAGAATCCCTGCGGAAGGCGTTGTCGGAGGTCGAGCAGCTCAAAGAGCGCCTGGAAGCGGATTACGCATATCTCAACGAAGAGATCCAGTTGGAGCACGAGTTTGGAGACATCGTCGGCAAGAGCGAGGTGTTGCGGCAAATTTTGAGAAAGGTGGAGCAGGTGGCTCCCACCAACGCCACGGTTCTGATCCAGGGGGAGACGGGTACGGGCAAGGGGTTGGTCGCCAGGGCAATCCACAAGGCGAGTCGGCGGAAGGACCGGCCGCTCATGCAGATCAACTGTGCGACCCTGTCGGCGGGTCTGATCGAGAGCGAGCTCTTTGGTCACGAGAAGGGTGCGTTCACGGGGGCGGCCGCCCGCCGAGCGGGGCGTTTCGAACTCGCCGACGGGACGACCCTCTTCCTGGACGAGATCGGTGAGCTTCCCCTGGATCTGCAGGCCAAGCTGTTGCGCGTGTTGCAGGACGGCGAGTTCGAACGCGTGGGGGGCAGTTCCACCATCCGCACCGACGTGCGCGTGGTCGCCGCGACGAACCGGGATCTGGAGAAGGAAGTGGAAGCCGGGCGCTTCCGCAGCGACCTCTGGTACCGACTCTCGGTATTTCCCAGCAGTGTCCGGTTAGGTACTTGCATAGATGTGTAGAAGAAATATTGGATGTA